>NZ_JZEY01000054.1:305580-611161 GCF_000969445.1 Devosia chinhatensis | reverse complement strand
CGACCAGCGCCGTCATTCTCTCCCCCGACCACAGGCAGACCCTGCTCATCGACCACGTGACCATCGGGCGTTGGCTTCAGCCCGGCGGGCATTACGAACCAGCCGACCATTTCTATCAGTCCGCCATGCGTGAGGCGGTCGAGGAAACCGCCATCGCCGATCTGCGCCTCCACCCCTGGCACAAGGGCTCGGACCTGCCTTTCGTCATCGATAGCCATGACGTTCCGGGCAAGCCGGCCCGGAACGAGCCGCCGCATGTCCATCACGATCTGCAATATCTCTTCCTGGCCGATCCGGACCTGCCGCTGGTCGCCCAGCTTGATGAGGTTCACGCCGCCCGCTGGCACGATGTGACGGCGCTGGCTGACTTCGCGCCCAAAGTGCTGGCGCGGCTGCGCCAGACCTACTTCTGATGAATGACTTCGTTGTCCGGGACCATGATCTGGAAGCGTGACGGTATGGTGATGCCAGTCCCGCTCTTGCCGGCGACGCCCGAACAGAAATCGCCGCGATTGGCGCGATCGACCCAGGGCTTCAGACGCCGCAGGCTTTCGTCCACTGCCATGGACTGCTCGTGCGGTGTCTCGACCAACAGATGGTCCAGCGCATAGGAATAGCTCTTGAAGCGGTAGTTAAGCGCCCGCACGAACCAGTCGATGTGCCACTGGTTCTCGGTTCGCCGCGCCGCGACGTTGGCAGCGACATCCGCTTCGATCCCTGGCAGTTCGGCCAGGGCCACGCGCCGCTGGCGGTCCACTTCCTGCACTGCGCAGATGGCGCGGAAGGTCGAGGGCACTGTGTCGAAATCGGCCTGAATATGCCGCCCAACCGTATTATAGCGAGTGGTGGACGACTGGTAATGGGTCGTGCGCAGCCAGGTATAATAGCGGTCAGGACTGTATTGATGATCTTTGGCCGGCCCGATCCGGGTCCGCTGCAATTCGGTATTGGTGTCGAAGAGCCAGTCCCGGCTATGCGCGGCGATCAGGAAGCGCCAGGTGCGATCGTGCATTTCGCGCTCCTGGTCGGTCTGGTTCAGGTTTGAAACCGGCTCACCGCGATTGGCCGCGATCTTGCTGCCGACATAGGGCATGACCTGATCATGCAGGACACCCTTTTCCGCGCGACCGAAATCGCCCACCGGCCGCGATACGCAGGCCGTGGCACATCCCGCCAGCAGCAGCAGGCCAACAAGACGCAGGAACCGCATTCCAGATTTATCCCCGCTTGCGCTTCCGCCGTTTACCCTCGGCATGGGAATCAGATGGCGGGGGTAACCCGCGTTCATAACGCACCCCGGTGAAAATCAGGATCTGGGCGGCACCGTGGGTCGTCTTCCCGTCGTCGGCGGGTTTTTTCCGCACGGCAAATTTCAATAGCTTTCCCAAGCCGGCCTCCATTGAGACGCCGCTCCTCCGTCCCTAATGGAGGCTGCGAGTTCTGGTCGAATAGTCCGACGCATCGCCCCATGCGCCTTGACCCCATTAAGAGATCGTCAAGGTTAACAGTCTGCTAACGAATTGGCGGCAAGAGTGAAGATGCATCGATTTTGATGCAGAGCGAGTCGGCGGTCCTTTCTTAAAATGCTTGGTTTTCAGCCTTACGAGACCTTTCAGCTTCTGATCGAAACGGGTGGTGTGGATCGCACCAACACCCTGCTCATCGCTGCCTGCGATGCCTATGCAAGGCGCGGAAAACCCACGCTTCCCGAAATGGAACAGTTCGAAACCCTTGCCGCCCGGCTGTTTCCCACGGCTGGCCCGCAGGCCCGCGCCAAAGGTGCAGCGATCCTGGGTCGCGCGGAACTGCTCTCTCCCAAGCTCGAGCAATTGGTGGTCGAGAATATCGGTGAAGACCTGATCGCGTTTCTCGAAGGCGCGCCGGAATTGTCCGACCAGACCATGCTGGACATCATTGGCCGCTACGACGTACTGGCCTGCGCTACTCTGGCTGGCCGCGATGGTCTGTCCAACGTGGTGCTGGCCAAGCTCTTCCAGATGAATTCGCGCAAGGTCTACCGCGCCCTCGCCGCCAACCAGCATATCGTGCCGCGCGGCGCCTATCTCAGCGCCCTCGCGCGGTCCGCACAGATGGACCACATGGTCGCCGAGGCCCTTGGCCAGCGCAGTGATTTCGACGCGGCGCTCCTCGCCCCCGCGTTTTTTGACCTGTCCGACGCGCACCGCCTCAAGGTGATCCACGCCTTCGCCCACCGCTCTACGCCAGTAGCGCCAATCGCACGGACCATCGAGCAGATTTCGGTGGCCAGCGCCGAGTTGACCAAGGCGCTGATGAAGCTGTTTTCGGAGAATCGTCGTCCGGAGGTCACACGCCTGCTTGCCCAGATCACTGGTCTCGACGAGGTCCGCTGCGGCCAGATCGCCCATGATGTGACCGGCGCATCGCTGTTCGTCATCCTGCGCGCCTTCGGCGCTACGGCCTATGATGGGCTCAAGGTGCTGATCCATGCCACGAGCCACGACTATGACCGCTCGAAGGCCCTGGCCGATTTTGCCAGCCTCTTCGGCAATGTGTCGCCGGAATCCATGGCCTATCTGATGAGCGCCTGGCGTGGGGAGGTGAACCTTCTCGAACTGAGCAAGCCGCAATACCAGCCATTCACCGCAACCAGCCGCCGGACGCCCGGTCTGGCGCCGGCCCACAATCCGGTGGTGGACCAGGCCATCGAAGCCCTTGCCCGCATCGGAGCGCGTCGCGCCAGCTGAGTGCGCGACGCCGCACTGACCTAGCGTGCGGCAATGACATCGACGCCAGCATCGTCGCCCCTCAGATCGAGGCTCAACACCCAGAGGTCGGGGTCGAAATCGATCTCGCGGGCAATGCGGTCGCGGACGATGCCAGGCTCGACACGTCGAAAACGATGCTGGAAAACCAGCCCTGCCCCGTCGTCGTTCCGACTCACGCTCGGCGCTGGCACCAGCAGCGATCGTGTGCCGTCGAGATGGTCGATTTCAATAAAGACTTGTCCGGCAATGGGATCGCCCCGCCGCGCCACAACGCACATCTGGCCAAGGTCATTGTGCCGCCGCACGAAGGCCATGCACCAGATATCACTGCGCAGGCTACCCACCTAAATGGTCGCGCCGGCCTTGAGCAGCAGGTCCACGAGGTCCGGCTGTACCTGGCCAGTCATGCGGTAGCGATAAAAGCTCTCGAATTCCCGAATGGCACGCGCCGTCTCCGGTCCCGGCTTGCCATCGACGGGCGCCTGGAAAAATCCAAGGCTGGCAAGGCCTGTCTGGATCTGACGCACCAGTTCGGTGTCATTGGCCGGGGGCGTTGCGGCCGCCTGGGTCGGCGGATTGGCCGGTGCAGCACTCGCGCTATTGGTCGCCAGAGCGACGGGCGCCGGCATCGGTTGTACCGGCGTCGACGCGACCGGGACGGCCGGCGCAGGCTGGGACGGTACGTTTGCCGCGGAGGCGCTGGGCACCGGCGGATTGGCCATTGCCTGGGGCGGCGTGCGCGAGGTGTCCACAACCGCGATTATGGAATCGATCGTACTTGCGGCCGATTGCGCGACGGTATCGAAAGCCTGCTCAGCGGGCGATAATTGCGGCAATTGCCGCACAACCGGATCCTGCTGCGGATTGGCCACCGCGGACTGCACCGGGACCGGCGGAGGCGCTGCCACCGGCTGAACAATCGCTGCCTGGGGCTGAGGTGACGGTGCCGCAGCGGGCGCTACCCGGCCGGATGCGTCGGAGGCAAGAATAGCGTCCATCACGGTAGCGTTCATGCTGCCGGTCGGGGTCAAGCCGTTCCGCTGTTCGAATGCCCTGATGGCTTCGGCGGTCTTGGGGCCGTAATAGCCGTCGATCGTTCCCGAAAAGAGGTTGAGTTCGAAGAGCTTCTTCTGCACCGCGAACATCTGGGCATTGCCGACTGGCGCGTCGG
This sequence comes from Devosia chinhatensis, assembly GCF_000969445.1. Classification (NCBI taxonomy): domain Bacteria; kingdom Pseudomonadati; phylum Pseudomonadota; class Alphaproteobacteria; order Hyphomicrobiales; family Devosiaceae; genus Devosia; species Devosia chinhatensis. Next base: position 607,243 of record NZ_JZEY01000054.1, on the reverse strand, counting down.
GCACGCTTACCGGCGTCGCAACGCTTCCTGTAGTCTCTGCTGCAACGGCCGGCGCCGCTTCCGGCTGGGCGATCTCGATCGATGGCAGCACGTTCTCAGGACGGTCGACGGCCGGCGTGGGCAGAGCCGCGACTGTATTATGGGCCGGAGCAAAGAAGGGCGACGGGTGCTCGACAGTTTGAAAGTAAAGCGCATTGCTGCCCGCCAGAGCCGTCAGAGTGACCATGGCAAGAATACCGGTCGATGCGAGGGGAGCCCGCATATACCGCGCCAGGCTCCATTGCCCGGCGCGCGTCACGGTGCCCAGCAAGGCGCCGCCGGCCATCAGGATCGGCTGGGAAAGGGTCGCAGCGTTCATTGGGCTTTTCTTGTTTCGTTTTGCCATGAATCAGAAGTGGCGCTCGCCAGGGGCTCTCGGTGCAGGTGAACAATGTCGGCAGTTTCGCCGGCTTTGGTTGCTGGACCGTTTATAGGCAGCAGAACAGTGATGGTTGTCCCCGCTCCAATTTCGGACATGGCCCGCAAAGTGCCCCCATGGAGCTCGACCAGGCCCTTGACGATGGATAATCCGAGACCCGTGCCCTCATATTTGCGATTCAGCCCCTCTTGAACCTGGAAGAAGGGCTCGCCGATTCGCGCCAGGGCTGCAGGCGCCATACCGATGCCCCGATCACGTACCGAGAGATTGATGGACTGGCCCTGGCGCTTGACCACAACGCTCACAAGCCCGCCGTCATGGCTGAACTTGATGGCGTTTGAGAGCAGGTTGATCAGGATCTGCCGGCACAGCCGCTCATCGGCCGTCAGCATCGGCAGGTCCTGTTCGACGTCGGACACAACGCGCACATTGCGCTCGGCAGCCAGTGTTTCGACCATGGCGAGGCAAGATGGAACAATCTCCGCCGGAGCCATAGGCTCAGCATGGATCTCGAACTTGCCAGCCTCGATGCGCGACATGTCGAGGAGCATGCTTACCACTTCGAGCAGGTGCTTGCCGCTCTGATGGATCAGGCCGGCATACTCCTTGTGCGTGTGCGACAGCTCGCCGCCGATGCCGCTCGTCATCATTTCCGAGAAGCCGACGACCGCGTTGAGCGGGGTTCGCAGTTCGTGACCGATGGTTGCAAGAAACCGCGACTTTGCCTGGGACGCATCCTCAGCGGCGCGCCGTGCCTCGGCCATGGCCGCTTCTGCATCCTTACGACCGGTAATGTCCCGCAGCAGTGCAATCACTTCGTGGCGACGGCCGGGAGCGGTCTCGTCCAGGATCGGCGACAATTGCATTTCGACCCAGATGAAACGCGGAACGCTGTGCGAAGCGCGCGGATCATCCTGGCGTAGCCGGACCTCGATCGTGCGGTTCCGGCCACCCTGATTGGCATCGGCAAAGGCTGTCATGTAGGCCGGGCGGTCCAGTACATGCAGGCGATTGGCCAGGCTCTCCCCCGAAAGCTGATAGCGCGGGCAACCGAACAGGGTTTCTGAAGACCGCGACGCCAAGAGAATGGCGCCATCGGCGCTGAACCGCAGCACGGCATCCTGCACGTGCTCGATCAGGTGGCGATAGGCACTGATCTGCGACTTGTCGTGGACTTCATAAGCGGCCGCGATCCGGTGAGCGCTGTGCGCGGCAACGGCGAAAGCGGAGAAGAAGCCAAAGATTGAGGCAACCAGTAATTGCGGCGCATCGGGGCTGACGGGGCTCATTCCGATCGCGCTGGCGATTGCGCCGACACCCAGCACCGCACTCGCAGCCAGCCAGCTGGCCCGGCGATGGACCCTGCGGCAGACGAGAGCGGCAAGGACGGGACCCATAAGGGTCATTGCCATTCCGGCATCCACCAGGCGCGGATCCGCGATGGTCAGCACAAGGCCCGACGCCATGAGCGTTGTGACCTGGCCGGCTGCCGCTGCTTCGAGCAGCCCGCGATGATAAAAGGAGAGACTGATCATGCCGCCAGCCAGCAGCAGGCTGGCGACGAGGAACGGCACCGCGCCGCCCGTCATCAACAGATACATGGCTGGCACAAGGCCCAGGGCAGCCGTGACCGAAAACAGGCGTGCGTTGTTGGCGATAGTCTTGCGGCGCAGCATTTCGGGACGATTAGCGGCGCCTGTCGACGCCGCATCATTCCCACCGCTGGGTCCGAACACCTTGAGGCTACGCATTACTGAACTCACTATACCGACGCCTTGTTCGGGACTTGTGCCCCTGACGCGGCCCGTTACCGACCCGCCTGCCCGGATGTGTTCCGGAACGTGTGCGCAGCCTTGCGCGCCAACATCTAAGACAGGTTTAAGCGCGCGCGCTTGCGGTTCCACCGGGCGGGGCTTTCAAGTTTTAGCGTAAACAAGAGCTTGCACGGCCGAAGGACGAAGCGCCGGATTTGTCTCAAATTTTATCCAATTGTCGCAACGGAGTTTAAGGGCCTCGCCCTAGGCTGGTTATCAATCGGCGGAAATGGACCCGCCCAAATGGAAGACTGATGTTTCTGCTTCGCTCCTCATTCTGGCTCACTGTCGCATTTCTGGTCATCCGGCCAGAGGCAGACATGGGCGCCACAGCTTCCGCGCTATCATCCGAGGCGATGGCCCGCGGCAGTCAGTTCGTGGCTGAACAGATCGAAGCGATAGAGTGCGACACCATCACCTGCATCGGTGGCAAGGCCTTGGCCAGCGCCGCTATCAAGACTAACCCGGCAGCCGTTGATCCCATGCACAATTTGGCGGCTTCCGGTTCGGTACCCCTTCCTCGACCTCGACCGGACCGGGCGGGCTAGCGCGGTGCCCCAAGGGGCATCCGATCTTGAACTCCAGAAGCCGCGTCACTTCCCCAAGCGACATTACTCCATCGGCTCCTGGCTCCTTGGCCGCAAGCACCGCCCCGTGCTTGCGGCTTTTCTTTGCGCCCCGCTGGCATTGACCTATCGCATGTCCTAGATAAGGCGCATGAGCCAGCCACAAGCATTTCAAGAGATTGCCGAAAACCTGTCGTTTCTCGATGAATGGGAAGATCGGTATCGCTATATCATCGAACTGGGTCAGGGCCTCGACAAGCTCTCGGAGGCCGAGCACTCGCCGGAAAACAAGGTCAATGGCTGCGTTTCGCAGGTTTGGCTCGTGGCGGAACCCAAGAGCATCGATGGGGTTCCAGCGCTCCGCTTCCGCGGTGAAAGCGACGCGATGATCGTCCAAGGCCTCGTCGCGGTGCTTCTTGCCCTCTATTCGGACAGGCCTGCACAGGACATCGCCAATACAGATGCCATTGCGCTTTTCGACGAATTGGGCCTGCGAGAACACCTGACCACACAACGCTCCAACGGCCTGGTTGCCATGGTCAATCGCATTCGCAACGAGGCCCGGGCAGCCTTGGCCTAGGCGCGGGGCCGGAGCGAACGCATAAGCGGCCGTTCTACCAGGCGATATAGAACCAATCCGGCGCCGATGCCGCCAACAATGGCGGCCAGCAGGATCGCTGCGACGAGCACATCGTTCTCGGTCCCGATCAGTTTCAGCGCCATTCCTGCAATGGCTCCGACGGCAAAGATGTGCACCAGGTAGATCGAATAGGACGCATCTCCCAGCGTCTCGAGGATGCTGAACCGAGGCATTTTCGCTTCAAAGGCTACACTGAGCGCCATGAGGGCCAGCACTGCGGCCAGCAGAGCGACAAAGCTCAGGCCGTCTTCCACCACACCGATATCCCTCTGAAAACCGATGCCCAGCCCAAGGACGACCGTGACCAAGAGCGGCCCCGCCAGCCTGGGAACCCACCGCGCCAACGCGCCTTCCAGAGACCAGATGCCCATCCACACCCCGGCCACGAAGGCAAGCGGCATGTAGCTGGTGTAAAAGGCTGGAATGGCTCCGGCAGGGTGAAGAACACTGCCGATCGTCGCCAGGACGACATAAAGGATCGTCAGTGCCAAGGCACGCCTACGGGCGCTGAACACGGCCAGCAGCGCGAAGCTGACATAGAAGAACATCTCGTAGTTGAGTGTCCAGCCCAGCTTGTAGAGCGGGTGCAGCCCATGGCTCGCCGGATTGTAGAACGGCACGAATAGCAGGGACAGGCCGAGCTGTCCGAGATCAAAGATCGTGGTCTTGAAAAGGCCTGGGGCAAGCAATGCCAGAAGCGCCGCGACGCCGGTAAAGGCCCAATAGAGCGGGACGACGCGGACGATCCGGCGTTTGAGGAAGCCGAGCGGATCGAAGCTTTCCTGGCCGGTGACGATCACCATGATGAAGCCGGAAATGGCAAAGAACAGGATCACGCCCAGCCAGCCCAGCCGACCATAAGCCAGCACATGTCCGGTCAGTGGATAGAGCAGAGCGTGCGATATTAGGACGAGGGTGGCAGCGACGGCCCTGAGATATTGGATGGTGTGAAGCTTGCCGGTCATCGCGAACATTGTTCCAATCGTGCGATGACCCATATCACGCCGCGAGACGAGGCGAACATTACCGAAGATGACATCGTTAATGCGGGGGCTCGGGAAAAAGCGGCGGCCGCTCCGGCAGCCAGGTCCGTGATGGCGTCGTTGGCCTGCCTTCCGCAACCTCGCGGAGCCCCATGATCCCGGCAAATTGTTCAAGACCGATGCGCAGAACGAGCTTGGCACTGCGGCGCGGCCAACCCCGCTCTTGTTCGACCTGTTGCAACCCTTTGTCGAAAGCACAAATATCGGTCAGCAGATCCCAGCAATCGCGCGGCATCCTGCGTGCCAGTTCTGCCAGAAGACGCCGCGCATGAGCGGCGCTGTCCGCCAGGTCCGCTTGTTGCGTTGGGCTGCGCCGACCGCCAACCCGCGCCGGGTCGTAGGACATGGTGACCCGCTGCGCCAGGGCCGCCTTGCCGAACAAAAGGGTTAGTCTGCGTGAAGCCTCAAGATGGTGGGCGCGCAGAAATGTTTCTTCCGACTTTCCTGCCCCCAGCCGCAACACAGCATCGGGAAGCCTATCGTTAGGGGAGGAAGACTCAGTCATGGCTGATTTTTCCGGCGGTCTCGAGCAATTGCTCCAGCCGTGAGACGTCGGCATCGAAGGCCGGATCGTCGCGCAAATCTTCAATCAGAGCACAGGCATAGGAGACAGTAGTCCTATCTCGTCCAAAGGCTTGCCCGACGGATGTGAGGCTTTGTCCAAGCACCACGTGGGCGAGATACATGGCCAACTGTCGGGCGCGCGCAGCTTTGGCGCGGCACCGATTCTGACTGAATATCAGAACTTTGGAAACCTTCGTCTCGTCAGCTACAAGCGCTGCTGCCATATTGGCTGCGCGTACCGCCGGGGGTGCGAAGGACCTGTTGCGCGAGGTGGGAGTAAAGGCGATATCCATGGTAGCTCCGAAGAATGTAGGATAATATTCCTACAACCTGCGTGATGGCTACCCACCCGGGGATAAGTTGGTCTCATTTTTGGGAGATAAAAATACGATGGCCGCCCCAAAGGGAGCGGCCTGCAGCAAAACCGACAGTTCTTTCAGACAGTTCAGCCAGCCTTGCGACCAAGACCGTTGTCTTTGGCGAGCTTGGATCGAGTCGCCGAATAGCTTGGTGCCACCATCGGGTAATCGGCAGGCAGGCCCCACTTCTCGCGATACTCTTCCGGAGACAGGTTGTAATGGGTGCGCAGATGCCGCTTCAGCGACTTGAACTTCTTCCCGTCCTCGAGGCAGATGATGTAATCGGACGCGATCGACTTCTTCACCGGCACGGCAGGCTTGAGCTCTTCAACGGGAGCTGGCGCTTCGTTGGTCTTGAGATTGCGTAGGGCACCGTGGACTTCCGCAATCAGCCGGGGCAAATCGCTAGGGCTGACTGCGTTGTGGCTGACATAAGCCGAGACAATTTCAGTGCTGAGTTCTATCAAATCAGCATCAACATTTACGAACGCGCCGGTATCGTCGTTCATTTTTTCAACCTTCCAAATTTTTCTTATTGACGGAGCCAAGGAACGGCCCTCGCCTTGACCATTTACTATGGCCATTTTTAGACCCACGCAAGACTAAGTCCAGCAATGGATGCCGAGCCACCATTATTTATTGGCAGAATTTTGTTCCGGGCTGCCGCTCATGTCATCGACAACAGTTCTTGTGCAAGGCTTGTAGCCTGCAAAATAACTTGAGCGGGCGAGAAGATGGGCAGCCAAAGGCGTGGTCAGTAACAGGAAGATAAAGCCCAGTATCGCCCGCATGGCGATTGCGACATCTTGTTCCACCAATGCCACGGCGATCAGGATCAATCCTCCGCCAACTGCACCGGCCTTCGATGCGGCATGCATGCGCGTATAGAGATCGGGCAGGCGGATGACCCCGATTGCGGCCGCCAGCACGAAGAAACTGCCGACGATGAGAAGCACGCCGCCGGCCAGGATCGTCAGATCGCTCAGCATCAGGGCCCCCTCCCCTTGCCTGCCTGGAAAAGGATGTAGCGCGCCAAGGCAATCGTCGCGAGAAAACCAAGCAGAGCGACGGCGATGGCGATGTCGAGGTAGAGGGACAGGCCGGTGCGGATGGCGATCGCACAGACAAAGCCCATCACGACGATGGTCAGCAGATCGAGAGCGAGGACGCGGTCGGATGTCGATGGCCCGATGACGATTCGCGTCAGCGACAGCAGAAGCGCAAGCGTGAGCATCACAAGGGCGATGAGGCTAGCCCAATCGATGAAGGTTGCCGGGGTCACTCGAACACCTCCAAGACCTTTTGCTCAAAGCCATTCTTGATTTCGGCAATCATGGCTTCACGATCCCGCAGCACCAGCGTGTGGACGAAGAGCACCGATTTGTCCGGTGACAGATCCACGCTCAGCGTGCCGGGCGTCAGCGTGATCAGATTGGCAAGAAGCGTGATTTCGAGATCGGATTTGACACTGAGCGGCACGGCCACGATCGCAGGACGGATAGCGCTGTCCAGATCGGGACGGAATACGACAAGCGCCACACGCACGGCGCTCATCATCAGTTCGTACAAGAACAGAAGAATAAGGGACAGAACGCGCCCGGTCCGGCGTAGAGCGCCGCTGCGGATCAGGCCGTGGCGCAGCAGCAGCACAGCCACGCCACCGACAGCCGCCCCAAAAAGCAGGTTAAGGCCGGAAAAAGACCCGGTCATTCCCGCCCAGCCCAGTGCAAGGATAACGACGAGGAAGGCCGCGTTCATGGACTGTCCTCCGCAAGGCCCGTCGCCGCGACATAGCGTTCCGGATTGATGATGTCTCCGGCGCCAGCCTGCATCGCGTCGAGCAGAGGCGCAGGCCAAAGTCCAAGCAGGACAATCGTAGCCGTCAGTACCGCCGTCGTGCCGAGGCCAAGCCGTCCGCGTCGATCAAATGGCACAAGCTCGGGGCGCACATGCTCGGATCCCGCACCTTCCGGACCAGACCGCCAGAAGACATGGGCCCAAAGCCGCGTACCGGCGATCAGCGTCAGAACCGCGTTGACAAGTAGCGCCAGCGTCAGCGCAATCCCGATCCAGTCCTGCGTCTGTGCGGTGACACTTTGCGCGATGCTGGCCTGCAGGAGCAGCAGCTTGGGCCAGAAGCCGAGAAATGGCGGCACGCCGGCGCTTGCCAGAACCAGCACGATGAAAAGGATCGAGAGCGGCGCGCTGGCCGCATAGAGGCCGCCCATCTGCCTGGTGTCGGTGGCTCCAGTGCGTTTTTCGACCAGCCCAGCAACCATGTAGAGCGCCGACATGGCCAGGATGGCATGCAGGATATAAAATCCCGATCCGGCGACACCCGTTTGCGAAGGGATAGCCAGGCCCACCATGATGGCACCGATTCCGCCAACGACGATGAAGCCGATAGCGCGACGGAGATTGGTTTCCGCTATCGCTCCAAGCGGGGCGATGAGCAAGGTCGCAACGGCAATGATCGCGAGGACGGGCTCCAGCATATCGCGGCTGGCCGGCAGGATCGCCACGAGTGTGCGCAGCAAGGCGTAAGCACCCACCTTGGTCAAAAGCCCGGCAAAAAGCGCGGAAATGGCGGCAGGCGGCGTGTGGTAGGAAGCCGGAAGCCAGGCATTGAGCGGGAAGGCAGCGGCCTTTATGCCAAAGGCCAGAAGCAGGAGCGCAGCGACGCCAGCCATGGCGGCGGGGTTTGCTACAGCAGCGACGCGCATGATGTCGGCCATGTTGAGCGTCCCCAAAAGGCCGTAAAGCAGGCCCAGCGACAAAAGGAACAGGGTGGTCGCCAGAAAATTGAGGAAGCCGTATTTCACTGCGGCGTCCAGCTGAGCCGGGCGCCCGCCCTGCACAATCAGGCCGAACGAAGCGATCAGGGTCACCTCAAACCAGACATAGAGGTTGAAAAGATCACCGGTCAGGAAGGTGCCGGTGACGCCGGCCAGCAAAAGCAGCACCATGGCGTGGAAGGCGTCCTTGCCATCGTCCTCTGCACGGTCGATTTCCGCATAAATCAGGATGAAAAGGGTCGCCAACGCGGCCGCCAGAGCGAACGCGGCCCCGAAAAGGTCGACGGTGAGGCTGATGCCAAAGGGTGGCAGCCAGCGGCCCATGGTCATACTGACGGGGCCGTGGGCCAAAACGTCAAGGAGCAGCATGATCTCGCAGGCAATAATGGCGGCCAAGACCAGGATGGCACCGATAAGGGGCGCCTTGTTGATCCGGCGCACCATAAGCAGGCCTGCGGCACCCAGGAGCGCCAGCACGACCGGGAGCACGATCACCCATTCGGCAATAAGCGTCGGCGTATCGATCATGGCTTGTGGCAGAGAGGCGTCCATATCAATAGCTCAGCGGCGGCTGCGGAGCCCGTTCAGGCTCGGCCAGGCGCATGTTGTCGGTATTGTCGGCATCAAGGGTCTGATAGGCGCGAAAGGCCAGTACCAACAGGAAGCTGAACATCGAGAAGCCGATGACGATGGCGGTCAGAATCAAGGCCTGCGGCAGAGGATTGGCGATGGGTCCCGCGGGAACATCGAGCCCGGGCGGGATGATCGGCGCAATCTCCCGCGTCACCCGCCCGGCGGTAAAGATCAGCAGGTTAACGCCGTTGCCAAAGACGGTCATGCCGATGAGCATGCGGATGACGGACCGCGAGAGGAGAAGATAGATGCCCAGCGCGATGAACAAGCCGACGAGAGCTGCGAGAACATAATCCATCAGAGATCTTCCTCGCGGTCGGCTTCCAGGGACAGGGCAATGGCCGAGAGCGTGCCGAAGACCACACAATAGACGCCCAGATCGAAGACCAGCGGCGTGGACAGCGGTACCACGGTTTCCCCCAGATCGACATAGAGCCAGATGCTGGTCATGAACGGCGCATCGATGAACAGGCTCAGGAGGCCGGATGCACCGGCGATGATGACGCCGAAACCGGCAATGGCCATAGGGTCTACACGCAGTGCCCGCCTTACTTCGCTGACGCCGGATGCCATGCCGAAAACAGCCATGGCCGAAGCCGCGATGAGCCCTCCGATGAAGCCACCGCCCGGCTCGTTGTGCCCCCGCAGACAGACATAGAGCGAAAAGATCAGCATGATCGCCACGATCAGCGGCGCAAGCGTGCGGAAAATCACGGTATTCATGGCGCGACCTTCCTGGCCCGACGCCGCCTGGCTGGCTTGGCGGGCGGCTCGGCCGCCAGCGGCACAGCCGGCTTGCGGCGGCGCAGCAGCGCCAGGATCGCCATTCCCGCACCCATGACCACGGAAATTTCGCCCAGCGTATCGAAGCCGCGATAATCGACCAGGATGACGTTGACGATGTTGTGGCCATGCGCAATCGGCACACTGGTTGCGGTAAACAGGTCGGACAGGCGGGTATTAAGCGTTCCGTTGAGCACCAGCATGAGCAGGAGACTGACCCCTGCCCCACAGACGATTGCCAGCGTTCCATCACGCGCCCAATCCTCGAACGGCCGCGGGTCACGGTCGCTGAGCCGCAGACGGCTCATCACGAAGGTCAGGATCACAACAGAGAGCACCTCGACCATCAACTGGGTGAAGGCCAGGTCCGGCGCGCCAAACAGGAGGAAAATCAGGGCAAGTGCTGCGCCCTGCACACCCATGGAGAGGATGGCGATGAGCCGGGTCGGCGCCATCAGGAGGGCCAGAAGGCCGGCAATGGCCAGGACGACCACGCCCCATTCGTAGGGCTGCATCTGAGGCCAGGCGAGCCGGGCCGACCAGTTACCGAGATCGGCATTGGGCATGATCCAGTCAAGACCGCCCCAGGCCAGCATGGGGCCGAACAGCGCAACCCCCAGAGCCAGGAAGACGGTCACGAGATAAACCTCGAGCCGCCCATTGTGCAAAAAGCGCGTCATTGCGCCCGAAAAACGGATCAGACCGAACATTGCCGCATCGAAAACGGTATCGGCAGTCCAGCCGATGGCACCGTCGAGCCGCCGCATGAGCTTCCGGATCGTGTCGGCTTGCCGGTAGACGAGAATGCCAAGGACCCAGGTCAGCGCCGAAAGCCAGAGCAGGAGACTGGTGACATCGAGCGCCAGCGTCAGGTGACTTTCCACCGCCGTTCCGAGAATGGCGGATGCCGCCGGGACAAGCACGTCGTGCCCCAGCCAATCGGGCAGGACGCCCGCCACGATGCCGGCTCCACCCAGCACGATCGGGCCGACCAGCATGGGCAGGGGCGCTTCATGCGCGGATCGCGGGGTGGGCACAACCGGGCCGAGGAAGGGGCGGATCATCACGATCAGGGCTATTGCCGCGAGCATGGCATTGCCCGCAACCAATATGGCGAGAACCAGAAGGCTCGCAGCATCGCCTGACATCAGGCCGAGATACATTTCTTCCTTGGCGAAATAGCCGACCGTCAAAGGCAAGCCGATCATCGACAAAGCCGCCAGGGCGGCGCCGATAAAGGTCACTGGCATCTTGTCGGCCAGACCACCCAAAGCTGTGATGTCTCGGGTGCCGGTCTCATGATCAATCGCCCCCGCGACCATGAAAAGCCCGGCCTTATAGAAGGCATGGGCGACGAAATACACCACCATGCCTGCAATGGCCGCCTCGCTCCCCAGGCCGATCAGCACGACCAGAAGCCCGAGCGAGGCGATGGTCGTCTGGGCCAGGATCTGCTTGAGATCGGTCTGCTTGAGCGCGCCAAGGGCGCCCCAGATCAACGTGACACTGCCGAAGCTCACAAGAATGAGACCCCAGCTCTCGGTCCCGCCCAGGACAGGCGTCATCCGGGCGAGGAGATAAACCCCGGCCTGCACCATGGTCGCCGAATGCAGAAACGCGGAAACCGGGGTTGGCGCCTCCATGGCATTGGGCAGCCAGAAATGCAGCGGGAACTGCGCCGATTTGGTGAAGGCTGCGCCCACAAAGCAGAGCAGCACGAGACCATAAAGCGCATGATCGCGCATGAGATCGCCGGTGGCGCGCAGGGCACTCAGTTCCCAGAAGCCGGCGATCTGGTGCACCAGCACGGAACCCGCCAAAAGAAACATGCCGCCGATATTGGTGATGACCAGCGCCTGGATGGCCCCGCGCCGTGCCGCCTGCCGGGTGTGGTCAAAGCCGATCAGCAGGAATGAGGTGATCGAGGTCAGTTCCCAGAACACGAAGAGGCACAGCAAACTGTCGGAAAGAACGAGCCCCAGCATGGCGCCCATGAAGGCCAGCATGAAGCCGAGAAACCGGCCGCGATGGGCATGTCCGGCCAGATAACTGGCCGCATACAGCACGATGAGGGCACCCACACCGGAGATGGTGAGCGCAAAAACCAGGCTCAGCCCGTCGACGAAAAAGCTGAGATTGATGCCCTGCTCCGGAACCCAGTCGAGGCCGACGGCGACAGTGTTACCAGGGATGATCGCGGGAGCAAGGCCAAGAAGGTAGGCGAAGATGGCGGCCGGTACCCCAGCGAGGACCCAACCGCTCAGCCGCCCGGCCAGTCGGCAGACCATTGGCGCCAGAATGGCGGCCAGAAACGGCGCCATGGCGACGAACGCGATACCAAAATCGGAGGAGGACCCCAAACGTGCAAACCTTCGGACAGGACTGATTCAGCGGAATTTGCGGGTGTGACCTTAGCGATGCCGCTGGGTCGAACAAGCTCAAAGCCTCACAATTCGACCTATGGCCTATGCGTTTTCAACCATTTCCGGGGGTGGCAATGCGGCGCGGGGCATCCTATGTCCATGCAAGCTTCCCCAGCGGCCCATTGCGCCGCCCCTATCCTGCGGAGACCATATGACCCAGGCCAAGCCACCCGTCGCCAAGATCGTTGCCCATTCCCACACCCACCATTCTATCGAGCGCGACGATCCTTATGCCTGGCTGCGGGCGGAAAACTGGCAGGAGGTCATGCAGAAGCCGGAGACGCTGGACAGCGAAATCCGGGCCTATCTCGATGCCGAGAATGATTATTACGAGTCCCAGTTCGGCCAAAAGACGGCTGACCTGCAGGACCAGATTTATAAGGAAATTCGCGGTCGCATAAAGGAAGACGACAGCGGCGTGCCGTCGCCCGATGGTCCGTTCGCCTACAATTCGCGCATGCTCGAGGGGAAGCAATACCCCCAGATCGTCCGTACGCCGCGCGAGGGTGGCGCGGAAGCTGTGCTTCTCGACTGCAATATCGAAGCCGGCGAGGGCTATTTCGGCTTTGCCGGGGCCAGCCACGATCCGTCCCACACGATATTGGCCTGGGCCGCCGACCGCGCCGGTTCGGAATATTACGACATCGTGCTGCGCGATCTTGAGACCGGTGCGGACAGCGACGACGTGATCCGCGAAACCGCCGGGTCCTACGTCTGGTCCAATGACAGTCGTTCGATCTACTATACCGAATATGACGACAACCATCGGCCCTACCGCATTCGGCGGCATGACCTGGGCACGCCGCAGGATGCCGATCCAATCATCTATGAGGAAAAGGACCCTGGCTTTTTCGTCGGTGTCGGCAAGACGCTGTCCGGTCGTTTCATCATTATCGATGCCCATGATCACCAGACCAGCGAAGTTTATCTGATCGACGCCAATAAGGGCGGGGCCCCGCGCCTGGTGGCACCGCGCCTCATAGACCGAGAGTACGAAGTCGATGAGCGCGAGGGCGTCCTCTATATCCGCACCAATGCCGAAGGTGCCGAGGACTACAAGATCGTCACGGTTTCCGCAGAGGAGCCCGGCGCCAATGGATGGCAGGACCTGGTGCCGCATCGCGAGGGTGTCCTCATACTTGATGTGGCCTTGCTCAGGAACCACATGCTGCGCCTGGAACGGGAAGACGGGCTGCCGCGCATCGTCGCCCGTGACCTGCGCACCGGCCGAGAGGCAATCGTTGGCTTCAAAGAGGAGGCCTATTCGCTGGGCATGTCGACCGGCTACGAGTTCGATACGTCCGTCTTCCGCCTGAGCTATTCCTCGCCGACGACGCCGAGCCAGGTCTACGATGTGGATCTCGACAGCGGCCAACGGACCCTGCTCAAGACCCAGGAAGTGCCTTCAGGCCATGACCCGGACCATTACGAGACCCGTCGCCTTTTTGCGACCGCAGCCGATGGCGAGCTCGTTCCGGTGACGGTGCTTTATCGCAAGAACCTCGTGCTGGACGGCTCCAATCCTACCCTGCTCTATGGCTACGGCGCCTATGGCATGTCGATGCCGGCGGCGTTCTCGGTTTCGATCCTGTCGCTGGTCGATCGTGGTTTCATTCACGCCACCGCCCATATCCGGGGCGGCATGGAGAAAGGGTATCGCTGGTATCGGCAGGGTCGGCGCGAGCACAAGACCAATACGTTTACCGATTTCATCGCTGCGGCAGAGATGTTGATCGATCAGGGCTACACCGCAAAGGGCAAAATTGTCGCCCAGGGCGGCTCGGCCGGCGGCATGCTCATGGGGGCCATCGCCAATATGCGTCCCGACCTTTGGGGCGGCATTATCGCCCAGGTCCCCTTCGTGGACGTGCTCAACACCATGCTGGACGACACCCTTCCGCTGACCCCGCCGGAATGGCCGGAATGGGGCAATCCGATCACCTCGGCCATCGACTACGAGCGCATCGCAGCCTATGCGCCCTATGAGACGGTCAGCGCGCAGGCCTATCCGCCAATTCTGGCGCTGGCCGGACTGACCGACCCGCGCGTGACCTATTGGGAGCCGGCCAAATGGGTCGCCAAGCTGCGGGCAACCAAGACCGGCGACGCGCCATTATATCTCAAGACGAATATGGGCGCCGGCCATGCTGGCGCCTCCGGGCGGTTCGATCGTCTCAAGGAAACGGCGCAATGCTACGCCTTTGCAATAAAGTCAGCGGGACTGGACGCTTAGTGTTCTCGCCGACATTGTTGCCTCCTCGCCCTCAGCCTATAACCCGAGCCGGATAGCCGGTTCTTCCAGCGTCAAACCATCCCGAACGGAGGCTAATATGACCACCAAGTTCACCCTGCCCGAGCTGCCTTATGCCTACGACGCGCTTGCGCCGTACATGTCGGCCGAAACGCTCGAGTTTCACCATGACAAGCATCACCAGGCCTATGTGACCAACGGCGAAAAGCTGCTCGAAGGTTCGGGGCTGGAAATCCTGCCGCTCGAGGACATCGTCAAGGAGAGCTTTGGCAAAAATGCTGGCCTCTTCAACAATGCCGGCCAGCACTACAATCACGTTCACTTCTGGAACTGGATGAAGCCCAATGGCGGCGGCAAGTCCCTGCCGGGCAAGCTGGCGGCCAAGGTCGACGAGGATCTCGGTGGCTTCGACAAGTTCCGTGCCGATTTCATCCAGGCCGGCACCACCCAGTTTGGTTCCGGCTGGGCCTGGCTGTCGCTCAACCACAAGACCGGCAAGCTCGAGGTCACCAAGACCGCCAACGGCGAATCGCCGCTAGTCCATGGCGGACACCCGCTCCTGGGCGTCGATGTGTGGGAGCATTCCTACTACATCGACTACCGCAATGCCCGCCCGAAATATCTCGAAGCCTGGTTCGACAATCTGGTGAACTGGGAACACGTGGAAAAGATGTTCGAGGAAGCCTCGGCCAAATAAGGCCCCGGCCTTATCGACAAGGCGGCGGGAGCAATCCCGCCGTTTTTTATTGCTTGTCTCCCGGCGGCAATGGCCGGGTCAGAACATAGCTGGCGCAGGCCAGCATCAAGACGGCTACGACGAGCCAGAGCCAGATATTGGGCCGCGCACCGATCCAGAAGATGGAAAAGCCGGCCGCCATACCCGCGCCAGCCCAGACCTTCGCCCGACGAGAAATCGCACCGTGTTCGCGCCAGTCGCGCAGGGTGCTGCCAAAGCGTGGATGAGCGAGGAGCCAGGCTTCGAGCCGAGGCGACGACCGTGCGAAGAACCACGCGGCGACAATGAGAAATATTGTTGTCGGCATCACTGGCAGGAAAGCGCCGACGATACCGAGGACGAGCATGACCAGTCCGGCAATCAGGTAAAGCGGCCTCAGCATGTGCTTATGCGCCAGGTGTGCGATGGCGCACTCAAGCAGCCCCGCCCCGCGCGCGAATTGCCCGCCCGCATGATCCACCGACCAATTTACGATGTTCGTCTTCTCCTTTGACAACTGGAACCGGCCCCTTCTTTCCCCCGTTCGGCCGTGTTAACGAAGCCTTTACCAATTGGGGGATCGTCGTGACCGTACCCGGCAAGAAAATTGCCATCCTCGCTGCAAATTCAGCCCTGACCGCCGTTTTGACGATGGTTGTGGCGGGCGACTCACGGCTGCGCGTTCGTCCCTTCGAGAGCGAAGCCGAACTCTTCGCCTATATGCGCATTGCACCGCTCGACATGCTGGTGGTCGATTTCGACCGGGAGGGCCGACCGGCCTTTGAGATGGTCGAGGCCATCCGACTTGACACCTCCTTCGTCTCGCGCGACCTGCCAGTGATTGCCCTTACCCGCGCGATCACCCCGCCGATGCGCCAGCAGGCGATCAGCGCCGGGATCGACGAAGTGGTCGTCAAGCCCATGTCTCCGCGGCACCTCTTGCAGCGCGTTCAGGCTCGGCTGATCACCCGTAGCGTCGTTGGCGCGCTTGGCCAGGGCTATCGTGGGCCCGAGCGACGCGCGCGGACGCCGATGCCCCGGCCATTGTCCCATCCGGGGCGGCGGTTCGGCGACAATGTCGTCCCGCTGTTCCCCGACCGTCGACAGGCACAGCGTCCTGAACTCGAGCCCATGGCCTAGAGCCCCTGGGGCGACGCCGGTTTACCGCCGCTGCTCGCGCACCCAGACCAGCTTGTTCCAGAGATCATCTACATTGTCGGCGAACTGAATGAAACGGTCGTGGCCCTGCACGGACGGCGCGAGCACATCGGCAGCAAAGCCGCGCACCACGTCGAATGCCCCGTGACGGTTGAGCATGACGACTGGCAGGGTGGAGGCCATCGACCAAGCCCGGAACAGGGCTGTTGCCGAAACCAGCGACCCAGGCAGGGCAACCAGCGCGGACGCGGCCTGCACCAGGTGAGCGAGCCGCTCCTGACGATCTTCGATGACGGTTACCGGAACGCTGGCAAGAGCCGGTGGCAGCGCCAAGGCGCGATCCGCCAGCAATTCCACGGACCCCTTGGCCGTCCTTGCTGCCGTGATGAGCGGCACAGGCAGGATATTGTCTTCGACAAGGCAGAGAATTCGGGCCCCTTTGCGCGCGAAGGCACGTCCCACATCGCTCATCAGGCTGGCGCGTTCTGGATCGCCCGGGCCACGATCCGAGGCGAAAATAGCGATCATTGGCGTGTCATTTGGTGCAGCCATGTCAGCGGCGTCCTCTGATGCTGCCCAATATCCCACGGACCAGTTCACGTCCCAGCGTATTGGCGATGGTGCGGGCGAAGGAATTGGTCGCGGCCTCTACCGGGGTCTGGCGTGTGCTGCGGCGCGGCGCCGCGGCGCGTTCGGCGCGCGCCTGCTCCCTCGCCAACCGGTCGGCATCGGCGGCACTTTCGGCGTCCTGGCGCGCCCGCTCATCGGCAAGCTGCTTGTCACGGGCGCGCCGATTGAGAATTTCGTAGGCCGCTTCCCGATCGATGACGCTGTCATAGAGGCCACCAACCGGCGAGCTGGCAATGGTGGCATCGCGCTCGGCCAGGCTGATCGGGCCGACCTGCGCTGACGGGGGACGAATGAAGGTGCGTCCCACCATGGAGGGAACGCCCTTGTCTTCGAGCACCGAGACCAGAGCCTCGCCAATCCCCAATTGCGTGATCGCTTCCTGGGTCGAGAAGGCCGGGTTGGGGCGGAATGTCTCCGCCGCGAGGCGCACCGCCTTTTGCTCGCGCGGCGTATAGGCACGCAGCGCATGTTGGACCCGGTTTGCCAATTGAGCCAAGACGTTTTCTGGAATGTCGACGGGGTTTTGGGTGACGAAATAGACGCCGACCCCCTTCGAGCGGATCAGCTTGACCACCTGCTCGACCTTGTCGACCAGGGCCTTCGGCGCGCCGTCGAACAACAGGTGCGCCTCGTCAAAAAAGAAAACAAGCCTGGGTTTGTCCGGGTCACCGATTTCGGGAAGTTCCTCGAACAATTCGGACAGGAGCCAGAGCAGGAACGTCGCGTAGAGGCGCGGCGACTGCATCAGCTGATCCGCCGCCAGTACCGACACAAAACCGCGCCCGTCGCTGTCGACGCGCATCAGGTCTGCGATTTCCAAAGCGCGTTCGCCGAAGAAATGGTCGGCGCCCTGCTGCTCCAGAACCAGCAACGAGCGCTGGATGGCGCCGATCGAGGCCGTGGTGACATTGCCATAGCGCCCCGAAATCTCCTTGGAGCGCTCCTGCAGATTGGTCAACAGGGCCCGAAGATCCTTGAGGTCGAGCAGCAGCAGGCCTTCCTCGTCGGCGACGCGAAAGGCGATGTTCAGCACGCCTTCCTGGGTATCATTGAGATCGAGGATGCGGCTCAGCAGCACCGGCCCCATCTCGGAAATTGTCGCACGCACCGGATGCCCCTGCTTGCCGAACAGGTCCCAGAACAGGGTGGGATACACATCGTCATGGTAGTCGTCGAACCCGATATCGGCAGCGCGCTGGGTCTGCCAGCCCTGCGCCCGGCCCATGCGCGAAATGCCGGACAGATCGCCCTTGATGTCAGCGGCAAAGACCGGCACGCCAGCAGCCGAAAAGCCTTCCGCCAGCACTTGCAGGCTCACGGTCTTGCCCGTGCCCGTAGCCCCAGTGATCAGGCCATGCCGATTGGCGTATTTGAGATTGAGATATTCCGGCCGATCGCTCGTCCCGAGATAAATCTTGCCATCGAGGAGCATGCCGGATCACCTGTCATGAAGAGACTCGCCCCGTTATAGCCACCTGCCCTGCTGCCGAACAAGCAAAGCCATTCACCACATTGCGGGCTTTGCCTCGCCTCGGTAGCAAAAACCGGCACAATGGCGGCATGCGCCAGTCCATTCCTGTCCATCGCCGCCATGTGCTCGCCGGTCTTTCCGGCCTCGCGCTGATCTTGCCTCAATCGGCGCAGGCCCAGCTCGCTATCCTCGATCCGCAGTCGGCTGCCGATCAGTCGATCGTCCTGCAGGACGCAATTCATGCCGCGTCAGGGTCAGGGCGTCTGAGCCTGCCTGCCGGCCGATTCCGTGCCAGCGGCCTCCGCTTTCCGTCCAATCTGCTCATAGAAGGTGTGCCCGGCGCCACCTGGCTGGTGGGCATGGGTCGCTCGATCGGCGCGATCACCGCACAATCCGATCTGGTATTGCGCGATATCGGCTTTGCCGGCGACAGCGGCTCCGAGCCCCTTCTGAGCATCGAGAGCAGCTCGGGTATCACGCTGGAGCGATGCCTGTTCCGAGACAGTCCGGGCATTGCCCTCAATCTCTTGGCCAGTGCCGCCACACTTAGGGACTGCGATTTCGCCGGCCATGGCGATGCCGCCATCCATGCGCTCGATAGTGTTGGGCTCCTTGTCGCCAGCAACCGCATTGCCAAGTGCGGCAATGCCGGCATTCGCATCTGGCGACAGGAGAGCGGCCTGGATGGCTCCATTGTCGTCAACAATCGAATCTCGGCCACGGATTGGCGGGATGGCGGCAACGGGCAGAACGGCAACGGCATCAATGTCTACCTGGCCGACGAGGTGATCGTCGCCGACAACCATATCAGTGACAGCGCTTTTACGGCCATTCGCCTCAATACCACCCGCAACACCCAGGTGACCGGCAATCAATGCCGCAGCTCCGGCGAGGTGGCGATTTTCTCCGAGTTCGGGTTTTCCGGCTCCATCATTGCCCAGAACGTGGTCGATACCGCCGCGACCGGCATTTCCATCACCAATATGGATGTGGGCGGGGCATTGGCCGTGTGTTCGGGCAATATCGTGCGCAACATCACACCGTCTTCCGCCGTCAATCCGGACACGATTCCGCTTGGCATCTTCGCTGAAGCCGACACGGCCATTACTGGAAATGTGGTGGAGAACGTGCCTGGCGTGGCCATTGGTGCGGGTTGGGGGCCCTATCTGCGCAATGTCGTCATTGCGGACAACGTGGTGACGGCCAGCGATATCGGGATCGGGGTCAGCCTGGCTGATGGCGCCGGCGGCGTCACAATTGGCGGAAATCGCATTGACGCGCGCCAGCATGGCCTTGCGGGAATGCTGTGGACCGAGGTTGCAGAGCCTGATCTTGCCAGCGCTACGGAACGCTATCCGCATGTAACGCTGCTTTAGCGTTGCCATTTGGCACAAAATCTCCTATTTTCGCCATTAGGAGACGAGACATGTTGAAGGAACTGCCGCGGACTGAGGCTGAACCGGAAGCCCCTCGCGTAACTGAAGCGGAGGCGCAGGCCATGGTGCGCGCCGTGCTTCGTCTGTTCGAACATTGGAAGCTGTCCGATGCGGAAGCCCGCGACATTCTCGGAGGGCTAGCGGCGCGAACCTACGCCCGGTGGAAAGCGGGAGAAATAGGTCGCATCGACCGCGATCTGGCAACGCGTTTATCCCTGCTGATGGGCATTCACAAGGGCCTGCGCTACCTCTTCACCGACCCCGAGCGTGGCTATGCCTGGGTCCGCAAGCCCAATCCCGCATTCGGCGGTCAAAGTGCTGTGGCAATCATGACTGCGGGAGATATTTTTTCCCTGGCGCGGGTCAGGACCTGGCTCGATGCGACACGTGGGGCCTGATGACGCCCGAAACGGTTGCGATCAACTGGCTCAAAGCCTACCGACTGATCCGCTCGATCTATCCCCCCATCGACCTCTTCGAGGATATTGCCGATCCAAGCGATTGGGAGGCCCTGGCCTCGGCTGAAGCCAAGACCAATCCGCGCGTCTGGGAACATCTGGGCCGGCTCGATCTGGTACCGCCCGCACGACGGGTGTCCGGCCCCGGCGCGAGCTATCTCATGGCGCCTTTCGTTCATGTCAGCCGAGACCGCCCCGGGCGCTTCACTGACGGTGCCTATGGCGTATTAAGCCTGGGCGATCGCGACGAAGTGGCGATCCGCGAGGTGGCGTATCATCATGCACGGCTGATGCGCGCCACCCATGAAGAGCCGGGCTGGACGTCGCAATTCCGCATGTTGGTAACTCGGCTGGACGCTGATCTGCACGACCTGCGGACGTTCCCCGATTGTCATGATCCTGACGATTACGCGGCATCCCAGGCGGTGGGCCGCGCTCTTCGCGCCGCAGGCAGCAATGGGGTCATCTACACCAGTGTCCGCTGCCCGGGAGGGGAATGCGCCGGGCTGTTTTGGCCCGACCTGCTGGCGCCGCCAGTGCAGGCAGACCACTACGACTTCCATTGGGACGGCGCCAGGGTGGACCGTATCCGCAACTGCGCCACCCAGGCGATCTTCGCGCTATGACGCTCTGGCTTGAGCCTGTCCCCTAAAAGCCTACTGCCCGCAATTCACCAACGCGCATGCCGCGCACATTCTTCGTCGGTTGCCGGACAAACTGTTCGAGCACGCTGCGCTGCGCCGCATCCGGCTGGGCATATTTCAGCAGCAAAGCGGCGACCATGGCGTGGCTGGCGGCCATGTTGCCGTCGTCGCATTTCAGCGCATAGCCCCAGCCCTTGTCGCGGATAGCGCCGCACTGGACGCCTTCCGCGCCGCCCTTTTGCATAAGCCGCCCCTCGAACGCTTCCATGACAAGCGTATCGAGATGCCCCGTTCCGGCTACGAGGTGCGGATGGGTCGTGGCCGCATCGAACAACGCCCTGGCCCCATGGCCATGCGCCTCGCTCAAGCCCTTGCCCGTTGCCATCCGGGCAAAACCGAGCGCCCATGCGCTGAGCGGCGCCGCCCAGGTTGGGATGGAGCAACCATCGGTGCCACAACGATCTTCGGTCAGCCCCTCTCCGATCACACCCTCCACCGCGGCACGCACGGCCTTTTGCACGTCGTGCTCACGATCGACATAGCCCTTGGGATCGATCCCCATGGCCAGTGCCACGCTCAGCATGCCGGAATGCTTGCCAGAGCAATTGTTGTGCAGCGCGCTCGGCTCCTGCCCCGCTGCGCGCAAGGCGGCGCGGGCCTTGCCATTGGTGGGCATATGGGCGCCGCATTCGAGGTCGCTTGCCGACAGCCCCATGCGTTCGAGGAAATGAGAGACATTGTTCAAATGCTCCTCCTCCCCATGGTGCGAGGCACAGGCTAGGGCCAGTTCTTCGCTGCGATGATGAAATTTCTCTGCGGCATGGTGGTCGAAGATTGCCAGCGCCTGCATCGACTTGATGGCCGAGCGTGGGAACACCGGTCGCGACACGTCTCCGCCCGAAGCGATTAGGTTCCCATCCGCATCGACGATGACGAAGGCACCCCGGTGGCGATTTTCGACCCAGTTGCCGCGCACGGCCTCTGCGAGAATCGGATTGGCGTCCATGTCATAAACTCCGGCCCTTTGCTGCCACGAACAGCAAAAGGGCCGGACAAGTCAACATGCATGGTTGAAGGCAGTCAAACGCTCTAGATATCTTTATCCGCAAGCGGCGTCAGGAAGCGGGAGTTCACCCATCCCCTGATAGAATTGCGCTCGACAAGGCACCAGTCCGAGGAATTGCGGACCTCGATGCATCGCTCGACCCAGACATGGGCTCCCGGCGCGAGCAATCCGGTTTGCTGCGAATAGCTCGCAGGCCATTTACGCACGTTGAGGTCGTCCCAGCGCGCCACGCCGGTGACTTGCGCGGGTCCTTCGACTGCGTATCCGGCGGCCATGGCCGGCTGAACCGCGAGGGCGGCGGCTGCGGTCATTACCAGGCCACACAGGGTGGCCAGCAGCACTTTCTCCTGAGATTTGTTCATGTTTTGCCCCTGAAATTCGAAACTGGAGCCGAGGATAGTCACGGCGGCTTGAACTTCGGCTGACCCCGCCGTTCAGATAGCGTTCATGTTGAACCAGCGTTTTCTCCTTGCGCTGCCCGCCTGCCCCACCAACAATGCAGGCACTCAAGGAGGATATCTGTCATGGCAAAAGTTCTGGTCACCGGCGGCAGTGGCAAGCTGGGACGGGCAGTGCTGCGCGATCTCGTGCAACACGGCTACGACGTGCTCAATCTGGACCAGCAGGCCTTGCCTGAACCTATCTGCCCGAGTGTCCGCATCGATCTCACCAATTTCGGCGAGGTCTCCGCCGCTATCCTGGGTGGCATCGATGAGCGTGGCGGTCCCTTCGACGCCGTGGTGCATCTGGCGGCTATTCCCGCGCCCGGCCTCGCCGCCAATGCCAGAACCATCACCAACAATATGAGTGCCAGCTACAACGTCTTCGAGGCGTGCCGGCTGGCTGGTATCAAGAATGTGGTGTTCGCCTCAAGCGAGACCGTCTTGGGCCTGCCATTCGACACTCCACCGCCGTATGTGCCTGTCGACGAGGACTATTTTCCACGCCCCGAAAGCGCCTATTCGCTGGGCAAGTTGCTTGACGAGACCATGGCGGCTCAGTTCTGCCGTTGGGACCCGGATCTGCGCATGGTGGGGCTGCGCTTCTCCAATGTCATGTATCCTGAGGATTATGCAGCCTTCCCCGGCTTCGACACCGACCCCCCAAGGCGCAAGTGGAACCTCTGGGCCTATATCGACGCCCGCGACGGCGCCCAGGCCGTTCGCCGCTCCATTCAGGCAGACTTCAAGGGCTTTGAAGCCTTCGTCATTGCCAATGCGGATTCGGTAATGAGCCGGTCAAATATGTCGCTATTGGCCGAAGTGTTCCCCGATGTCGAGCAGCGGGGCAATATTGCCACGAATTCCACGCTGCTCTCCATCGACAAGGCCAAACGGATGCTGGGCTACTCGCCGCAATTCAGCTGGCGCAACGAGGTCTAGCCTATGTGCCGGTAGGACCTGGCGCGTCTCGCCCTATTTCATCCAGAACATGGGAACGAGATCGACCGAAACGGGCTCGTTGCTTTCATTGGTGGCCATGATGTCGGCCATGTGGGCCCACCATCGTTTCATCACCTCGGTGCTCGGCAGGTCGGCCATCGTGTGGTCGACCCGGCGCCATAGCACGCCGATCAGCGTGTTCGTCTCCTCGTCGAGATGAATGGAATAGTCCTTCACCCCGGCGGCATGCAGCAGGTCGACCAGTTCGGGAAAGATCGCGTCATGGCGGCGGCGATATTCTGCGGCCATGCCAGGATTGAGTTTCATCTTGAAGGCGTGTTTCTCGAAGCCGTCATCGATGATCATGCCCGTTTTTCCTTCCACATCCGCCACAGGATCGGCAGCGCGATCACCACGATCAGCAGCGTGCCGGTAAAGATCGACATGACGATGCCTGGCACGTTCAGCAGACCGAGCCCGAAGGTGACAAGACCGATGATCAACGCCGCGAGCACAACGCCGATGATGGAACCGGCGCCTCCCAGGATGGAGACCCCCCCGAGCACCACCATGGTGATGACATCAAGTTCGAAGCCCTGCGCAATTGAAGGACGTGTCGAGCCTAGTCGCGCTGTCAGCAACACGGCCGCAATGCCGCTCATGAGGCCGGTGAGGCAAAACAGCACGAACTTGATGCGATCCACCCTGACGCCGGAAAACTGCGCCGCGGTCGCATTATTGCCGATGGCAAAGACGCGTCGACCGAAATTGGTGCGGTGGAGCAGCACATAGAAAATGACGGCGGCGACGAGGAAGAGAACCAGTTCGAAAGAGATGACCCAGAAAACATAGCCTTGTCCGAACCAGGCAAAGTCACGCGGATAACCACCGAAGCTCTGATCGCCCAGAATGATAAAGGCAATGCCACGGAACAGGCTCATGGTGCCGATGGTGACCACGATGGAGGGCAGTTTCAGCACGGTGACGAGAAAACCGTTGAAGGCGCCACAGGCAAGCCCTGTCAGGATGCCAACGAGCACAAGGACGGGCGTGGGCGCTCCGAAGGCGTTGAGCACCAGCCCCATCAGCGTCGAAGCCAGGGCAATGATCGAGGCGACCGACAGGTCGATCTCGCCGGTGATGATGACCAGCGCCATGGCGAGGGCAATCAACGCCTTCTCGGTGAAATTGAACGTCATGTCGCTGAGCGACCAGGCGTTGAGGAAATAAGGCGAGGCGATCGAATTGGCGACAAAGATGCCGATCGCCACCAGGACCAGCAAGCTTTCCCAGCTGAGCAGGGCCGACCTGAACGGATTGTCGAGCCGGTCAGGAAGGCGCCGGACTGTCGAGGTTGTGTCGGTCATGCGGCCACCTCGGCTTTCTTGAGGATGATGCGCCCTTTCCGCGTCTCACCGCGGGCGTTGAGCACCACGGCGATCAGGATCGCAGCGCCCGAAATGGCCATCTGCCAGAAGGGCGACACCCCGATAACCGGTAGAGCATTGTTGACGACGCCCAGGAAGAGGGCGCCAAGCAGCGCTCCAGCGACGGTGCCGATGCCACCGGCGATGGAAACGCCACCGATGACGCAGGCAGCGATGATGGTCAGCTCGTAGCCGCTGGCTACCTCCACGGAGGCGATCACATAGCGCGAAATCCAGAGATAGCCGCACAGCCCCGAGACCGCGCCGGATATAACGAAAGCCAGGAACTTGGTACGTCCCACATTGATGCCAGTATAGACCGATGCCGTCGGATTGACGCCGATGGCATAGAAGGAGCGACCCATTGGCGTGCGCGTCATCAGCACGAAGAACAGCGCCGCCACAACGATGGCAAACCAGGTCAGGATCGGCAGGCCGATAAGGGATCCGCGCTGGAGCTGGATGAAATCGGGGCTCATCTGCGCGGCATTGACCCAGGCGCCGCCGGAAATGACGAAGACCAGGCCCCGGAAAATTGTCAGCGTGCCGAGCGTCACCACGATAGGCGGAATATCGAGCTTCCACACGAGGATACCGTTGAACGCCCCGAGCGCCCCACCGACAATGATGCATCCGGCAATCAGGAAGGGGATCGGTATCATCGGGAATGCTGCATTGACCATGGCCACGATCATGCCGGTAAGCGCCAGGTTCGAGGCCATGGACAGGTCGATGGAGCGGGTCAGGATCACCACCATCTGCCCGAGTGCAAGCATCATCAGGATGGATGTGTCGTTGAGAATGGTCAGCAGGTTGGATGGCTGGCTGAACCGGCTGAAGCGCCACGTCACGAGCACGATGACGGCAATGATCGCCAGCGCCAGCCAGATTTCACGGTTCCTGAACAGCCGGGTCATGCGGCCTGCTCCGCGGCAATGCCGGCAGCAAGGCGCACCAGGGTTTCGGGCTGCAGGTTTTCATTGTCCAGAATGTCGACCACAAGGCCTTCGCGCATGACCACGATGCGGTCGCTCATGCCCAGCACTTCGGGAAGCTCGGACGAGACCATGATCACGCTCAAACCCTGTGCCACCAATTCCCCCATGAATTCATGTACGGCCGCCTTCGAGCCGATATCGATGCCCTTGGTAGGCTCGTCGAGAATGATCACCCTTGGCAAAGTTGCCAGCCACTTGGCGATCACCACCTTCTGCTGGTTGCCGCCGGAAAGGGTGGATACATTCTGGCTGAGTGATGAAGCGCGCAGGTCCAGCCGCTCGGTATAGGTGCGCGCCAGCCTGAATTCCTCAGCCATAAGCAGGAAGCCGGAGCGGCTGGTCTTGCCAAGGCTGGGCAGCGACACGTTCTTGAAGATCGGCTCGCCGGTGATGACGCCCTGCTTGCCGCGTTCCTCGGGTACATAGACAATGCCCGCCTCCACCGCATCAGCTGGCGACAGGGGCGCAATGGTTTTGCCCTCCAGCACCATCGCGCCGCCGGAAGGTTTGGTCATGCCAAACACAGCCTGCATGACTTCGGACCGCCCTGCCCCGACCAGGCCGTAAAAACCCAGGATTTCCCCTTTGCGGACCGAGAAGGAGACGTCCTCGAATTCTGTCGGGTGGCTCAGCCCGCTCACCTCCAGCACGGTTTCGCCGATGCTGGCCTTGCGCGCCGGGAAAATCTGATCGACGGAACGGCCCACCATCAGCTTGACGATTTCGTTCTGCGGCGTGTCTTTGATAAAGCCCTTGCCCACCATTTCGCCGTCGCGGAACACGGTGTAGCGATCGGCAATTCGGTAAATCTCGTCGAATTTGTGCGAAATGAAGAGGATGGCCTTTCCGTCCTGTTTGAGCAGGTCGACCAGCACGTAAAGCTCTTCGATTTCCTTCTGGGACAAGGCCGCGGTGGGCTCGTCCATGATGACGACCTGCGCATCGACGCTCAGCGCGCGCGCCACTGCCACCAGATGCTTCTTGGCGATGCCCAATTCCTTGAGCGGCATGGCGGCGTCGATGCCGGCGGCCATGGAGTCGAGTGTGAGTTGCGCTTCCCGGCGCATTGTCTTCCAGTCGATCAGCCCAAAGCGGGTCCGCGGTGCATGCCCCAGATAAATGTTCTCGGCCACGCTCAACTCGTCGAACAGCACCGTTTCCTGGTGGATGGCGGTGATGCCGGCCTGCGATGCCGAAATTGCCGTGGGCAGGCTGATCGCCTGACCCCTTACCAGGATTTCGCCGTCGTCGGGCTGATAGATGCCGGTCATGGTCTTGACCAAGGTCGACTTGCCCGCTCCATTTTCCCCGATCAGCGCCGTGACCTCGCCGGCATAAAGCTCCAACGACACGTCGTTGAGCGCCCGCACGCCGGGAAAGCTCTTGGATATGCCGGAAAGGGTGAGGATGGGGTCGGTCATGCGTCTTCCTTGGCGTCTGCGCGCAATGGATGCGATCCCCTCTCCCCTGGGGGCAGAGGGTTGGGGTGAGGGGCCTTCCTGAGCATGGAAAGGCCCCTGACCCGCCGCTGCGCGTCGACCTCTCCCCCCAGGGAGAGGTGAACAAGATCAATAGATCTTGGAGAACTCTTCGATGTTGGACGCATCGAACTGGAACGGCGCAGCCATAGCGGCTGAATTGGTGTCGTCGAGCGTGACTTCGCCAACCTTGCCGATCGAGAAGGTGGCGCCCGGCGCGGCTTCTTCGCCATCCACCAACGCCTTGGCCAGGAACACGGCCGAATAACCGAGATCGATCGGGTTCCACAGGGCCACCGCCTGGCTTGCGCCATTGTCGATGAACTGCTTGAACTCGGACGGCAGGGCCAGGCCGGTGACGTTGATCTGTCCGATCAGGTTCTGGTCGGTGACGACCTGCGCGGCGGCGACCACGCCCACGGTGGTCGGGGCGATAATGGCCTTGAGATCCGGGTAAGCGGCAATCAGGCCCCGTGCCTCTTCAGTCGATTTTACCGAGTCGTCGTCCCCATAGACCGTTGCCACGAGATTGATATTGGGGAACTTCTCGGGGATGACGGCCTTGGCAGCTTCGATCCAGGCATTCTGGTTGGTCGCGGTGGACGCCGCCGACAGAATGGCCACGTCACCGCCTTCGGGCAGATAATCGGCAGCCAGCTTGATAATGGTTTCACCGATCAGGTTGACGTCAGAGGGGTTGAGGTGCAGCTGGCGACCCTCGGGCGCAACACCCGAATCCCAGGAGATCACCTTGATGCCGCGTTCCATGGCGCGCTGCAGTGCAGGCACCAGGGCGTCCGGATCGTTCGCCGAAATCGCGATGGCATCGACCTGCTGAGCGATGAGAGAATTGACCACTTCGATCTGGGCTTCAGCGGTCGCAGCTGTCGGCCCGGTATAGATCAACTCGACGTCGCCGAGCTCGGCTGCCGCCTCTTCGGCACCCTTGGCAGCGGCGTCAAAGAAGCCGTTGCCAAGCGATTTGACGACCAAAGCGATACGCGTCTGGTCCTGCGCGGCAGCCGGTGCCGCGATCATCACGGCCACAGTGGCCGTCGCGGCCAGCAGTTTGAACAAGTTCATAAAAAGGTCCTCCCTAAGGTCTTTTCGTTTGATCTCAGGCCACGCTCGACTGTGCCTGAGGGGTTGCGTCCGCCACGATGAGCCGGACGCCTGCCGTTTCGAGCATTTGTCGGTCTTCGTCGCGAATGCCGGCATCGGTAACGACAGCGGCAATTCGATCCAGGCCGCAGAGAATAAGGCTCGAGCGGCCGGAAAATTTCGAGGAGTCAGCGAGCACGATGAGCTCGTCGGCCTGCCCGATCAGCGCCAGTTCGGACTGGACGACCATCGGGTCGGCCTCCATGAGGCCATGGGCGCCTATGCCCTGGCAGCCGATGAACATTCGTTTTGCGTAAAAGTGCGATGCCACCACGCCGCCAAAAGGCGAGAGAATGACATTCTGCTCGCGATAGACGGTGCCGCCGGGAATGACGACCGAGTTGCGCGAATTGTGGATGAGGAACTCGGCAATGGCGAAGCTGTTGGTGAAAACGCTGAGCCGCTTGGCCGTCAGGTGATGCACCATCTGGTAGGTGGTTGTGCCGCCATTGATGATTATCGGCTCGCCGTCAGCGCACATCTCGGCGGCAACGCGCGCGATTGCGCGCTTTTGCGCCATGTTGATCGTTTCGTTGACTGAAAAGGGCCGTCCCATCAACCCACCCTGCGCCGGGGGATTTATGGCTTCCGCTCCGCCCCGTACCCGGCGCAGCTTGCCCTGCACGTGCAGCGCCGCGATGTCCCGCCGAATGGTGGCTTCCGACGAATTCGTGACCTCGCAAAGCTCGCCCACGGTGACCACGGGGCGGGACTGTGCGGCGGCAAGAATAACGCGGTGGCGTTCCGTTTCGTGCAAAGCTGATACTCCCTAGGCACATTTCCTTCCACCGCTTGCGATCAGAGTCAATCACCAAGATAGCATTTTCGATCATTATCGCGCATTGATGACAATTAATGATCGAGGATGATTGACATCCCAGGGTCAGTCATGCCCTCTTCCGCCAAAACGTTTGCTGCCGATCTGGAGGAAAAGTCATGTCCACCGCGCCCAAGCGCCTCGAAAACAAGTGGGACGACGCCAAGGCAGCGTCGATGGGCGAGCCGGAGCGCTTGGTCTACCGTTCGAACCTTCTCGGGTCGGACAAGCGCGTCACCAATTACGGCGGCGGGAACACTTCGTCGAAAATCTGGCAGAAAGA
Organism: Devosia chinhatensis; assembly: GCF_000969445.1. Taxonomy (NCBI): domain Bacteria; kingdom Pseudomonadati; phylum Pseudomonadota; class Alphaproteobacteria; order Hyphomicrobiales; family Devosiaceae; genus Devosia; species Devosia chinhatensis. The sequence continues at coordinate 577,830 of NZ_JZEY01000054.1, read as the reverse complement.
TCCGCTGACCGGTGACGAGGTCCAGGTTCTCTGGGTGAAAGGCTCGGGCGGCGACAATGCCTCGATCAAGCTCGACGGCTTTGCCACCCTCTACATGGACAAGCTGCGCGCCTTGAAGGGCCTCTATCGCGGCGTCGAGCACGAAGACGAGATGGTGGGCTACCTCCCCCACGCCACCTTCAATCTCAACCCGCGCGCCTCCTCGATAGACACCCCGCTCCATGCCTTTGTGAACCGGCCCTATGTCGATCACATGCACCCGGATGCGATCATCGCCATCGCTGCATCGAAAAACTCGAAAGAGCTGACGCAGCGGATCTTCGGCGACGCGATCGGCTGGCTGCCCTGGAAGAAGCCAGGCTTCGAGCTCGGCCTGTGGCTCGAAAAATTCTGTCTCGATAACCCGAACGCCAAGGGCGTCGTGCTCGAATCCCATGGTCTATTCACTTGGGGCGACACGCCGAAGGAATGCTACGAGACCACCGTTGCCATCATCAACCAGGCGATCGAATGGTTTGAGAAGGAAACCGAAGGCAAGACCATTTTCGGCGGCGGAGCCGTGCAGTCGCTGCCCGCCGAAGAGCGCCGCGCCATCGCCGCCAAGCTGATGCCCAAGATTCGCGGCTTCATCTCGGAAGACAGCCACAAGCTGGGCCATTTCGACGATAGCGACGCGGTGCTCGAATTCGTCAATTCCAACAACCTACGCCCACTCGCGGCGCTCGGCACTTCCTGTCCCGACCATTTCCTGCGCACCAAGATCCGCCCGCTTGTGATCGATTTCGATCCCCAAAACCCCGATGTCGATGCCGTCATCGCCGGTCTCGCCGATCAGATCGCCGACTACCGCGCCGATTACGCGGCCTATTACGAGCGCTGCCGCCATGACAATTCGCCCGCCATCCGCGATCCCAACGCCGTCGTCTACCTGATCCCGGGCGTCGGCATGATCACCTTCGCCAAGGACAAGGCCACGGCCCGCATTTCCGGCGAGTTCTATGTCAACGCTATCAATGTGATGCGCGGCGCCTCGACCGTCTCCGAATATCAGGGCCTGCCCGAGCAGGAAGCCTTCGACATCGAATATTGGCTGCTCGAAGAGGCCAAGCTCCAGCGCATGCCCAAGCCGAAATCCCTCGCCGGCAGAATTGCCCTGGTCACCGGCGGGGCCGGCGGCATCGGCAAGGCCACGGCGGCGCGCCTGCTGCGCGAAGGGGCCTGCGTCGTGCTTGCCGATATCGACCAGTCCGCGCTCGATAACGCGACCGTGGAACTCTCCGGCATCTTCGGCGAGGACATGGTCCGCCCCGTCAACATCAACGTTACCCGCGAAGACCAGGTCATTGCCGGCTTTGCCCATGCCGTGGTCGAGTTCGGCGGCCTCGACATCCTGGTCTCCAATGCTGGTCTGGCTTCTTCCGCGCCAATTGAGGACACCACGCTCGATTTGTGGAACAAGAACATGGACATCCTGTCCACGGGCTATTTCCTCGTCTCGCGCGAGGCCTTCCGACTGTTCCGCCAACAGAAGATCGGCGGCAATGTCGTGTTCGTCGCCAGCAAGAACGGCCTCGCCGCCTCGCCCAATGCCGCCGCCTATTGCACGGCCAAGGCCGCCGAAATTCATCTCGCGCGCTGCCTTGCCCTTGAGGGTGCAGGTGAGCAGATCCGTGTTAACACGGTCAATCCGGACGCTGTGCTGCGTGGCTCGAAAATCTGGGCCGGAGAATGGCTGGAACAGCGCGCCTCGACCTACAAGACCGACAAGGATGGCCTTGAGGAAATGTACCGCGAGCGCTCCATGCTGAAGCGCAGCGTCTTCCCCGAAGACATCGCCGAAGCCATCTATTTCTTCGCCTCTGAAGCCTCGGCCAAGTCCACCGGCAATATTCTCAACGTCGACGCGGGCAACGCCCAGAGTTTTCCGCGGTAGCACTAACAAGGCCCCCTCACCCGCCGCTGCGCGGCGACCTCTCGCCGAGGGAAAGGGTGGGGGCTCTCGTCGCGCGGCGACACCTCTCCCTTTGCGGAGAGGTCGGCCGAAGGCCGGTGAGGGGCCTTCCTTGGAGGAGTATAAAATGACCGAACACATTATCGACCCATCCATCATCGAAGCCGATAATGCCGCCCGCGAGGCCGATCTGCGCGTCGACTACGATTCCCTGGGCGAGCGCCTCGACCGGCGCGGCATCGCCATCGATGCAATCAAGAAGAAGGTGGCCCAATTCTCCGTCGCGGTTCCCTCTTGGGGCGTGGGCACGGGCGGCACGCGCTTTGCCCGCTTTCCCGGCAAGGGCGAGCCGCGTGATATTTTCGACAAGATCGAGGATTGCGCCGTCATCGCCCAGCTGACCCAGGCAACCAAGACCGTGTCGCTCCACATTCCGTGGGACAAGGCGGATCCGAACCGGCTGAAGCAGGCGGCATCCCGCTTCAATCTCGGCTTCGACGCCATGAATTCGAACACTTTCTCCGATGCCAAGGGCCAGTTGCAGAGCTACAAGTTCGGCTCGCTCTCAGCGTCGGATGCTGCCACGCGCAACCAGGCCATCGAGCACAATCTCGAATGTATCGAGATCGGCAAGACCATCGGCTCCAAGGCGCTGACCGTGTGGATCGGTGACGGCTCGAACTTCCCCGGCCAGGTCAATTTCGCCACCCAGTTTGAGCATTATCTCGACGCGATGAAGTCGATCTATGCCGCCCTGCCTGATGACTGGCGCGTCTATACCGAACACAAGATGTATGAGCCGGCCTTCTATTCGACGGTCGTGCAGGATTGGGGCACCAATTACCTCATTGCCAAGGAACTGGGCGAGAAGGCCTATTGCCTCGTCGATCTCGGCCACCATGCGCCCAACGTCAACATCGAGATGATCGTCTCCCGCCTCGCCCAGTTCGGCAAGCTCGGCGGCTTCCATTTCAACGACAGCAAATATGGCGATGACGATCTCGACGCCGGTTCCATTGACCCGTTCCGCCTGTTCCTCGTCTTCAACGAGCTGGTGGACGCCGAAAGCCGCGACGCCGATTTCCACCCCGCCCATATGCTTGACCAGAGTCACAACGTCACCGACCCGATCGAGTCGCTGATGCTCTCTGCCGCCGACGTGCAGCGCGCTTATGCCCAGGCATTGCTGGTGGACCGCGAGGCACTCAAGGCCGCGCAGGAGGGCAATGACGCGCTCGCCGCAACGCTGGAATTGCGACGGGCTTTCCGTACTGATGTCGAGCCGATCCTGGCGCAGGCGCGCCTGGATCAGGGTGGAGCCATTGATCCGCTGGCCGTCTATCGCGCCGCCGGCTATCGCGCCAAGGTCGCCGAAATCCGTCCCGAGGTCGCGGCGGGATCGAGCGGCATCGTCTGAAGCCGAACGCCTTGGACACGATTTTCCAAGGCACCTCCCCGCCGAGGAAGACAAGGGCCCGAAGCTTTTGCTTCGGGCCTTTTGTTGCGACGACGTCCCGCGCTAGAACAGAGCCATGTCCAAGACCACTCCCGCCACTCAGGCCCTCGCAAAAGCCGGCATCCCCTTCACGCTGGCCCATTACGACTACGATCCAAACGCCGAGCGCGTAGGCCTGCAGGCGGCCGAGGCCATGGGTGTATCGCCAGCTGAGGTCTTCAAGACCTTGATGGCCGAACTCGATGGCAAGCCGGTCTGTGCCATCGTCCCGTCGGACGAGGAAGTGAACATGAAGAAGCTGGCAGCGGCCTTGGGCGGCAAGTCGGCGCACATGATGAAGCCTGCCGATGCCGAACGGCTAACCGGCTACAAGGTCGGCGGGATCAGCCCGCTCGGCCAGCGCAAGCCTGTGCCCGTGGCCTTGGACGAGCTGGCCACGCTCTATCCGGAAATCTTCATCAATGGCGGTCAGCGCGGGTTGCAGATCCGCATCAACGCCGATGATCTGGTCAAGGCTCTGGATTGCGCCATTGCCGACCTGGTCCGGTGACTGCGGTCACCCGAAAACGACAAAAGGCGCCCTGGAGGACGCCTTCGTCGGACAGTTCAGACAGTCTGTCGCTTAGGCGACGTAAGTGCCGCGAGCGATCGACTTGATGTCGCCCTTGGTGATGCCCAGATCGTTCAGCTGACGGGTGTCGAGGCTGTTCAGTTCGCGCATGGTGCGCTGGTAACGGGCGTAGTCGGCAATCTTCTTGGCAAAGTTCATTTTTATTCCCCTTCGTTTGATGACCCTTATCTAGATCATGCTAGTCGTGATTAGTAGGTAGCCAATCTGCACATCCGTTATGCACTCAATGCAACCGAATGGGGCATATGGTTCATAATCGGTTCACGAACCCCGACCCAACAAAAGCAGGATCGCAGCAAAACGAAGTCTCTTACGCCATTGATACAACACGTCTATCTTCCAACATGCCTCTATTTTGGGCGACGTTTGTAAATTTGACCAAACGGTCAAGAGCCATGCAATCAAAGCGCAGCCTTATGCGTCCTGGATCTGCCCGTTGCGCAGGGTCAGCACGCGATCCACCGTTCCCCCGGGAATATCTGCATGCGTCACCATGATTATCGTTCGATCTGCCGCTGCCTCGGCGAGGATACGAAAAAAGGCCAGTTCGGTTTCCCGGTCCAGCGCAGCGGTCGGCTCGTCAAGAAGCAATATTGGCGCTTGGCTCAGGAGCGCTCGCGCCAGGCAGAGGCGCCGTCCCTGTCCTGCGGACAGGCTGCGTCCCGCTTCGCCGATACGGCTGTCGAGCCCTTGGGGAAGCGTCGCCACAAAGCCATCGAGCTGCGCCGACTGTAGTGCCGACCGGAGCGCGGCATCATCGGCGTCGGCGCGCCCCAGCAAAAGATTGTTGCGGAGCGTATCGAGGAAAATCGGGCTGTCCTGGCTCAGCAGGGCCATGTGAGCATGCAGATCCGCGCTGCAATAACGAGCCAGGGATTGCCCGCCAAGAGCGACCGTACCCTGCTGCGGCTCGGCGAGGCGCAGCAGGAGACGCAGCAGCGTCGACTTTCCGCAGCCACTTGGACCGGTAATGGCGATTTTCTGGCCGGGTCGGATCGTCATGGACAGGCCGGCGAGCACAGGTGGGGCTCCCGGATAGGCAAAGCTCACTCGGTCAAAGCGTATCGATGCGTCATGAGGCACCGCCAATGGCGCGTCCGGCTCTGCGACAGGCGGCGGCAGTTCGGCCAGCGCAACAAGTCGTTCCGCGGCCGCCATGGCAGCGCCGGCTTTGCCGACGCCGCGCACGATCATACCAGTGGCCTCGAAACTTCCCAAAACGGCCAGAAGCAGGCCGGCCAAAACCGGACCTTCGATCCGCCCGGCATCGAGTGCAAGCAGTCCGGCCCAAAGCACGCCGATAAGCGCCAGCGCCGCCAACACCTGCACCAGGGCCGCGCCAGCCGAGGTCAAGCCGCCTAGTTGCCGGCGCAGTTGTCCGGCGCGTGCAGATGCGTCCTCGAAGCGGCGCGACGCGCTGCCGAGGGCACCGAGCGCGGTGAGGTCGGCATGGCCCAGAGCGCCGTCGAGTGCGGCCATGCGCAGATCGGCATTGGCCTCGACGCTGGCCCGGCCCAGCCCCCGACTCAGCCACAATAGCCCAGCCGGCACGGCCAGTGCCGCGCACGCCATGGCTGCGCCATAAGCCAGCGCGGCGTCCGGCAACAGCGTCGCCAGCACGGTGGTCATGACCGTTCCGACGACAATGGCCGACAACCAGGGGCCGATAGCGACGAGAAAGGCATTGTCCAGCGCGTCGACATCGGCGGTGAGCCGACTGACCAGGTCGCCATGGCGCAGGGAACGGTCGGGCAGCGGCAGGCGCGGAAACAGGCGGGCGAAGAGCCAGCCCCGCAGGTTGGATAGCAGCCTGAGTGTTGCATCGTGCCCAACCAGCCGCTCGCCGTAGCGCGCCAGAATGCGGATGAAGGAAAAGCCGCGCACGAGCGAAGACGGCACGAAAAGATTGAACCCCACCCCGAGTGTGGTGAGCGCTGCCGCCGTGATGAACCACCCCGATGTTCCTAGAAGAGCAACACCGGCCAGAAGCGTGACGAGCGAAAGGAACAGCGCCAGAGCAAGTGCCCTTCCGCGCTGACGAAACAGGGGAAAAAACGAGATCAGGGCCTTCATGCCACGCTCCTGCTGGGCCGTCTGGCCGGCACGTCAAACAGCGCTCCAGCGGCAATTCGATAGGCCCTGTCCATGCGCATCGCGATGCGGGCAGAGTGGGTAGCGACGATCAGCGTGCGTCCCTCTGCATAATCGAGCAGCCTGTCGATAATGTCGGTTTCCAGCGCAGCATCGAGATGGGCGGTTGGTTCGTCGAGAAGGATCAGCCCGGGGTCGCGGAGGAACAGCCGGGCCAGTGCCAGTCGCTGCGCCTGCCCGCCCGAGAGGCCGACCCCATCTTCGCCGATCAGCGTCTCGAGCCCCTGCGGCAGCGCGTGAACCAGCCCGTCAAGGGCGGCGCGCTCGACAGCGCCATCGATCTCGCCGATTGTCGCGTCCGGGCGGGCAAGGGCAACATTGTCGCGCAGGCTGGCATGGATCAGGCGCGGCTTCTGCGTCAGCACGAAGACACGGGCACGCAGGTCCCCATCGCTCCACTGGTTCAGTCTCACTCCGTCGAGCGTGATGCCGCCGTCCATTTCGCGCAGCCCGGCCAGGGTTTCGAGCAGCGTCGTCTTGCCCGACCCGCTCGGGCCCAGGATTGCCACATGTTCACCCGGTGCGACAGCAAGACTGGCCCCTTTGAGGACGGCGCGCATCCGGTCAGGCGTGCGCAGCGTCACGTTCGTGAGCGAAACGGCAATAGCCGGACCGGGGCGCGGCGCCACATCCTCGAGCACAAAAGCTGCGCGCGGAAGGGCCCCCAGCTGCCGCTCGATTTCAGCGAGGCCGGCCTTGGCAACCGCCCGGTCATGATAGTGCGAGGCCAGAAGGCGCAGCGGATTGTAGACTTCGGGAGCCATCAGCAGCAGGAACATTCCTGCCTCCAGCGTCAGCGGCGTGCTGCGCAGATGCAGATAGTCGATGAAGGTGAGACCCACATAGAGCGCGATGCCGGCCACACCGAGTGCGGCAAAGAACTCGAGCACGGCCGAAGAAAGAAAGGCGATGCGCAGCACTTTGAGCGTACGCTGGCGCAGCGCCTCGCTGGCGGCGACGATGTCCTCGGTCTCCGCAGCCTCGCGCCCGAAGAGCTTAAGGGTCAGAATGCCGCGCAGCCGGTCGCTGAAGCGCCCCGAAAGCCGGCTCAGGGCCTGAGCCTGCCGATCGGTGGCGATCTGTGCACCCCATCCGACCAGCGCCATGAAGAGCGGTATCAATGGCGCCGTGATGAGGAACAAGACACCCGCGACCCAGTCGAGCGGCAGGATCATCGCCCCGAAGATCAATGGCAGGAGCCCAGCCTGAACCATGGCCGGCAGATAGCGCGCGAAATAGCCATCCAAGGCCTCGACCTGATCGACGATGGCGGCCGCAGCCACGCCCGATGGTGCCGCGTCAGCGTCTCGTGGCGAACGTGCCAGAAGCTGGCTGAACAGCGCTTGGCGCAGCTGGCGCTTGATTGCTTCGGCTCCGGCAATGCCCGCCATTTCGCCAATAGCCCCAAGGCCGGCGCGCACCAACAGCAGGCAAAAGATCAGGGTGATGGAGGGTAGCAGCAGACCTGGTGCGGCGCGCTCTTCGATTGCACGGCCCAGAACCTCCGCAAGCGTCCAGGCCTGCCAAGCCAGAAGTCCGCCGCCGCAGAGCGGCGCCAGCAGGGCCAGCCACAAGGCCAATCCGCCATGGCGCTGCAACCTCGCCAGCATCTTTCCGGCATGTCGATCCTCTTGGCTCATTGGACGGTCCCCGCTGATGTGAGGGCCTTCCTAGTGATTCCGTAGCGCGAACGTCTTGATCTGAATCAAGGCGCTTCCATCCGTCAGCGGCCTATCTGGGCTCATGGGCGGCCCGATTCCGGCTGCTGCAAAACCGAGGCCCACATGCCATGATCGATATGCTCGTCGTCGATTTATCGCGGTGGCAGTTCGCTGCTACCGCGATGTACCACTTCATCTTCGTGCCCCTGACGCTGGGGCTGTCCTTCATGATGGCCATCATGGAAAGCGTCTATGTGATGACCGGCCGCCAGGTCTGGCGCAAGGCGACCCTGTTCTGGGGCACCTTGTTCGGCATCAACTTCGCCATGGGCGTTGCTACCGGCATCGTCATGGAATTCCAGTTCGGCATGAACTGGAGCTATTACAGCCATTATGTCGGCGATATTTTCGGAGCGCCCCTGGCCATCGAGGGCCTGATGGCGTTCTTCCTTGAAGCCACGTTCATCGGCCTCTTCTTCTTCGGTTGGGACCGCCTCAGCAAGGTTGGCCATCTGGTCGTTACGTGGCTCACGGCCTTGGGTGCCAATTTCTCGGCGCTCTGGATCCTGGTCGCCAATGGTTGGATGCAGAACCCGGTCGGCGCCAAGTTCAATCCCGACACGATGCGCATGGAAATCACTGACTTCATGGCGGTGATCTTCAACCCCGTCGCGCAGGCCAAGTTCGTGCATACGGTCAGTGCCGGCTATCTCACAGGCGCGGTCTTCGTGCTGGCCATCTCCTCTTTGTTTCTCATCAAGGGCAAGCATGTCGAGCTGGCCCGGCGTTCGGCTGTCGTGGCCGCAAGCTTCGGCCTTGCTTCGGCGCTTTCCGTCGTGGTCCTGGGCGATGAAAGCGGTTATGTCGCGACCGAGCATCAAATGATGAAGATCGCGGCGCTCGAGGCCATGTACGAGACCGAACCGGCGCCGGCGCCCTGGACGCTGATCGGCCTTCCCGGAGCGGACGGCCGGCTCGGCTTTCATATCTCGATCCCCTGGCTCGGTGGCCTCATTACCACCCGCTCCTTCGACAGGCCCTTGCCGGGCATAGACGAGCTTGTCGAGCGCGCCGAAGATCGCATCCGCTCGGGCATCATCGCCTATAACGCCCTCCAGCAGATCCGCGCAGACGCCACCGATCAGGATGCCCGCGCCGTCTTCGACGATTATTGGGCTGATCTCGGCTATGGTCTTCTGCTCAAGAAATATCGCGCCGACATCGAGAACGCGACTGAGGACGAAATCGTCATGGCGGCGCAGGATACGGTGCCGAGCGTCTGGCCGCTGTTCTGGACGTTCCGCATCATGATGGGGCTGGGCTTTTTCTATATCGGCTTTTTCGCGCTCTGGTTCTATCGCGCGTCGCGCGGCTGGATCGACACGCACAAACCGTTGCTCTGGTTTAGCCTCTTCACCCTGCCCCTGCCCTGGATCGCCATTGAAAGCGGCTGGTTCATTGCCGAATTCGGTCGCCAGCCCTGGGTGGTGGAGGGTGTGCTGCCCACCTTCTATGCCGCATCGGGCCTCACGGTCATTGATCTCGTGCTGTCGCTCAGCATGTTTGTGCTGATCTACACGGTGCTCATCGTCATCATGGTGCTGCTTATGGTCCGGGTGATCAAGGCCGGCCCCAAGGACAACCTGCTGGCCATCATGCCGGCTGCCGACGATGAAGATGACTTCGTCATCGCCGCCCTTCCCGCCAATCGCGCAACCCAGGAGCTCGGATCGTGAGCACACTTCCCCTCGACTACGAAACGCTGCGGCTGATCTGGTGGCTGCTGCTCGGCGTCCTGCTCATCGGCTTTGCCATCATGGGTGGGCGCGATCTGGGCGTGGCCGCCCTCCTGCCCTTCGCGGCCCGCACCGACGAGGAGCGTCGCATCTTGCTCAATGTCATCGGCCCGACCTGGGAAGGCAATCAGGTCTGGCTGATCCTGGGCGGTGGCGCCATCTTTGCGGCCTTCCCTCCGCTTTATGCCGTCAGCTTTTCGGGTTTTTACCTGGCGATGCTGGTTATCCTCCTGGCGCTGATCCTGCGGCCTGTGGGCTTCAAGTTCCGCGGCAAGGTGCAAGACCCACGCTGGCGGGCGGCCTGGGACTGGGGCCTGTTCATCGGTGGTTTCGTGCCGGCGCTTATCATGGGCGTCGCGGTGGGCAATGTGCTTTTGGGCGCGCCGTTCCACTTCGATGACACGATGCGCATCTTCTATACTGGCAATTTTTTCCAGTTATTGATGCCCTTCGCGCTACTCGCCGGACTTGTGAGCGTCGGCATGATCGTCACCCATGGCGCAGCGCTGATCGTCGGCCGCACCCAGGGCGCGATGGCCGAGCGCGCCCGTACCTACGGCGTCTGGGCGGGGCTGGCCACGATTCTGCTCTTCGCGCTCGGTGGGGTGTGGGTTGCTTTCATGGATGGCTATGTCATCACCAGCCTGGTCGACCCCAATGCGCCGATCAATCCGCTCAGCAAGAGCGTCGAGCTCGTCGCGGGCGGCTGGCTCAACAATTACCGTCTCAATCCGTGGACGATCCTTGCTCCACTCCTGGGCTTTGGCGGAATGGGACTTGCCGTCTCTGGCCTTACTCGCGACCAGAAATGGTTGGCCTATCTGGCCAGCAGCACTGGCATTTTCGGCATCATCGCGACCGCGGGCCTGTCGATCTTCCCATTCTTCCTACCCTCCTCGACCATGCCCGATGCCGGGCTGACCCTATGGGACGCCTCCTCCAGCCACCTGACCCTTTTCATCATGCTGCTGGCGACCCTGGTCTTCCTGCCGATCGTGCTGCTCTATACGGCCTGGGTGTTCCGGGTCATGCGCGGCACAGTCGGGGCAGACAACCTCACCAAGAACCCCAACGCTTATTAGGAGGCGCAGTCTATGTGGTATTTTTCCTGGATCTTGGGCGTCAGCCTTGCCTGCATGTTCGGCATTCTCAATGCCATGTGGTTCGAAATGCGCGAGGACCGTCGTCTGGCGCGGCTGGCAGGCTCGCAGGCCCAGGCGGCCCGCCACTAGAGCGCGGGGTGCCCGAACAGAAAGGGCCGGTACGAACCGGCCCTTTTGCATTGGCATTTCTGCAGGACACGCTAACCGCAGAGAACCCGCAGGCGCGCCAGGTCGGGCACGGTGATATGGCGGTAATTGACGATCTCGATCACGCCGTCCGCCTTGAGCTTGCTGATCTGGCGGCTCACTGTCTCGATGGTCAGCCCAAGGAAATCGGCGATATCGGCGCGGCTCAACGGCAGATCGAACTTGGAGGCAACAGTCTCGTCGGTCGGGTCGATATGGCTGGCGATCATGAAGAGAAAGCTTGCCACTTTTTCGGCAGCGTTCTTGCGCCCCAGCGTCACCATCCAGTCGCGCGCCTCGTCCAGTTCGCGCAGCGCCTGCATCATCACTCGGTGCTCGAGCGGAGCACTGTCCTTCATCAGGCTTTCAAGAGCCGGACGCGGAATGACGCAGAGGTCTACCGCGGACGCCGCTTCGGCGGTCACCCTGCTTTCGGCTGCAAAAGGACGACCGAGCAGGTCAGGCGCAAATTGCAGGCCCACCACCTGCTGGCGGCCATCCTCGAGCACTTTGGTCAGCTTAACAACGCCGCGCAGCACGTTGGAGAAGGCGTTGATCGGCATGGCGTCGGCGATCAGTTCCTCGCCAGGCTCCCTGCGGACGCGGCGGGTGGCCTTGGACAGGGCCAGCAATTGCTCGCCGTTCAGCGCTCCGCAAATGCCTTGGTGCCGGGCTTCGCAGCTCTGGCAGAGAACCGGCACTTCGGAATTGTGGATGTCCTTGCGAACCGTCTGCATGATCGGCCTCCTGACGGGGTCAGAATTAAGTCGCGCGTTGCAACACTATAAGCTCAAGCGGTGTCGCTGTGCCAACTGGTCGCATCCTGCGGTCAACATTTGCAAGGAGGCTTTCCGCTGCCCTTGACCTTCCCACGATGGGAAGGACTATATGCATGCGGACGAGGTGCACATATGAAACAAAACGTCCAGCAAGCGATAGGGCTCGACATCACCGGCATGAGCTGCGCGTCCTGCGTTTCGCGGGTGGAAAAGGCCCTGCTCAAGGTAGACGGCGTCAAAGTGGCCAGCGTCAATCTGGCTACCGAGCGCGCCACCGTCAGCGGCGGCGACCCTGCCGCTTTGATTCAGGCCATCGAGAAGGTCGGCTACACCGCCAGCCTGCGCCTGCCCGGTGCGCAGTCCGATGGCCTCGCCCATCATCATGAAGAAGACACCGCCCGACTTCGGCGCGACGTGATCATCGCCGCCATCCTCACCTTGCCACTCTTCGTCTTCGAAATGGGTGGTCATCTTTATCCGCCCTTCCACCATTGGTTGATGACCATGGTGCCGACGCAATGGCTCTATGCGGGCTATTTCATCCTCGCCACCGCCGTGCTCTTCGGCCCGGGGCGGCGCTTCTTCAGCGTCGGGTTTCCAGCCCTGTTCCGCGGTGCGCCGGAAATGAATGCGCTTGTCGCCCTGGGCACAGGCGCGGCCTGGCTTTATTCCAGCATCGTCACCTTTGCGCCGTTTCTCGTTCCGGAACAGACCCGCCACGTCTATTTCGAGGCGGCAGCGGTCATCGTCACCCTGATCCTTCTCGGCCGCTGGCTGGAAGCCATCGGCAAGGGCCGCACTGGTGAGGCCATCCGACAGCTGATGCAACAGCAGGCGCGGACAGCCAGAATCGTGCGCGGAGACATCACCCTCGACGTTCCCATCGAAGACGTACAGGTCGGCGACGTGGTCCTCGTCCGTCCCGGCGAGAAGATCGCCGTCGATGGCCAGATCATCGACGGCACCAGTCATATCGATGAATCGATGATTTCGGGCGAGCCTCTGCCCGTCTCGCGAAGCGTCGGCGATCCGGTGGTGGGCGGCACGCTCAACACCTCAGGCACCTTCCGTTTCCGGGCGACCAGGGTGGGCGCCGATACCATGCTGGCGCAGATCATCCGCATGGTGGAGGACGCCCAGGCAGGCAAGTTGCCTATTCAGGCCGTCGTTGACCGCGTGACTGCAGTTTTCGTTCCCGTCGTCATGCTCATCGCCGTGTTCACGGCGCTTGCCTGGCTCATTCTCGGCCCCGAGCCGAGGATCACCTATGCGCTGGTCAATGCCGTGGCTGTCCTCATCATCGCCTGCCCTTGTGCCATGGGCCTGGCCACGCCGATGTCGATCATGGTCGGCACCGGCCGCGCCGCCCAGCTCGGCGTGCTCTTTCGCAGGAGCGAGGCGCTGCAGCAATTGCGCGACGCCAGGGTGGTCGCCTTCGACAAGACCGGAACGCTCACACAAGGCACGCCGACGCTCACCGACTTCATCCTGGACGACGATTTCACCCACGACGAGGTGCTCGGCCTCGTCGCTGCGGTGGAAGCCCGGTCCGAGCACCCGATAGCGCATGCCATTGTCGCCGCGGCATCGGAGGCCGGATTGCCTCTCGATGAAGCAACCGAGTTCCTCGCCAGTGCCGGCAAGGGCGTCAGCGGGCGCGTCAAGGGGCGATGGGTGGAGGTGGGCGCCATGCGCCATATGGGCCATGTCGACTTTTCCGATTTCGGCGAGGCCATCGCCACCTTGGCTGCGCAGGGGAAAACCCCGATCGTCGTCGCCATCGACGGCAAGCCCGCAGCGGCCATCGTCATTGCCGATCCGATCAAGCCTACCAGCCGTGCCGTGATCGCCGCCCTCCACGAGAAGGGCGTGCTCACGGCGATGATCTCGGGCGACAATCGCCGCACGGCGGAAACCATCGCCGCCGAACTGGGCATCGATCGTGTCGAGGCCGAGGTCCTGCCGGCCGATAAGGTCGCCACCATCAAGGCGCTGCGCGAGGCCCATGGCATCGTGGCTTATGTCGGGGACGGGATCAACGATGCGCCTGCCCTGGCAGAAGCTGATATCGGCATTGCCGTGGGCAACGGCACCGACGCCGCGATCGAGAGCGCCGACGTGATCCTGCTCGGCGGCGACCTGAGGGGTGTGCTCAATGCCCTCGCGGTCAGCCGTGCCACATTGCGCAATATTGCCGAAAACCTGTTCTGGGCCTTTGGTTACAATGTCGTGCTGATCCCTCTGGCTGCCGGTCTTTTCTATCCCGCTTTCGGGCTGCTCTTGTCGCCCATGATTGGCGCAGGTGCCATGGCCCTGTCCTCGGTCTTCGTCGTTGCCAATGCTCAGCGGCTGCGCGCCATCAAGGGAATTTCGAGATGAATATCGGACAAGCCGCCGAGCAATCGGGCGTGTCGGCCAAGATGATCCGCTATTACGAGCAGATCGGCCTCATCACCGCGCCCCAGCGCACGGAGAGCAATTACCGGGTTTATGGCGCGGACGAAGTGCATGTGCTGCGCTTCGTCAAGCGGGCCCGCAATCTGGGGTTTTCCGTCGAGGAAACTGCCGCACTGCTCGCCCTGTGGCAGGACAAGGATCGCGCCAGCCTCGAGGTGAGGAACATTGCTCAAGCCCATATCGCAGCGCTCGAGACCAAGATCGCGGCGCTCCAGGGCATGGTGAAGACGCTTGGGCATCTGGCCCATAGTTGTCACGGCGATGCGCGCCCTGATTGCCCCATTCTCGATGACCTGGCCGGAGAAGGACACAAAGATGACTGACAAGACGACGTTCATCGTGAACGACATGACCTGCGCCCACTGCGTCGGCACCGTACGCAGCGCATTGGAGCAGGCACTGCCCGGCGCGCAGATTGCGATCGACCTGCCCAACCACAAGGTCAGCTTCGCCGGAGACCGAGCCAAAGGTGAGGATGCGATAAGGCAAGCTGGCTATACGCCCGAGCGCGTTTGACCATGAGGGGATTTGGTGAGCTCCAGCGGCACCAAGGAATGCGGGCGTCGCCCGGAGCTCGGCATAAAAATGCATTAAATGCCAAAGAGTTCCTGCGACATTCTGTTATAAAAAAGGGCGCCTCGCGGCGCCCTTTCCACTTGCGTCTCGATAGACCTCAGAACGGGCTGTCGGCGTCCAGGAACTGCTCGGCATTGTCCTGGGTGATGAGCGTCGAGTCGAGGATGTAGCGACCCGCCACCTGGATGCCGCCGGTGAAGTGCGACGTCGTCAGTTCGATGGCCGTGGCGATCATTGCCGGGCTGTAGCTCACGTCGACAGGGGTCAGCGCGTCGCCATTGGCAACGGCCTGGATGATCTGCTGCATGCCGGCGCCGCCGACCACAAACATCTCGTCTTCACGGCCGGCCTGCTTGATCGCCTCGATGGCGCCCAGCGAGATATCGTCGTCCTGGGTCCAGACGGCGTCGATTTCCGGGAAGCGGGTCAGGAAGTCCTGCATCACGCGGAAGCCGTCGTCACGGTTCCAGTTGGCGAACTGGTTCTCGAGCACCATGATGTTGGAGCCCTCGATGCTGCCCATGAAGCCGTCGAAACGCTGCTGGTCGATCGGGATCGGCAGGCCGCGCAGGATGACAACATTGCCGCCATCGGGAAGCCGTTCCTTGATATATTCGGCAGCATTGGCGCCGAGGCCCGGATTGTCACCGGCGACGTAGAGGTTCTCCACGCCATCGATCGACAGCTGGCGATCGACAACGGTGACGAACTTGCCGGCATCCTTGACCTGCTTGATGGCCGAGGTCATCGCGTCCGGGTCACCCGGCAGGATGACGAGGGCATCGATGCCACGGGTCGAAACCATGTCTTCGATGTCAGCGATCTGCTTGGGCGAATCCGGCGACGAGGCGAAGACGAACTCGACATTTGGATAGGTTTCGCCAAGGCGGTTGATCGCCTGCTGGGCGAAATAGTTGACGCCGCCGGTCCAGCCATGGGTTGCGGCCGGGACCGAGACGCCGATGGTGACCGTGTCGTCCTGCGCCAGGGCAACGCCGCCCAGGCCGGTCGCGATGACCACGGACGCCATAAGGGTTTTTGCCAGTTTCATTATTGCAGTCCTCCCAAAATGCCCTTTTGCGGGCGATGTAAAACTTGATGTCCTCGTCAGCTGGGGCGCTTGGGGCGCTGCAGCAACACGGCGAGAATGATGATCACGCCCTGGAAAGCGCCGTTCAGATAGGGGCTGATGAAGCTTTGCAGGTTGAGGATATTGCCGATGAGGCCGAGGATGATGACACCAACCACCGTTCCCCAGACCCGGCCATAGCCGCCCTTGAGCGTGGTGCCACCGATGATCACAGCGGCGATGGCTTCCAGCTCCCAGAGCACGCCCGTCGTGCTCGAGGCCGAGCCAAGGCGTGGCACATAGAGCAGCACCGCAACAGCCACCAGAATACCCTGCAGGATGTAGGTGATGAGCCGGACATTATCGACATTGATCGAGGAATAGCGGGCGACCTGCTCGTTCGAGCCAATCGCGGCACAATGGCGGCCAAAGGCGGTACGGCGCATGACCAGTTCGCCGATGATCGCCACCAGGGCAAAGACCAGGATCGGATAGGGAATGCCCAGAAATCCGTTGTAATAGACCGGGCGATAGACGTCGGCGACCTGGAAATTGAGCGAGAGCGTGCCGCCATCGGCCAGGAACGTGACGAGCGAGCGGAAGATACCCATCGTCCCCAGCGTCACGATAAAGGCTTCGATGCGCCCTCTCGTGATCATCAATCCGTTGCCGACACCCGCCACACCGCCAAGGAGGATGCCCGCTGCCATGCCGGCCAGGATCACGCCCCAGCCGATGCCGAAAGTGGGGATCAGCCAGTTCATCACCATGATCATGACGCCGGCAATCACCGCCGCCATCGACCCCACGGACAGGTCGAGGCCGCCCGAGGTGATCACGAACGTCGCGCCGATGGCGATGATGCCGATGAAGCTCGAGCGCGCCAGCACATTGGTGATATTGTTATAGGTGAGGAAATTCTCGTTGAGCGTGATGCCCAGCAACACCAGCAGAGCCAGCGCCGCCAACGGGCCCACGGTCTTGAGATCCCATTTGAAACCAGTCCTGGCCTTCGCCGGAATCTCAGGCGCTGATACGCTCATCGTGTCCACTCTGCTTGATGCCTGCGGCGTACCGCA
Source organism: Devosia chinhatensis (assembly GCF_000969445.1). Lineage (NCBI taxonomy): Bacteria > Pseudomonadati > Pseudomonadota > Alphaproteobacteria > Hyphomicrobiales > Devosiaceae > Devosia > Devosia chinhatensis. The sequence goes on along the minus strand of NZ_JZEY01000054.1, from coordinate 560,935 downwards.
TGATTTCTTCTTCGGTGATCTCGGCGCCCTCGAGCACCCCGGCAATGCGGCCGGTGCGCATCACCACGACCCGGTGGGAAAGCCCGATGACTTCCTGCAGTTCCGAAGAGATGACGATGATCGCCTTCCCCTCGGCGGCCAGGGCCGCGATGATGTGATAGATCTGCTGCTTGGTGCCGACATCGATGCCGCGGGTCGGCTCATCCATGATGATGATGTCCGGGTCGCTCTCCATGGTCTTGCCCAGCATCAGCTTCTGCTGGTTTCCGCCCGACAGGCGCCCCACGGCGACGGAGGCATCACGGGCGCGAATGTCGAAGCGGCGCGTGGCCCGTTCGAGCGCCCGCTGCTCGCTTGACGTATCCAGGAACCCGGCCCGCATGTGCTTGGCCAAGGTCAGCAGGGTCAGGTTGGGCCGCAGGCCCATATTGAGCAACAGGCCCTTTCCCTTGCGATCCTTGGTCATGTAGGCGATGCCCGCCTCGACCGATTGGGCCACGCGGGTGAAATTCACACTTTGGCCATTGAGCTCAATCTCGCCCGCGTTCCGGTGTGTCAGCCCGACGATTGCTTCGGCCACAGCCGTCCGGCCAGAGCCGATGAGGCCGGCGAAACCGAGGATTTCGCCTCGGCGCAGGTCGAACGAAATGCCCGAGACCGACCGCGTCGCCAGATTGCGCACGCTGAGCAGGACCGGCTCGTCCACATTCGGCTCGTGCTTGGGGGGATAGAGGTTGGAGAGTTCACGACCCACCATCATCTGAGCGATGGAATCGGGCGTCAGCGCCTCGGTGCCCACGGTTGCGATCAATTGCCCGTCCCGCAATACCGTAACGCGATTGGCCAGCTCCATGATCTCATCGAGCTTGTGCGAGATGAACACGACCGAAACACCCCGCGCCGTCAGCCGGCGGATTTGCTCGAAAAGGGTCTGCGTCTCACCCACCGACAGGACTGCGGTGGGCTCGTCCATGATCAGCACGCGCGCATCGCGGCTTATCGCCTTGGCGATTTCCACCATCTGCTTGTCGGCAACCGACAGGCTCGAAATGCGCGCATCAGGATCGACATGTACATGCAGCGTTTCCATCACCTCAGCGGCACGGCGGCGCATTTCACTCACCTTGAGAAACGGCCCCTGCCGCAGCTCGCGCCCCAGAAAGATGGAATCGGCCACCGTCAGGTGCTCGGCCAGGTTCAGTTCCTGATGAATGAGGACGATGCCCATGGCTTCGGCCTTGCCGTCCGGTGGCAGCACCACGGTCTGGCCGTCATAGGTAATCGTGCCGGATGTCGGCTGTTCGATGCCGGACAAAATCTTGATCAGGGTGGATTTGCCCGCGCCATTCTCGCCGATAATGGCGTGAACCTCACCCGGCTTGATGTCGAAATCGATGCTGAACAGCACGGGGATTTCGCCGAAGGACTTTGAGATGCGATGAGCCGACAAGATCGGCGCTCTGGTCGCGTCGTGCGTATCGCTCATGCTTCAGCCCTCCCCCGAGCGCGGCGCACTTGCTGTGCAGCTCTTCGCTCTCGAGATGATGTAAAGGTTTTCATGATTGATGTAAAGGTTTACACAGAGGCATAAGTGTAAGAGCCTGGGGGAATGTCGTGGCGGAGGATGCGACATCTGCTAAAGGCAGGGGCGCACAGGGCTTTCGCCAAGTGCGTTGAGGGTGGAGCGACCCAATTGCAGCAGCAAAAGCTGGCGACGATCGAAGATGTTGCGACCATGGCCGGCGTGTCCATCGCCACGGTCAGCCGTGCCATCAACGAGCCGACCAAGGTCGCCGACGCCACCCGCAAGCGCGTCACCGAAGCCATAGCCCGCACCGGCTATACCACCAATGCCATGGCCCGTTCGCTGCGCATGCGGCGATCCAACATGATTCTCATTCTCGCCCCAGATGTGGGCGATCCGAACTTTTCCAATATCCTTGTCGGGCTCGAAACCGAGGCCAGCAAGCGCGGCTATGGCCTGCTCATCGGCAATACGCAGAACGACCCCAGCCGCGAAACCGACTACCTGCGCTTTATCTCGTCAAACCAGGCCGATGGGCTGATCCTGTTTACCGGCCACCTGCCCTTCGGGTTCGGCCAGGATCAGGGAGAGGTTCGCCTGCCGCCCATGGTGGCCGTCAACGAACCGGTCACCGGGCAGGATATTCCCTTCGTGGGCGTAGACAATTTCGAGGGTGCCCGCATCGCCGCCGAACACCTGATCTCGCAGGGTCATCGCCGCATCGCCTTTATCGGCCGCTCCACCAGCCGCGAAATCAATCGGTTGCGCGAACTTGGCTATCGCGCCGCGCTCGAGGGTGCTGGCATCGCCATCGATCCGCGCCTCATCATCGATGGCGATGGCACGACCGAAAGCGGTCGTGCCGCAGCCGAATTGATGTTCGTGCGCGATGCGCTGCCCACGGCCTTCTTCTGCGTCAACGACGCAACGGCGCTGGGCGTCATAATCGCGCTCAATGCTCGCCGTTACGACTTGCCCCAGCGTTTTTCGATCATGGGTTTCGACGACATTTCGTTCGCCAGTTTCGTCAGCCCCTCGCTGACCACGATGAAGCAGCCCCGTCACCGGATCGGCGAAGCGGCGATGGAATTGCTGCTCGGCATGCTGGCGGGGGAAACACCGAAATCGCGCCAGGTCCTGTTGCGTGCGGAGCTGATCGTGCGCAATTCAGTTTCGCGGCCCGGCACCTAATCCAGCTCTATCGGCCGTTTTTGGCCAGCCAGTCCTTCATCCACGCAATCTCGGCTTCCTGCGACTGGATGATCGATTGCGCCAGGGCCAGCACTTCCGGGTCGCTTCCATGTTCGAGGATGATCCGGGCCATGTCCACGGCGCCCTGGTGATGGGGGATCATGCCGGCGATGAAGTCGACATCGGCATTTCCCGTAAAGTCGATGTCCATCTCGGCATGCATGCGCATATTGGCCTGCTTGAATGCCTGCGTGGCGGCACTGCCGGCCATCATTGCGGCGTGGTCGTGACCTCCATGTCCGGAATGGTCCTGGGCTGCGACAGGCAGGCAAAGGGCGAGAAAAAGGACTGTCGGCACAGCGTGTTTCATGGAGGGCTCCTTCGTGTGTGCAATCTTATGCAGCCCTGACATATGGGAAGGTCAAGGCCCTCGAACGCTGCCATCGCGCCACAGCACCAGCGAGGTGCGACCGTGACAGGCGCGCTTTTCCGTGGAGCCGAAACCCAGTCGCGCTGCCAAGGCCAGGGAGGGCGCATTTTCCGGGTCGATGAGACAGGCAGAGCGGTCCATTGCCTTGGCCGCGGCCCAGGCGAGAACCGCCTTCATCGCTTCCTGGGCCAGGCCCCTGCCCTGCCAGGCCGGATCGAACACCCATCCGGCTTCGGGCACATCGAGTCCAGGGTCCAGGTCGCGTCGGAAATCGGCCAGCCCAGCCTCGCCGATAAGCTGGCCCGACTGCTTTTCGATGACGGCAAAATAGCCGAAGCCAAGCAGCTGCCAGTGCCCGGAATAGCGCAGGATGCGCGACCAGACTTCTTCGGGCGTACTGGGGCGCCCACCGATATATCGGGTCACGTCCGGGTGGCCCCACAGAGCCGAACAGGCAGCGTGGTCATCTGTTTGGTGACCACGCAGGACCAGTCGCTCGGTGTCGAGAACCGGAACCATTACCCCGTGACGACCGCATCGCGCGGCATGTCGGAAAAGATTTCCGGCTTGCCGTTGCGGATCATTACGATCTCCTCCAGCCGCTGGCCGAACCGTCCCTGCAGATAGATGCCTGGCTCGATGGAAAATACCATGCCTTCGTCGAGAACGGTCTCGCTGGTGCCGGTGATATAGGGCGCTTCATGCACATCGATGCCCAGGCCATGCCCGGTGCGGTGCAGGAAGAACTCGCCATAGCCGGCCGCCGCGATCACATCGCGCGCCGCCTTGTCGACATCCTTGGCCTTGGCGCCGGGAACCGAGGCCGCGATGGCCGCCTCCACCGCGCGGTCCAGGATGTCGTGGATTTCGTCAAAGCCCTCGGGCTTGGAACCGAAATAGCCAATGCGGGTCATGTCGGAGGGATAGCCGCCGATGCGGCCGCCGATATCGATCAGTACGGCATCGCCGCTCTTGAGCGGGGTATCGCCGGTATGGTGATGCGGGAAGGCGCCATTGGGTCCGAAGCAGACCGAGATGAATTGCGTCGTCGCGCCATTCGCCTTGTAGAAGTTCGCGATCACCTCGGCCACGCCGAGTTCGGTAATGCCGTCGCGGAGCGCCGCAAAGCCGGCTTTCATCGCCCCGTCATTGAGAATATGGGAGGCCTTGAGCAGCGCGTACTCGGCTTCGTCCTTGCGCGAGCGCAGATAGCCCACAGTGTCATTGGTGAAGCGGCGCTTGGCGCCCGGCAGCGCGTCGAGAACCAGCAGGGCAAAATCGGCACGCATGGTTTCGTCGAGCACGATGGAGGGGGCGATCGGGGAAATTCCCGTTGCCGCGATCAGCTGCGCCAGCGCGGCATCCGGGCCCTCGGCGTCCGCCCATGGAAAGAAGGGCAGGTCCGTGTGCTGGCGCGAGGAATCCACGTTGAGCGCGGGCATCAGAAGTCCTGCATAGGTCTGGCTCACCAGCAGCAGAACCGGTCGTTCGTCGCCATGGGGGGAGAGATCGACCAGATACCGCATATGGCTCGATGGCCCGATGACCACGAGGTCCGTTCCGGTCTCCGCCATGCGGGTGCGCAGCTTTTCCATACGGGCGGTCAAGGTCGGGTTCATGCCAATTTCTCGCGGATTTTATTCAAGGGATTGCCTCTCACCGCAACGCTTCGGCTGAAGAGCTGGGATGAGAGGCCAAAGGAGGCGGGGCCGGACGGGAGGAGGAGTGTCCGGCCCCGCTAACGGCGACCCGAGGGAACGTGGCCGCCGTATCTGAAGGACCTGAACGCTTAGTTCTTGGTCACAAGACGGTAGTAGACGAAGTCCGAATTGGACCCGTTCACATAGCCGTCGACATTGTTGGCCATGCCGATCTGCAGGGCGGCCTGGAACATGATCACGATCGGGCTTTCGGCCTGAACCTTCTGCTGCAGGTCGACATACATTTCGTTGCGCACGTTCTGGTCGGCTTCGGCCAGGGCGGCATTGACCTCGTCGTTCATTTCCTGCGGCACGGCCCAGGCATTCCGCCAGGTCGTGGTGGCGGTGTAGTTATCATCCGCATTGTTGGAATTGTACGCGAAGGCCTTGGCGTTCGAATGCGGGTCCATGAAGTCGGGGCCCCAATAGAGCAGCATGGCCTGGTGGGTGCGCTCACGGTATTTCGTGATCACCTGGGCACCGGTGCCCGGCAGGATCTCGAAGTTGATGCCGGCCTCGGAGAAACCGGCCTGCAGCGACTGGGCGATATCAGTGAAGGGGGCCGAGTTGATCACGTCGAGCGTGACGTTGATCGGGGTCTCAACGCCGGCATCGGCCAGGATCTGCTTGGCCTTTTCCACGTCATAGCTGAACGGTGTCTCGTCATAGGAGCCCGGGAAGCCCTTGGGCCAGAAGGCCTGGTGCTTTTCCATCTGGCCCTTGAGGAAGGTCTCGGTCATCCCGTCATAATCGACGAGGTAACGTGCGGCTTCCCACACGGCCGGGGGGGTCAGGCTCTCGGTCTTCTGGTTGAACGAGAGGAAGTGCACGGCAGCCTGCGGGAAGGTTTCGACCTTGACGCTGTCACCTAGGCCACTGATCTGGTCGGGGGTCAGGTTCTTGGCGATGTCCACATCGCCCGAGGTCAGCAGCAGCTGCTGTGTGGCGGCTTCGGCGACGTGACGGATCAGCACCTGCTTCATCGCCGGCGCACCGTTCCAGTAGGTTTCGTTGGCGGTCAGACGCACCAGTTCGGCCGGACGGTAATCGGTCAGCACAAACGGGCCGGAGCCGGCCGAATTGGTGTTGAGCCAGGCATTGCCCATGTCGCCGTCGACCTCGTTCTGCATGACGAGGACTTCGTCGACGATGGCGCCGGGGCGTGCGGCCAGCACGTTCAGCACGAATGCCGAAGCGAAGTCGCCGGTCCACTTGACGGTGACCGTGTTGCCGTCGACCGTGACCATCTCGCCGATGTTCTCGGGGGTCCAGCCCAGCTGGGTCAGGATGAAGGCCGGGGTCAGGTTCAGCGTGACCACGCGGGTGAACGAGAACTGCACGTCTTCGGCGCGCACCGGGTTGCCCGACGCAAAGGTTGCGCCCTCACGCATGGTGAAGGTCAGCGTCTTGGCCTCTTCGTCGGCCACCCATTCCGAAGCGAGGCCCGGTGCCAGCACCGTGGTGTCCTCGGCATCGTACTGGACGAGCTTGTCGTAGAGGTTGGCGTTGATTTCGCCGGCCGAGAATTCATAGGCCTGGGCGGGATCGAGCGCGACGATATCGTCGATGTTCTGGGCGATGACCAGAGCGTCGGCCGGGGTTGCGGCATAGGCGGCGCCGGCCGCAAGCGGCAGGGCGAGCGCGGAAGCCAGAAGGGCAGCGCGGAACAGCTTCATGAGCGTTTCTCCTTGGGGGTGACTTTTTTCCGGACCGGCTTGTTGACGCCGGCTTTGGGTTTCGCCACGGCCGGGCGCGGCCTTGCCGTGGAGCGAAAGAGAGCAAGCGTGCCCGTCCACAACAGACGGGCAGGCTCATTGGTATGGTTTGACCAGGAATGGGGACGGTTGCCGCGGAAATGCAGGCTGTCGCCGGCACTCATCACCATTTCCTCGCCATCGAGGCGCTGCGTGATCGCGCCTTCGAGTATGAAGAGGATTTCCTCGCCCTCATGTGCCACCGTCTCGGAGCGATAGCCCGGCGGCACGGTCATGAGGAAACTTGAGAGCTGATTGCCGGGAAAGTCCGCACCCAAGCGTTCATAGACGATGGAAGAGCCATCGAGCGAGAAGCGATTGCGCTCTCCTTGCCGGGTCAGGGCATTATGCGTCGCAGGCGCTGCAACGAAATAGTCGATGGAAACGCCGAGCGCCTTGGCGATCTGTGCAAGCGTTCCCAAAGATGGCGTCGCATGATCGCGCTCCACCTGGCTCAGATACCCCACTGATACGGCGGCGGCCTCGCCCAGCTCCATCAGCGTCATCTGCTGCTGACGGCGGCGCGCACGGATCAGCGCACCCACTTTGGGATGCCCCTCTTCCTTCTTCACAGCCGCTTCTGCCATGCCCATCCCACCAAAATTTTTTTGATATAAGCAAAGTTTCTTGTATGGTGAAAGCGAAATGTGAAGGTTGCGCGACTGGCCAGCGATTGCAGCTGGCGGTACCAAACCCCTGTTCTTCAAGAGGAATTTTGAGTGGCGATAGATCAGCAATCCGCCCCGCCGCCCTTGGCGCCCAGCTTGCGAAACAAGCGCCTGGGCCGGACTGCGATGACAATCGGCGGCTTTGCCCTCACCCTTTTCCTCACCTTTCTCGGCCTTCTGGCCATCACCTTCTTCATCGGCCGGGTCATTCCCATCGATCCCGTGCTGTCTGTCGTTGGCGACCGTGCCACGCAGGCACAATATGAGGCCGCCCGCATCGCCATGGGGCTCGACCGGCCTCTCTGGCAGCAGTTCTTTTCCTATGTGGGCAATGTCTTCACCGGCGATCTCGGCCGCTCGGTCTCGACCGGCCGCCTTGTCGCCGAGGATTTGTCGCGCTTTTTTCCCGCGACCTTCGAAATGGCCACGCTGGGCATCCTGATCGGGGTCGCCCTTGGCGTGCCGCTTGGCGTCACCGCTGCTGCCAATCAAGGTTCCTGGCTCGATCAGGTGATCCGCGTCATCGGCCTTCTGGGCTATTCGGTTCCCGCCTTCTGGTTGGGACTGGTGGGCCTCGCGCTCTTCTATGCCCGATTGCGCTGGGTCGGCGGGCCGGGCAGGCTCGACATCTTCTACGACGGCCTCGTGCAGCCGGTGACTGGCATGATCCTCATCGACTCCCTGCTGCGCGGAGAGATCGACATCTTCTGGAATGCCGTCAGCCACATCATCCTGCCGGCATCGGTCCTGGGCTTTTTCAGCCTTGCCTATATTGCCCGCATGACCCGCAGCTTCATGCTCGATCAGCTCAGCCAGGAATTCGTCACCACTGCCCGGGTCAAGGGCGTTCCGGAACGCGTCGTTATCTGGCGACACGCCTTCAATCCGATCCGCGTGCCGCTGATCACGGTTATCGGCCTGTCCTATGCCGGCCTGCTCGAGGGCTCGGTGATGATCGAGACCGTTTTCTCCTGGCCCGGCATCGGCAATTACCTCACCACGGCCTTGCTCAATGCCGACATGAACGCCGTGCTCGGCTCCACCCTGGTGATCGGCGCCGTGTTCATCGTCATCAACAAGGTTTCGGACGTACTCTACCGCATCCTCGACCCGAGGGCGAAGTGATGGTTTTGCATCCGCTTTTCACTGCCACCGCACGCACAGGAGTCCCCGCATGACCACTCGCGACTGGCTCCTTGCCGACAGCCCAACGTCCCGTATGCAGGCCAATGCCGGCCGGCTCTATCGCGTCTTTACGGCGCTCTTGCGCAATCCGTTGTCGGTTCTGGGCGGCATCATCATTCTCGTCCTCTTGATCACGGCGGCCTTTGCGCCCTGGATCGCGCCCTATTCCCCCACCGGGCAGAACCTCTCGGCGCGCCTCCTGCCGCCCTCCTCCGAATATTGGATGGGCACGGACGAGCTGGGGCGCGACATCTTTTCTCGCGTCGTCTGGGGGAGCCAGATCACGCTGACCATCGTGGGGCTGGTTGCGCTCATATCGGCGCCGCTGGGCCTGCTGATCGGCGCCATTGCCGGCTATTTCGGCGGCTGGGTCGATCGCATCCTGATGGGCTTCACCGATATCTTCCTGTCGCTGCCCAAGCTGATCCTGGCCCTGGCCTTCGTGGCCGCTTTGGGCCCGGGCATCAACAATGCCATCATCGCCATCGCCATCACCTCCTGGCCGGCCTATGCCCGCATCGCCCGCGCCGAGACGCTGACCATCCGCAATGCCGAATATATCTCAGCCGTTCAGCTGGCTGGCGGCGGGCCCATCCGCATCATCGTCCAGCACATCCTGCCGCTCTGCACCTCATCGATGATCATCCGCGTCACGCTCGACATGGCCGGCGTCATCCTCACTGCGGCCGGTCTCGGTTTCATCGGGCTCGGCGCCCAGCCGCCCCTGCCTGAATGGGGCGCCATGATCAGCCGCGGCCGCACCTTCATCCTCGATCAGTGGTGGGTTGCGACTATGCCCGGTTTTGCCATCATCATCGTCAGCCTTGGCTTCTGCTTCCTCGGCGATGGCCTGCGCGACGTGCTCGACCCAAAAAGCGAGGGCAAGTCATGACCGCCCCGCTGCTCGAAGTCGAAAACCTGCGCGTGTCGTTCCCGACCCATTCGGGGCGCGTCGAAGTGGTCAAGGGCCTTTCCTTTTCCCTCGGCCGCGAACGCCTGGGCATCGTGGGCGAAAGCGGCTCGGGCAAGTCCATGACCGGCCGCTCGATTCTCAAGCTCATCCGCAAGCCCGGCGAGGTCCAGGCCGACAAGCTGCATTTCGATGGCATCGACATTCTCGCCCAGAACGAGAAGCAGATGCGCGCCATACGTGGCGCCCGCATTTCCATGGTCATGCAGGACCCCAAATTCTCGCTCAATCCGGTGATGACCGTGGGCGCGCAAATCGCCGAGGCGTTGGTGACGCATCAGAAGCTGCCACGCCGCGACGTTCAGGCGCGCATCCTCGAAATGCTCGAGGCCGTGCGCATCAACGACCCCGAGCGCGTCGCCAAGCTTTACCCGCACGAGGTTTCGGGCGGCATGGGCCAGCGCATCATGATCGCCATGATGCTGATCCCCGAGCCTGAACTGCTGATAGCCGACGAGCCGACCTCCGCACTCGACGTCTCCGTGCAGGCGCAGGTGCTCGACATTATCGATGACCTCGTCACCCGCAAGGGCATGGGCCTCATTCTCATCAGCCACGACCTGGCGCTGGTCAGCCGCTATTGCGACCGGATTCTGGTGATGAATGCGGGCCGCGTGGTGGAGGAATGCGCGGCGGGGCAACTCGAACAGGCCCAGCACCCCTATACGCGCGGGCTGCTCGCCGCCATGCCCGTGATCGACGACACCCGCGACGAACTTCCCGTGCTCGACCGCACGCAATGGGCCGGCACATGAACGCCATAGACCTCAAGAACCTCAACATTTCCTATGGCGACACCAAAGTCGTCTTCGACGTCGACCTCGACATTGCCGAGGGCGAGAGCTTTGCCCTCGTGGGCGAATCCGGCTCGGGCAAGTCCACCATTCTGCGGGCCATTGCCGGCCTTGCGCCTGACTGGACCGGGGCCATCTCTGTCATGGGCCAGGGCCGCAGCCATCATGTCGACCGCGCCGTATCGCGCCAGGTGCAAATGGTATTTCAGGACCCCTATGGCTCACTGCATCCGCGCAAGACCATCGATGCCGCCCTGTCCGAACCGCTGGCCATCCACGGCATCGGCAACCGCGACGAGCGCGTCGAGGCCGTGCTCAAATCGGTCGGGCTCGACCAGCGCTTCCGGTTCCGCTTCCCGCACCAGCTCTCCGGTGGCCAGCGCCAGCGCGTCGCCATTGCCCGCGCCCTCATGCTCGAACCCAAGGTGCTTCTGCTGGACGAGCCGACTTCAGCGCTGGACGTCTCGGTGCAGGCCGAAATTCTCAACCTGCTCAAGCGTCTGCGGCGCGAGCAGAACCTGACCTATCTCATGGTCACCCACAACCTGCCCGTCGTCAGCTTCCTCTGCGATCGCCTTGCCGTCATGCGCCACGGCCGCATCGTGGAAGTGGCCGACGTGTCTCAGCTCAAGGCCGGCCAGCTCAGCGACCCCTATTCGCAGGAATTGCTAGCCGCCACCGCCGGCAGCTAGCCAGGGCGGAAGGCCTGCTCAGCACTCTGTCGACCAAATCTCTGCCGGCCCCATCCGGCACCCCAAGACCACCAAGGACTACTCAGATGACCGATCACAAACCCGCCCTGGCCGCTTTCGATGCCGCAATTGCCAAGGCCAGGACTGCCGACGAGGCGTTTACCGCCCTCCAGGATCTGGCCCGGGCCGTCGTTGGCGCCAAGCTCTTCACAGTGATGCTGGTGGACATGCAGGCCGAACTGTCGCGCCGCGCCTATACCAGTGACCCGGTGAGCTATCCTGCCTCGGGCACCAAGCCGCTCAATTACGGTCCCTGGTTCGATATCGTTCATGGCAAGCGCGAATTCTTCGTCGCCAACACCATCGAAGACATCGCCAAGGTCCTGTTCGATCACGAGCTGATCAATTCGCTGGGTTGCCAGTCGGTGGTCAATGTACCGATCATCATCCGGGATGAGCTAGTCGGCTGCATGAACCTGCTCGATGTGGCGCATCACTATACCGAAGAGCGCCTGCAGACGATCCGCGACGTGCTCTCCATCCCAGCCAAGCTTGCGGTGCTTGTCGCACGCGGCTGAAATTGAGGGGCCCCGGCCCGCTGTGCTAGAACGGCGCCATGAAGACCATTCTCGTCGTCGGTATCGGCACCGGCAGCCCTGAGCACATGACCATAGCAGCCATCGACGCGCTCAACCGCGCCGATGTGCTGTTCGTGCCCGACAAGGGCGCGGACAAGGTCGCACTGGCCGATCTGAGGCATGCGATCATCGCCCGCTTCGTGACGGGCCAGCCACGCCAGATCGCCTATGACGTTCCCCGGCGCGATGCCGCCCATCCCGATTATGGCCAGGGTGTCGATGACTGGCATGATGCCCTGGGCCGCATCTTCAGCGATCTCATCGCGGAAATCCCGGCGGACGGCACCGGCGCCTTTCTCGTCTGGGGCGATCCGGGACTTTACGACTCCACCCTGCGCATTCTAGAGCGCGTCGAGACGCCCCATGCGGTAACGGTCATCCCCGGCATCACAGCCATCCAGGCGCTCACTGCCGCCCATGGCATTGCGCTCAACCGCATCGGCGAACCCGTTCTGGTCACCACCGGTCGCCAACTCGGTCCGGTCGACACCGATACGATCGTCATGCTCGACGGGCGCCTCGCCTTCCGAAACGCCGATCCAGACCTGCAGATTTTCTGGGGCGCCTATCTCGGCTCGCCCGACCAGATCCTTCTGTCCGGTCGCCTCGGCGACGTCGCCGAGCAGATCGTCACCACCCGCGCCCAGGCGCGCGCCCGCCATGGCTGGATCATGGACACCTATCTGCTGCGCAAGTCGCGATAGTGCGGCGAGCGTTCGGCTGTTAAGAGTTTTTCATGCTGTCCTGCGCACGTGTCCCAGTCCCGATACGCCCTGCCCGCGAAAGCAGGGAACCCTGCTTGCTGGAGCGGAGGTCCCCGCTTGCGGGGCAATGACATCGTGAGCCATCAAAGCACCCCCGCGTCAATTATCAGCCCTAGCCGCCGCGGCGCCTGTCCGACCCTCGACAAGCCCATGCAGACGGGCGACGGTCTGCTGGCCCGTATCCGGGTCGAGCGCAGAACATTGACGCCCGTTCAGCTCGCCGCGCTCTCCCAACTCGCCATCACCCATGGCAATGGCCTGCTCGAAATCTCCGCCCGCGGTAATCTGCAGGCGCGTGGCCTCCGCCCTGAAACCGCTCCGCATTTCGCTCGCGCTGTGACGGACCTGGTGCCGCTCGAAACCGGCCTTGTCGTCGACACCTCGCCGCTGGCCGGCAACGACCCGCTGGAAAAGGCAGACACCCGCCCCCTTGTCGCCGCCATTTGTCATGGTGCGCTCCCCTTGCAGGATAAACTCGGCCCCAAGGTCAGCGTCGTTGTGGACGGTGGCGGCCAGATCGCTCTCACCGCTATCAAGGCCGATGTCCGGCTTCTCGCTCTGGATGCAACCCACTGGGCCGTCCATCTTGGCGGCGGCAAACCGCAGGTGATGGATGCGGAAGCTGCCGTTTCCGCAACTTTGGCACTTCTCGCGGCGCTGGCCGCACTTGGGCCGGCGGCACGGGCAAACGATCTTTTTCCGAAGGCGAGCGTCGCCATGGCCTGCCCCAGTCCTGCCAACGGGCCGGGATGGGGGGCGGCCATGCTCAAAACCCGAAGCGGGCATGCAAGGCCGATAACCCTGCCCTTTAGCCAGATGCACGGCTCCGCCCTCATCGCCCTTGCCGATGCTGCCGAGGCTGCTGGCGTCGCCACCCTCCGTCTCGCCCCGGCCCATCGCCTCTTGCTCGACAATGCTCCGGACAGCCTTGTCGAAAGCGCCCTGTCCCTCGGCTTCATCACCGACCCCGCCGATGCGCGCCTTCGTGCCAGCGCCTGTATCGGAAGTGAGGGCTGCGCATCGGGCCATATTGCAGCGCGCAGTATCGCCGGGCGCCTTTCCGCGATGATCCCGGCAAATCAGCACCTGCACGTTTCCGGATGCGCCAAGGGTTGCGCACATCCGCAGCCTTCCGACATCACGCTGGTGGGTCGGGAGGATGGGATTGGCCTTGTCATAAAGGGCCGCGCGGGCGATACGCCTCAGCACATTCTTGACGAGGCTGGACTCGTTCCCGCCCTCGCCGCCCGGCAGGACGCCCGATGACGCAATACGACTACATCAAGGACGGCGACGCCATTTATCGTCAGTCCTTCGCCATCATCCGGTCCGAAGCGGATCTGTCGGCCTTTACCGAGGAAGAAGCCGTTCTGGCCGTCCGCATGATTCATGCTGCCGGCCTTGTCGAAGCGGCCCGGAATTTCGTTTTCGGACCCGGCTTCGTCACGGCGGCGCGCTCTGCCCTTCAAGCCGGTGCGCCGATTCTCTGCGATGCGGAAATGGTCGCCCGCGGCATTACCGCCGCGCGCCTGCCCGCCAATAATCCCGTCATCTGCACCCTGCGCGACGAACGCACGCCTGCCTTGGCAGCTGCCATCGGCAATACTCGCTCGGCCGCTGCGCTCGATCTCTGGGCCGAGCAGATGGCCGGCGCGGTCATCGCCATCGGCAATGCCCCGACGGCGCTGTTCCACCTGCTTGAATTGCTCCGCGATGGTGCGCCCAGGCCTGCCGCCATTCTGGGCATGCCGGTCGGGTTTGTCGGCGCGGCCGAATCCAAGGATGCCCTGGCCGAGAATTCCTATGGCATTCCCTTTGCCATCGTGCGGGGCCGGCTGGGCGGCAGCGCCATCACCTCGGCCTGTCTCAATGCGTTGGCGAGGCCGGGCCTGTGAGCGGTAAACTGATCGGCGTCGGCACCGGCCCGGGCGACCCCGAGCTCATCACCATAAAGGCCGCTCGCGCCATAACGCAGGCCGATGTGGTCGCGTTCTTTGCCAAGCGCGGCAATGCGAGCAATGCCCGCGCTATCGCTGCCGACCATTTCCGGCCCGGGCAAATCGAAGAAGCGCTCGACTATCCTGTCACCACAGAGATTCACCGGCACGACAGCGACTACAAGACCCAGATTGCCGCCTTCTATTCCGAGGCAGCACTGCGCCTGGCCGTTCATCTCGATGCCGGTCGCACCGTTGCCGTTCTCAGCGAGGGCGATCCGCTGTTCTATGGCAGCTACATGCATCTGCATGTCCGGCTTGCGCCGCAATATCCCACCGAGGTGATCGCGGGCATCACTGCCATGTCGGGTTCCTGGTCTCAGGCCGGCCTGCCGCTGGTGCAGGGCGACGACATTCTGACAATTCTGCCCGGCACGCTCGACCAGGCGGACCTCGTTCGTCGCCTGCAAGAAACCGACGGCGCCGTCATCATGAAGCTTGGCCGCAACCTGCCAAAGGTCCGCGCCGCACTTTGCGAAGCCGGCCGGCTCGACAATGCCGTCTATGTCGAGCGCGGCACGATGGCCAATGGCCACGTGATCCGCCTCAGCGACAAGCCCGATGACAGCGCACCCTATTTCTCGCTGATCCTGGTTGCTGGCTGGAGCACGCGTCCATGAGCGGGAGCCTCGTCATCATCGGCACCGGCCCGGGCAATCCCGGCCAGACCACGCCGCAGACCTTCGAAGCCATAGCGGCCAGCGACGTCTTTTTCGGTTACGGTCCCTATCTGGACCGCCTCGACCTCCGCCCCGATCAGGTCCGCATGGCGTCGGACAATCGCGAGGAGATCGACCGGGCGCGCGCGGCCCTCGATGCGGCAATGCGGGGTGCGAAAGTCTGCGTCGTGTCCGGCGGCGATCCGGGCGTCTTCGCGATGGCCGCCGCCATCTGCGAAGCGGTGGAGAACGGCCCGGAAACCTGGCGGCGTCTCGACATCAGGGTGCTGCCAGGCGTCACGGCGATGCTGGCGGTCGCCGCACGCGCGGGCGCACCCCTGGGCCACGATTTCTGCGCCATTTCCCTTTCGGACAATCTCAAGCCCTGGGATCTGATCGAACGCCGGCTGCGCGCGGTGGCCGAGGCGGGCCTCGTCATCGCGCTCTACAACCCCATCTCGAAGGCCCGCCCCTGGCAATTGTCCACGGCCTTCAAGCTGTTGCGCGAAGTATTGCCGGTCACGACACCCGTCATCTTCGGCCGTGCCGTCGGACGCTCGGACGAGAGCTTCGTCGTGGTGCCGCTCGGCGAGGCCGACCGGCAGCAGGCCGACATGGCGACATGCGTGATTATCGGCTCGGCCGAAACCCGCATCATCGAGCGACCGGGCCTCGATCCTCTGGTCTATTCGCCACGAGGTGTCGGGCTGTGACCGCGCCCTGGCTCACCATTGTCGGCATCGGCGAGGATGGTCTTGATGGCCTGTCCCCGGCCGCCCGCAGCGCCATTGCTACAGCGGAGATCGTCTTTGGTGGAACCCGTCACCTCGCCCTGGCTCACGCCGCCATCAGCGGCGACGCCCGCCCCTGGCTTTCGCCCTTCTCGGCCTCCGTCGACGCCATCATCGCCGAAAAAGGCCGTGCGGTCTGCGTCTTGGCCTCCGGCGATCCGTTTCGATATGGCGTCGGCGCCACGCTATCCCGGCATGTCGATCCGGCGCAGATGCGTACCTTTCCCCATTCTTCCGCCTTCAGCCTTGCCGCAGCCCGCCTCGGCTGGCCGCTGCAGGATGTGGTCAGCCTTTCGCTGCATGGCCGGCCGGTCGACCTCATCCGGCCCCACCTCCATTCAGCGTCACGCATCCTGGCCCTGACCTCGGACGAGCACGGTCCGGCTGCACTCGCCGCCCTCCTGACCGAGGCCGGGTTCGGCCGGTCCATCATCACCGTGATGGAGGCCTTGGGCGGCCCGCGCGAACAGGTGCGCTCGCAGATGGCCGAGTTCTTCGCTCTGGGCGACATCGATCCGCTCAATCTCTGCGCCGTCACGGTCGTGCCGCTGCCCGGCGCGCGTATCCTGCCGCTGGCGCCCGGCATCGAGGACGATCTGTTCGAGCATGACGGGCAGATCACCAAGCGCGACATCCGGGCTCTTACCCTGTCGGCTCTCGCGCCCCGACCGCGCGAAACCCTCTGGGACATCGGCGCGGGCTCGGGGTCGGTGGGCATCGAGTGGATGCTGGCTGGCCCGAGCCTGCGCACCATTGCCATCGAGCCTCACGGCGAGCGCGCCGCCCGCATATTGCGCAATGCCGGCCGGTTCGGCGTCCCCGATCTGCGCGTCGTCACGGGCAAGGCGCCCGAAGCGCTTGCTGGCCTCGAGCCGCCCCATGCCATTTTTGTAGGGGGCGGTGGCTCGGAGCCGGGTGTGATGGAGGCCGCCCTCGCCGCCCTGCGCCCCGGCGGCCGCCTCGTCGCCAATGCGGTGACCCTTGAAATGGAACACACGCTCATGACCCTCTACGCCCGACACGGTGGCGCACTCACGCGCGTAGCGGTCAGCCATGCCGAACCCATCGGCACCATGAAAGGCTGGCGCCCGGCCATGCCCATCACCCAATGGCGGTGGACCAAGCCATGACTGTGCATTTCATCGGTGCCGGGCCCGGTGCTGCCGATCTCATCACCGTGCGCGGCCGCGACCTGCTCGCCCGCTGCAGGGTCTGCCTCTATGCCGGCTCCATCGTCCCCAGGGAAATGCTGGACTGGTGCCCGCCCGGCGCCCGGCTCGTCGATACGGCGCCGCTGTCGCTCGACGAGATCGAGGCAGAATACGTGAGGGCCCATGAGGAGGGCGAGGACGTCGCGCGCCTCCATTCAGGCGACCTTTCCGTCTGGAGCGCGGTCGCCGAACAGATCCGCCGGCTCGACCGGCTCGCCATTCCCTATGATCTCACCCCCGGCGTCCCCGCCTTCGCCGCCGCCGCCGCTGCTTTGGGGCGCGAACTCACCATTCCCGCAATTGCGCAAAGCCTGGTGCTGACCCGCGTCTCCGGCCGCGCCTCCCCCATGCCACAGGGGGAAACCCTTTCAGCCTTCGCGACGACCGGCGCAACGCTCGCCATTCACCTCGCCATCCATGCGCTGGACCAGGTCGTGGCCGAGCTGACCCCCCATTATGGCGCTGATTGTCCGGTGGCGATCGTCGCTCATGCGAGCTGGCCCGACCAGAAGATCCTGCGCGGCACCCTGGCCGACATTGCTGCTGCCTTTGCCGCCGACCCCGTGGAGCGCACCGCGCTGATCTTTGTTGGCCGCGGCCTCGGCGCTGATGATTTCCGCGAAAGTTCGCTTTACGATCCCGATTACCAACGCCGCTTCCGCGGACGCTGAGAGGAGGATTTTCATGGCCAGTCTCGAGGGCAAGGTCGTCTTCATTACCGCCGCCGCGCAGGGCATTGGCCGCGCCTCGGCCGAAGCCTTTGCCCGCGCCGGTGCACAGGTGATCGCCACCGACGTCAACGCCACCCGGCTTGCCGAACTCGACGGCCGCGACGGCATCAGCACGCGCGTGCTCGATGTGCTTTCTGCCGATGCCGTGCGCCTGGCCGTTTCGGAGATCGGCCGGATCGATGTGCTCTTCAATTGCGCCGGCGTCGTCCATTCGGGCACCGTGCTGGAGATGAGCGACGCCGATCTCGATTTCGCACTCGATCTCAATGTCCGGGCCCAGATCCGCACCATCCAGGCCGTGCTGCCGCAGATGCTCGAGCGCAAGGATGGCGCCATCATCAACATGGCCACCGTCGCCTCGTCGGTTAAGGGCGTGCCCAAGCGCGCCGCCTATACCATCTCGAAGGCCGCTGTGGTCGGGCTCACCAAATCCATCGCCGCCGATTACACCGCCAGCAATATCCGGGTGAACGCCATTTGCCCGGGCACCGTGGATTCGCCCAGCCTGCACGAGCGCTGGCAGGCGACCGGCGATTTCGAGGGGGCGAAAAGAGCGTTCATTGCCCGCCAGCCGATCGGGCGGATCGCCCGGCCGGAGGAAGTCGCAGACCTCGCCGTCTATCTGGCCGGAGCGACCTACACGACCGGGCAGGTCCACATCATCGATGGCGGCTGGACGGCCTAGCCGCGTCGCGGCACCTGCGCGAAGAAGTCGGCATAATTGCCGTCCATCGCAAGGGCCAGCAGGGCTTCGAGGTCACCGATCGGGTCCGCCGACCAGTCGATCCGCAGATCGAGCGCGGGATAGGCCTCGGTGCCGAAGACCTTGAGCGCGGCCGAGCCCAGCCCCCTTTTGTCGCCCCCGGCCCGGGCGCCGGAAGCCAGCCCGTTATAGAGCGCTCGGCCAAAATGTCCGGCCGGAGCGCCAAAACCGGTCATTACTGCGTCGAGCACGGCGTCGTCGGTGAGCATGTTGCCGGCCACCGCAACATTGTCATTGAGGACATGCCCCGCCGCGCCTTCGCATTGTTCCCCCGTCCAGCCTGACGTCCGGCCCTGCCGATCCACGACGATGGCCTGCCGCCTCTGCCGATCTTCATCGCCCTCCAGCGCCGCCGCCAGCGCCAGGGAGGCCTCGGCTTCTTCGAGCGCTGCCAGGGCGTCGAGTGCGATATAGGGATTGGTCATAGCCTGCGTCGCCACGGCGCCTGTTCCGGCCAGACCATGCGGCACCAGCGCCCCCACCATCGGCCCTGCCGTCGCCGTGGCAACGCCGAACGCGCCTGTATCGGGATCGCGGGCAACAATGGAGAACGTCATGCAAACACCTCATGGTCAGTCATTTATCATCATAAATTGACAGAGGGCAAATTTATGATGATAAATCATCAACCCTTCTCCCATGCAGGACGCTGGGGAGCAAGGAAAGGGAAAGCAAGGAGAGGTTCACATGATCCGCAACTGGAAAGCCTTGGCGCCGCTGCTCTTGGCCGCCACCGCCCTGACACTGGCCGCACCAACAATGGCGCAGACCCCGCCTAATATCCTGGTCGTCGGCCAGATCGCCGAGCCGGCCTCGCTCGATCCGCACGTCTCGACTGCCTCGAACGATTTCCGCATCGCGGTGAACATCTATGACGGCCTGGTTCGCAATGCGCCGGGCACGCTCGAAATCGAGCCGGCCTTGGCGACCGATTGGACCATTTCCGAGGATGGCCTCGAATATACGTTTACCCTTCGCGACGGCGTCACCTTCCATGATGGCAGCAGCTTCAATGCCGAGGCGGTGAAGTTCAACTTCGATCGCATGCTCGATGACGCCCACCCCTTCCACGAGACCGGCCCCTTCCCGCTCTCGTTCAACTTCGCTTCCATCGACAGTGTCGAGGTGGTGGACGAGCTGACCGTCAGGTTCACCCTCAGCGAGCCCTTTGCCCCGTTCATGAGCAATCTGGCCTCGCCGACCGGCCTCATCGTGTCCCCTTCTGCCGTCGAGCAGTATGGCGCCGATTATGGCCGTCACCCCTCGGGCACGGGCGCCTTCAAGTTCGAGGAATGGCAGTCCAACAGCCGCGTCCTCGCTTCGCGCAATGACGCCTATTGGGATGGTGCTCCTGCGCTCGAAGCGGTGATTTTCCGCCCCATCACCGATGCCAATACACGCGTCGCCGAAATGCTCTCCGGCGGCATTGACGTGCTGCTCGAAACCCCGCCCGACAATGTCGCCCAGTTCTCGGGCGACGCCAATTACCAGGTTGTGGAAGCCGTCGGCCCCCATGTCTGGTACGTCATGCTCAACGCCAAGGACGGCCCCTTCGCCGATGTCCGCGTGCGCCAGGCAGTGAACTATGCCGTCAACAAGGAAAGCCTCGTCAGCGATGTGCTTCAGGGCACGGCTGACGTCTCCGCCGGCCCAATTCCGCCCGCCTTCAACTGGGCCTATAACGAAGACGTCCAGCCCTATCCCTATGATCCGGAAAAAGCCCGCGAACTGCTCGCCGAAGCCGGTGCAGAAGGTGCTTCTCTGACCTTCCTCGTGACCGAAGGCGGCTCGGGCATGCTCGATCCGGTACCGATGGGCACTGCCATCCAGGCGGACCTTGCGGCCGTGGGGCTCAATGTCGAGATCCAGACCTATGAGTGGAACACCTTCCTTTCGGAAGTGAATCCCGGCCTCGAAGGCAAGGCAGACATGGCCGAAATGGCCTGGATGACCTCCGATCCGGACACCCTGCCCTTCCTCACCCTGCGCACCGCCGCATGGCCCGAAGAAGGCGGTTTCAACTCGTCCTATTATTCCAATCCGGAAGTGGACGCGCTGCTCGACCAGGCCCGCCTCTCGACCGATCCGGAAGAGCGCGGCGACCTCTACCGCCAGGTTCAGGCCCTCACTCACGAAGACGCCCCTTGGCTCTTCGTCGCCAACTGGAAGCAGAATGCCGTCGTCACCAGCGCTGTCGGCGACTTCGAACTGCAGCCCGACTTCAGCCTCGTCCTCCGGGACGTGACCAAGCAGTAACAGGGACGGGACACCCCCACCCTGCCTCCCCCTGAAACAGGGGGAGGCGTCTGCCGGTGGCTCACCAGCCCCGCGACAAACGCGATCTTGCCCTCCCCCTCCTTCGGGGGAGGCTAGGTGGGGCTCTCTCCCCACGCCGCACCAAGGAGGACCACCCCATGCCCACCTACATTGCCAAGCGCCTCCTTGCGGCAATCCCGGTCATTCTCGGCCTCTCGATCATCGTCTTCCTCGTCATGAAGCTGATCCCCGGCGATCCGGCCCAGGCGCTTCTCGGCTCCTATGCCACCCCTGACAACGTCGAGCGCATCAACCGGGCGCTGGGCCTCGACCGCTCCTGGCCGGAGCAATATTTCATCTGGATCGGCAATCTGCTGCAGGGCGATTTCGGCCGCTCCTACATTCTCAATCGCCCCGTCCTCGATGAAGTTATCGAACGCTTCGGCGCCACACTCATTCTTGCCGGCGCATCGCTGGTCATCTGCTCGGTCCTCGGCATTCTCGCCGGCATCGTCTCTGCCGTGCGCCAGTTCGGCTGGACCGATCGTATCGTCACCTTCTTCGTGCTGATCGGCATTTCCATGCCCGCCTTCTTCCTCGGGCTCGTCTTCATCCTCTTCTTTGCCGTGCAATGGCGGCTCCTGCCGGCCTCGGGCATGTATGCCGTCTATGGCGGAGGCGACCTGCCGGACCTGTTGCGCCACCTCATCCTGCCCGCTTCGACCCTTGCCATCGTCGCCACCGGCGTCGTCGCGCGCCTCACGCGCGCCGCCATGCTCGAAGTGCTGCGCCAGGATTTCATCCGCACCGCCCGCGCCAAGGGACTTTCCGAGAACAAGGTGATCTATCGCCACGCCTTCCGGGCGGCCCTCGTCTCCATCATACCGGTCTTGGGCATCCAGGCCGGCTTCGTGCTCGGCGGGGCGGTCTATATCGAAACCGTCTTCCAGTGGCCGGGCCTGGGACAGATGCTGGTCAAGGCGGTGTCCACCCGTGACATCCTCCTCGTCCAGGGCGGCGTGTTGATCGCGGCCACCGTCTATGTGCTCGTCAATCTTCTGGCCGACGTCGCCCAGGCCATGCTCGACCCGAGGCTCAAGGCATGACTGACCTTTCCATGACCAACGCCCCCACCGCCGAGCGCAAGCGCCGCAGCAATTTCCAGCTATTGATGGCCAATAGACTCGCCGCCGCAGGCCTGTTCATCTTCAGCTTCATCGTTGTCGTAGCGCTGCTCGCGCCGATACTGCCTATTCCCAACCCGGACATCACCGACCAGCCAAATCGCCTCCTGCCCCCGTTCAGCGCCGGACACCTGCTGGGCACCGATCATCTGGGCCGCGATATTGTCTCCCGCCTCATCTGGGGCACGCAGGTTTCCCTACTCGTCGGCATCAGTGCCACCGCGCTCGCAGCTTTGTTCGGCTCGCTGATCGGCCTCGTCGCCGGCTATGCGCGCGGCGCGACGGACAGCATCCTCATGCGCTTCGTCGATATGCTGATGGCTTTCCCCTATATCCTCCTCGCCATTGCCATCGTCGCCGCACTGGGGCCGGGCCTGCTCAACGCGCTCTACGCGATCGCGCTGGTCAACATCCCCTTCTTCGCGCGCAATATCCGCGGCGTCACCGTCTCGATCCGCAATCGCGAATTCGTCGACGCCGCGCGCCTCTCGGGCAAAAGCCATGCGGCGATCCTCTTTACCGAAGTCCTGCCCAATGTCCTGCCGGTCATCGTCATCACCATGTCGACCACCGTGGGCTGGATGATCCTCGAAACCGCCGGCCTCTCCTTCCTCGGCCTCGGTGCCCAGCCGCCCACGGCCGACCTCGGCTCCATGCTCGGCCAGGCCCGCGCACAGCTCTTCACCGCGCCCCATGCCTCGATCATTCCGGGCATCATGATTTTCGTGCTCGTCATGTCCATCAACCTTTTGGGCGACGGCATTCGCGACGTGCTCGATCCGCGCCTGCGCTCCGGTGCGCTGGACCGGCCCATGGCCGTGACCAGGATCGCCCGCAGGAGCAAACCTGCCCCCACCCTTGCCGATGCGCCGGCCCTCGTCGTCGAAAGCCTCTCGACCGGCTTCGATACTGGCGACAGCATCACCCCGGCCGTCAAGGACATCAGCTTCCGGCTCGACAAGGGCGAGTGCCTGGGCCTCATTGGAGAAAGCGGCTCCGGCAAGTCGGTCACCGCATTGTCGCTGATGGGCCTCGTCGCCTCCCCGCCCGGCGTCATCACCGGCGGCGCCGCCTATGTAGACGGCAAGGATACCTTCTCCCTGCGTGAGCAGGAATTGATCGCCCTGCGCGGCGCCCGCGTCGCCTATGTCTTCCAGGACCCGCTGACCACGCTCCATCCGCTTTTTGCCGTGGGCGACCAGATCGCCGAGGCCATCCTGGCCCATAAGTCTCTCGGCAAGACCGCCGCGCGCTCGCGCGCCGTGGAGCTCATGGAAACCGTCGGCATCCGCGATGCGGCAAGCCGGGCCTCGGCCTTTCCGCACGAGCTCTCGGGCGGCCAGCGTCAGCGCATCGGCATCGCCATGGCACTCGCCAACGATCCCGACATCATCATCGCTGATGAGCCCACCACCGCGCTCGACGTCACCGTACAGGCCCGTATTCTCGACCTCTTGCAGGATCTCAGGCGCGAGCGGGGCCTCGCCCTTCTCCTTATCACCCACGATTTCGGCGTCGTCGCCCAGGTCTGCGACCGGGTGGCGGTAATGAAAAATGGCGAGATCGTCGAACAGGGCGACACGCAAGCGGTCCTCAATGACCCGCAGCATAATTACACCAAGCGCCTAATCGCCTGTGTGCCGGAGCTGGGCGAGGGCCATGGCTTCCTCGACCGTGTCCGCCCGCTGTTTCAGGAGGCCCGCCCATGAGCGAAAACGCCGTCCAGATCCGCGATCTCGTCAAGACCTTTGGCGGCGGTCGATCGCTCTTTGGCAGGAAAGCCACCGAAGTGCAGGCCGTTCGCGGCATCTCGCTGAACCTCAAGCGCGGCGAGACCCTTGGCATCGTCGGGGAAAGCGGTTCCGGCAAGTCGACGCTTGCCCGTATGCTGATCGGGCTTGAGGCCCCCAGCGCCGGCACCATGCTGATCGACAACAAACCATGGTCCGACCTGGCCTCCGCCGGCTCCCGCGCCTTCGGCCGCACCATTCAATATGTGTTCCAGGACCCGGTCGCCTCGCTCAATCCGCGCAAAACCATCGGACAGATCCTCGACGTGCCGCTGCGCCTGCTCTGCGGCTATGACGCCACGAAGCGCGCCATCCGCAAGCGCGAACTGGTCGATGCCGTGCAGATGCCGCTCGATACGCTCGAGCGTTATCCGCACGAATTCTCCGGCGGCCAGGCCCAGCGCATCGCCATTGCCCGCGCCCTTGCCGCCGAGGCCAGCATTCTGGTGCTCGACGAGCCGGTTTCGGCGCTCGACGTCTCGGTGCAGGCCCAGGTGCTGCTGCTGCTCCAGCAATTGCGCGACGATCTGGGCCTGTCCTATCTCTTCATCAGCCACGACCTGGCCGTGGTGGAATCGATTTCCGATCGCGTCGCCGTCATGTATCTCGGGGAAGTGGTGGAGGTCGGCCCCGCAGCCGCGCTCTTCGCCGCCCCGCAGCACGATTATACGCGGTCGCTCATCGCCAGCGCGCCGCGCCTCACCGCACCGGACGCCGCATGAGCGAGATCGAGACACCGCCCCGCCGCAAGCGCACTGACGAGATCGTCGACGCCATCAAGCGCATGATCGTCGAGCATGGCCTGGCTCCCGGCGACCGCCTCCCCCAGGAGCGCGACCTCATCGCCCAGTTCACAGCCAGCAAGGGCACCGTGCGCGAGGCCCTCAAGGCGCTGGAAGTCCAGGGGCTGATTTCCGTCCGCACCGGCCCGGGCGGCGGCGCCTTCATCGAGCGCATGTCCGAAGGCCGGGCGATGAGCCTGCTCTCCAACTTCCTCTTCGCCAAGAACCTCTCCATCGCCAATATCTACGAGATGCGCAAAGTGCTGGAGCCGCAATTGGCCGCCAGCGCCACCCCGCATATCGACGAGGCCGGCCTCAACCGGCTCGAAGCGATCATCCGCATCTATGATCACGAGCCGGCCGATGCCACCGAGCGCTGGAATCAGCGCATGGCCGAGCTCGATTTCCACGGCGTCGTCGCCGAATATTCCGATAATCCGATCCTCGCCTTCACCTGCCGGTTTCTCCAGCGCCTCCTCAAGGATCTCACCATCGCGCAGGACATTTATGTCCAGCCTGAGCCCGTCTCGCGCGAAAGCGGCATCCGCCATCAGCGCGACCTGATCGATGCCATGCGCCGTCGTGATCCGCCAGCAGCTGCAGCAATCCTCTCCGCGCATATGGCGGAAGCCGAGCAGCACATGCTGGGGCTTGAGGCCAAGCTCGAAGACCGTTTCCTCGAAGAAATCTCCCCCAGCCGCTCCAGAAAGCGCCGCTCGGCATGATCGACACCGATTACCTCCTCGACCGCCTGCTCCAGCTCGTCAAAACCCCCAGCCCCGTCGGCATGACCGAGCGCGCCGTAGCGCTTGTCGACACCTGGCTGCGCGAACTGGGATATTCCCCGAAATATACCCGCCGCGGCGTGCTCTTCGTCGAAGTGGGTAATGGGCCACCCCGCCGCGCCCTCGCCGCCCATCTCGATACGCTCGGGGCCATGGTCACCGAACTCAAGCCCAATGGCCGGCTTGCCCTGCGCAATACCGGCACCTGGGCCGCCCGCTTCGCCGAGGGCGCCCGCGTCACCATTTTCTCCGACAGAGGCGAACATCGCGGCACTATCCTGCCCCTCAAGGCCTCGGGTCACCGCTTCAATACCGAAGTCGACACCCAGCCAGCCGATTGGGACAATCTCGAAATCCGCGTCGACGCCACCCTGCCCGACCGCGATGCGCTCGTCAGCGCCGGCTTCAATGTCGGCGACATGGTCGCCGTGGACGCTCAGCCCGAAGTCGTCGACGGCTTCATCGTTTCGCGCCATCTGGACGATAAGGCTGGCTGCGCCACGCTTCTGGCCGTCCTCAAGGCGATCGCCGAGGGCAAGATCGAAGTCGCCGTCCCCTTCCAGGCCATGTTCACCATTGCCGAGGAAATCGGCATTGGCGGCACCCATGGCTTTGGTCGCGAGGTCGAGGAACTGCTCGCCATCGACAATGCGGTGACGGCGCCCAACCAGGCATCGCGGGACGACGCCGTCACCATTGCCATGAGGGATCGCCAGGGTCCCTTTGACGCGCGCATGACCCGGCATCTGCTCGATATCTGCGCCCACGCCGCCATTCCGCACGTCCGGGATACCTTCCGCCATTACCGCTCCGACAGCGCCGCTGCGGTCGAGGCCGGTTGGGATATCCGTGTCGGCCTCGTCTGTTTCTCGCTCGACAGTTCGCATGGCTGGGAGCGCACGCATATGGACTCGCTCGTCGCGCTCGGCACGTTGCTGACCGGATACGTGGAATCCGAGATCGCGGCCTAATCGGCTTGCCCCGGAGACGGTCCTCGGCCTACATCTCTCGTCCTGAGAGGTGCGGTGGCCAGCAAGAACGCGACATTGATCGAAGTTGCCAAACTGGCCGGGGTGTCCACGGCCACGGTCAACCGCGTGCTCAAGCAGCAGGGCTATATTTCCGAGGAGGCGCGGGAAAAAGTCCTCGCCGCCGTTGCCGCCACCAATTATCGGCCCAACGTCATGGCCCGCAGCCTGCGGACGCAGCGCAGTCACACGATCGGGCTGATGCTTACCGCCATCACGGTCAATCCTTTCTTCGTGGGCGTGGCCCACGCCGTCGAAGCAGCCGCCATCGCGGCGGGCTATCGCGTCGTCATCTTCAACCATGGCGGCAGTGAGAGCTATGAACGCCATGGCGTCGAAACCTTCATCGCCCAGCGGGTCGATGCGGTTCTCTTTTGCACGGCGGCCAGCCCGGACAATGTCGAGCTTCTGCAGGATGCCGGCATTCCCGCCATCGAGATCGAACGGTCGCTGACCGCCGGCGCCCATTTCGTGCGGGTGAACAATTATGTCGGCGCGCGGGCGGCGATGGATCACCTGGTCGGCCTGGGGCATCACCGTATCGCCTTCGTGGGCGGCGATCCCGCACTCTATCCGCACGACGCCGCCCGCAAGCGCTCCGTGGAAGAGGATCGCCTCGCCGCCTATCGCGACGGCCTCGTTGCCCATAAGCTCGCCCTCAGACCCGAATATCTGCGTCTGGGCCAGTATTACGATCTGGCCAGCGACGGGTCGGGAGCCGAGGGCCGCGCCCATGCCGAGGCGCTCCTGGCCTTGCCCGATCCGCCCAGCGCCATTTTCGCGACATGCGACATCCTTGCCGTCGGCGTCCTGCAGGCGCTCTACAAGGCCGGCAGGCGCGTGCCCCAGGATGTGTCCGTTGTCGGGTTCGACGACACGCTTGCGCCCTATCTTGCCCCACAATTGACCACCGTTGGCCAGCCTCTTGTCGAGCTGGGCCGGCACGGTTTCGACATGGCCCTGGCTGCCATCGAGGGGCGGCAAACGCCCGATGAAATCGTTCTCGACGCCGGCCTCATCATCCGTCAATCCACCGGCCCCGCGGCCTGATCAGCGACCGTTTGACACAGTGGAAAGCCTGTGTTAACTCTACATATGTCAACGATGACACATGCGCTTTCTGGGAGGAAAGCGCAGCTCGCAACGCACGAGTCCATTGGGAGGAATTCTTATGCGGCATTCATTGCTCGCGGCGACGGCGCTCGCCTCTACCCTGCTCACTGCCCCGGCCTTCGCCCAGACGGTGACCTTCTGGCAGTTCTCGACCAATCCAAACGACATCGCCGCATGGAATGCCATCATCGAGGCCTTCGAGGCCAGCCATGAGGGCGTGGATGTGGTCATGGAGATCGTGCCCTGGTCCGAGCAGCAGCAACGCCTGGTCACCGCCCTGACCACCGGCGGCCTGCCCGACGTGTCCATGCTGGGCAACAATGTCGTGGCCCAGTTCCAGGCGATCGGCGCCCTCGCCCCGCTCGATGACGCCTTTGCCGCCTATGACGCCGAAAATGGCACCGACGTTGCCGCCGACATCTGGCCGGGCGACAGGGGCTATTACAATCTCGGCGGTCAGTGGTGGGCCTCGCCCATCGCGGTGGAAACCCGTGCGCTCTATTATCGCAAGGACCTCTTCGAAGCGGCCGGGCTCGATCCCAACGATCCGCCCGACACCTGGGAAGAATTGCGGACCACCGCCAAGGCACTCACCGAGGGCACGCCCGACGGTACCTATGGCATCGCGCTGGCCACCAGCCTCGATTACTTCACCGTCCACAATTTCATGAGCGCCTATCTCGGATATGGCGCCCGCATGCTCAACGACGACGGCACCTGCGGCTTCGACTCGCCCGAATTCCGCGCAGCGCTTGATGTCTATACCGGTATCGCACTCGATGGCTCGACCCATCCCGATGCCGCCAGCATGAATGGCGACGCCTTCCAGCGCGGCTTTCTCGATGGCCGCTATGGCATGATCCTCATGCATCCCAGCCTCTACCGCGATCTGCAGACCGAACAGCCCGAATGGCTGGATTCCGTCGACATCGCCAAGGTCCCGGCAGGCCCGGTCAATCGCTCCGGCTTCCTCGGCGGCTGGCCTCTGGTGATGTGGGACGCATCCGACGCCAAGGATGCGGCGGGGCAGTTCATCATGTTTGCCACCCACGGCGATGCCTTCAAGGACCTGGCCGTCGCCGGTGGCTTCATCCCGGGCTCGATCTCGCTGGCCCAGGGCGAACCCTGGACCGAGTTCCCCTATCCGCTCTTTGTCGAGCAGCTCCAGGATGCCCGCGCCTATCAATATCCGAGCGAAGCCATCCCGCAGATGGGCCAGCTTGAAGTCGACACGATCCAGAAGGCCGTCCAGGCCGTGGCCCTGGGACAGAAGGACATCGACCAGGCAACGGCTGATCTGTGCACCGACATCAACACCGTTCTCGCCCGCTAAGGGCAGAGCAAACCCGGACGGTCCTTACCTCCCGCCGTCCGGGATCCTTTCCCAAGTCTCGGGACTTGCGGCGCTTTTGCCTGTGACAGGCTTGAGCGTCCGTCCCGTTGCCATCCCCGCTGGCGGCGACCTCCGTTTCGGCAGGGGCGCCCAGTTCGCAGGATGGCAAGGCCACCCGTAACACGGCCCCAAAGGGCGAGCGAGGCGATCAATGCTGCTTCCGTACCCTGGATTATTCGCATTGCTTAAAGTCAGTCTTCGCCCATGACCGCGCGCGCCACCGATACCGAGCCAAGGCCCTTTGGCGACATCGCCCTGCCCTATGCCCTTGTGGCGCCGGCCGTTCTGGTCGCGCTGGCCATCGCCGTCGTACCGCTTCTCTATGCGCTCTGGCTCTCGTTCCAGGATTGGTATCTGCTGCGCAATCCGACGCCGGTCTGGGGCGGCCTCATCAATTACGAGGCGCTTTTTGCCGATGCCGGTCTCTGGCGCGCCTTCTGGCGCACCTGGATCTGGACCATTGGCACCGTGGCCGTCGAGATTGCCCTGGCCTTGCCTTTGGCGCTGCTGCTCAACCGCGACACGGCCATTGCCCGCATGGCCTCGGCATTGATCCTTCTGCCCTGGGTCATGCCCTTCATCGTGCTGGGCTATGGCTGGCGGTTCCTGCTCGACAGCGAAGTGGGCGCCTTGCACGGCTTCCTTCAGGCTTTTGGCCTGGCCGGCAACAGCTCCATTCTCAACGATCCGAACATGGCTTTGGCTATCATCATCTTCATTTCCGGCTGGAAAGGCATGCCCTTCATGGTGCTGGCCCTGCTGGCGGCGCTCAAGTCCATCCCCGGCGAACTCTATGAAGCCGCCGCAATCGATGGCGCGACGCCCTGGCAACGGTTCACCACCATCACTCTGCCCGCCATCCAGAACACCATGCTGATCATCGGCCTCGTGCTGGGCATCCTTGCCTTCTACAGCTTCGACCTGCCCTGGATCATGACCCGCGGCGGACCTCAGGAGGCAACCACCGTGCTCGGCATTTCCATGTACAAGGCCGTTTTCACCGACCTCAGACCCGCCTATGCGGCCGCCATCAGCGTCGTCATGCTGGCCATTCTCGCCGTCGCTTCCTTCCTCTCGCTCAAGCTCCGGAGGCGTCAATGAACGAGGAAAGCCGCTGGCGCAGTCTCGCGCTCGATCTCCTGACGCTGGCCGTGCTCGCCCTGGTGCTGCTCCCGATCATCTGGGTGTTCATCGCCTCGATCCGGCCCGATGCCGACATCATGACGCGCAGCCTCATCCCGACGCGCATCACCTTCGATCATTTTGCCAATATCTTCTCGCGCGGCGATTTCCTCGTGGCGCTGCGCAACAGCCTTCTGGTCGGCGGTATCGTGGCGGTCTGCACGGTGCTGATCGCCGTTCCCGCAGCCTATTCGCTCAGCCGCTTCACCTATCTCGGGCGCGATTTCATCGGCTTTCTCATCCTCGCCACCCAGATGCTGCCGGCCGTAGCCGTTCTCGTGCCCATCGTGGTCATCATCCGCTCGCTGGGCATGGCCAATACGCTGACGGCGCTCACCTTCACCCATCTGGCGCTTGGCCTGCCGATCGCCGTGTGGATGCTCAAGGGATATATCGACGCCGTGCCGCGCGAGCTCGAGGAGGCCTCGATCATCGACGGCTCCTCGCAGCTGGGCGCCATGTTCCGCATCACCCTGCCGCTGATCCGACCGGCCGTGGTGGCCGTGGGTACCTTCGCCTTCGTTCTGTCCTGGGGCGAGTTCATCCTGGCGCTGGCGCTCATCACCAGCGCCGAGGTCAAGACGCTGCCTCTGGCGCTGCAAACCCTTTTCGACCCCTATTCCTTCTCCTGGGGGGTCGTCATGGCCGGTGGCGTGGTCATTGCCGCGCCGACCATCCTGCTCTTCCTTCTCTTCCGCAATCAACTTGTCGGCGGGCTCACCGCTGGCGGCATCAAAGGGTGACAAAAGTGTCGCTGACGACCCAATCGCTGTATTTCACCGGGCCGCGCGCCGTCGAAATTCGCTCCGAAGCGCTGGGCGGTCCCGGTCCCGGCCAGGTTCTGCTCAATCTTGAGGTCTCGGGCATCAGCGCCGGCACCGAGCTCAACGTCTTCCGTGGCCTCGCCCCCCAGTGGCGGCAGTCGATGGACCCCAAGACGCGTCTTTTCTCCGATGCCCACGGCTCGGACTGGTCCTGGCCGGCCCGCTACGGCTATGCCGCCGTCGGTCGCGTCGCCGAAATCGGTCGGGATGTCCGCGCGCTCAAGGCGGGCGATCTGGTCTTTGCCTATGTGCCCCATGGCCAGCACGCCGTGGTCGATGCCAATGCCGTCGTGCCGCTGGGCGATCTCGACGACGCGGAAATCGGCGTCTTCTTCGCCAATCTCAATACGGCCTATAACGGCGTGCTCGATGCCAATATTCCGCTCGGCGCCGATGTCGTCGTCTCGGGCCTCGGGGTCATCGGGCAGATGGTGACGCGGCTTCTCGCCCGCAACGGCGCGCGCCAGATCATTGGCGTCGACACTATCGCCCAGCGCCGCGAGTTGGCGGCCCAGGGTGGCGCGACCACCCTTCTCGACCCGCGCGACGGCCCGGTGGCCGAACGCGTCCGCGAACTCACCGAGGGCCGTGGCGCCGATACGGTCATCGAAGTCTCCGGCGCCGCACCGGCGCTGAATGAAGCCATCCGCACTGCCGGTTTCAACGGCACGGTGATTGCCATGTCCTGGTATGGCGGCACCTTTGAATCGCTCAGCCTTTCAGGCGAATTCCACCATAATCGCCCGCGCATCATTTCCTCGCAGGTGGGCACCGTGAACCCGTTCCTGGGCCCTCTCTGGTCGGTCGGTCGACGCGGAAACATCGCCCGCGACTATCTTTCGAGCCTGGCGCCGGCGCTCAAGGGCTTCATCACCCATCGCGTGCCGCTTGCCGAGGCGGGACGCGGCTACGGCCTGCTCGATCAGGGCTCGCCCGACGTCATGCAAGTTCTCATCGACTATCGCTAACCGGAACCGACACATGAAACTCTCCGCTTGTATCGAATGGCTCTTTGCCGATGAAAGCGACGACTTTGCCGGTCGCATCCGCGCCGCCAGGGCCGCCGGTCTCGACGCGGTCGAATTCTGGTTCTGGTCCAACAAGGATCTCGATGCGGTCGAAGCCACCCTGAAGGAAACCGAACTTTCACTCTCCGGCTTCGTTGCCGAGCCGATGATTGCGCTGACCGACCCGGCCAATCACGCCGAATTCCTCGCCGGCCTCGCGGTCTCCATGCGCCAGGCCCAGCGCCTGGGCGCCAAGGTGCTCATCGCCCAGGCCGGCAATGACCTGCCGGGCCGGACGCGCGACGAGCAGCACGATGCCCTGGTCCAATGCCTGCTGGCTGCCGCCGACGTGCTCGAAGGCAGCGGCGTGCGTCTCGGCGTCGAGCCGCTCAATACGCTGATCGACCATCCCGGCTATTACCTCTCCTCAACGCGCGAGAGCCTCGATATCGTCGACGCTGTCGGCCGCCCGGAAATCGGTATCGTCTACGATCTCTACCATTCCTACGTGATGGGCGAGGCTATCGAAGACGTCCTCGATGGCCGCGTCTCCCGCGTCATCCATGCCCATGTCGCCGATCATCCGGGCCGCAACGATCCGGGCCTTGGCGAAATCGACCTCGGCAAGCGCCTGAGCTGGCTCTATGCCAATGGCTACGAAGGTGCCGTGGGCCTCGAATACCGGCCCGACGGGTCGACCGGCGACGCACTGGCCAAGGTCCGTGCCGCGCTTTCAGCAAGCTGATGGGGAGAACGTCCATGTCCGACATCAAGGTCACGAACCTGCGCAAGAATTACGGCGCCGTTGAAGTCCTCAGGGACATCAATCTCGACATCCGATCGGGTGAGTTCGTGATCTTCGTCGGCCCCTCGGGCTGCGGCAAGTCCACGCTTTTGCGCTGCATCTCGGGCCTGGAACGACTGAGCGGCGGCACGCTCGAAATCGGTGGCCGCGTCGTCAACAATGTGCCGGCCAGCAAGCGCGGCATCGCCATGGTCTTCCAGTCCTACGCGCTTTATCCGCATATGAGCGTGCGGGAAAACATGGCCTATTCCATGAAGCTGCGCCGCGCCGCAAAGGCCGAGATCGAAAGCCGGGTCGCCGAGGCCGCCCGCAAATTGCAGCTCGAACCCTATCTCGATCGCTTTCCGCGCGAATTGTCCGGCGGCCAGCGCCAGCGCGTGGCCATCGGCCGGGCCATCGTGCGCGACCCGCAGGTCTTTCTCTTCGATGAGCCGCTGTCCAATCTCGATGCCGCCCTGCGCGTCGCTACGCGCCTCGAAATTGCGAGGCTCAAGGAAGGCCTTCCCGACACCACCATGGTCTATGTCACCCATGACCAGGTCGAAGCCATGACCCTGGCCGACCGGATCGTGGTGCTCAATGCCGGGCAGGTCGAGCAGGTGGGTACGCCCGAGGAGCTCTACGAGCGCCCACAATCTTTGTTCGTGGCCGGCTTCATCGGCTCGCCGCGGATGAACCTTCTCAGGCACGAGGACGGCACCACTATGGGCATAAGGCCCGAAGACATCACCCTGGGCACCGGCGCCCAACAGGGCAAGGTCGCTTATGTCGAATATCTGGGAGCCGATACTTTCGCCTTCCTCGACATCGGCCGTCCTGACCTGCTGACCGTCCGGCAGACGCGCACCGCCCTGCCGGACGTCGGCAGCATGATCAGCTACGATTATCCGCAAGAGCGGGTGCATCGGTTCGACGCGCAGGGGAAGCGGCTGGGCTAGCCGCTCTCCAGCATCGTCCGCGTCATCCCGCTGATGCGCGGACTTCCGCTTCAACAGCCGTCCGATTTTGCCGAGGCATCAACGCTGCCCCACCCGAACGGTCACCGCAGCGCCCGGCCCGCTGCATCGAACAGATGCAGGCCCTCTGCAGGCAATTTCATGTCGATGCTCTGCCCCACCACGAGCTGGGGCGCACCATCGAGCTTGAGGGTCACCGTCTCCCCGCTCGGCAATTCGGCATAGGCCAGGGCGTATTCGCCGAACTGCTCGACCACGGCGAGCGTACCCGAGAGATCGGCATGTGCCGGATCGGCCAGCAGCAGGTGCTCCGGACGCACGCCCAGCGTCCTGGCTTCGGCCAGGTTGGCATGGGCCAGAGGCAAGGCCTTGCCCCCCGGCAGCGTCAATCCCCCGCCCGATGGGCTGACGGCGAGAAAGTTCATGCGCTGGCTGGCGATGAAACCGGCGACGAAAGTATTGACGGGCCGCGTATACAATTCGAGCGGCGAGCCGACCTGCTCGATCTTGCCGGCATTGAGCACCACGATGCGATCGGCCAGCGTCATGGCCTCCACCTGATCGTGCGTCACATAGATCATGGTGGCGTCGAGCGTCGCGTGGAGCTTGGCAATCTCCACCCGCGTCTGCGCCCGCAGGGACGCATCGAGATTGGACAGGGGCTCGTCGAACAGGAACACTTTGGGGTCACGCACGATGGCGCGGCCGATGGCCACGCGCTGGCGTTGCCCGCCTGACAAGGCCTTGGGCATACGGTCGAGATAGGGCTCGATCTGCAGGATGCGGGCGGCCTCGCGCACCCGGCGCTCGGTCTCTTCCTTGGGTGTCTTGGCCAGCTTGAGGCCGAAGGCCATGTTGTCGAAGACACTCATATGCGGATAGAGCGCATAGGATTGGAACACCATGGCGATGCCACGCTGGGGCGATGGCACGTCGTTGACCACCTTGCCGCCGATGGCAATTTCGCCGCCGCTGATCGGCTCGAGCCCCGCGATCATCCGCAACAGGGTGGACTTGCCGCATCCGGAGGGCCCGACGAACACCACGAATTCGCCCGCCTGGATATCGAGATCCACCCCATGGACGACCTCCAGCGATCCATAGGATTTCCGCACGCCCCGAAGACTAACGTCAGACATCTTGTTCTCCCGTCGGCTTTGCCCAACTCCCTGTCGGCTCCCTCCGTCTGAGGAGGGACCGCGTGAGGGGGCCATCCGTGACTTGCCACGCCCTTCTTTCTCCGGCTCTCCCCTTGGCGGGGAGAGCCATTGACCCGCCTTGCGTGCGCGACCTCACTTCGTTTCCACCAGCAGCGTAGCGATCTCGAACGGGCGTAATTGCAGGCTGATGCTATTGTCGGTGATGGTGAGTTTTTCGCCCGCCTGTTCCTCCATCAGGTTCACCACACGCACCGATTTGACATCGAGGCCAAAGCTGATCGTGGCATTGGCGCGTTTATTGGCGTGTTCGAACACGCGCAGCACCAGGGCATCGGACGCCTCGGCCTTCTTGACCGTTTCGATGGTGACATTGGCCGCGTCGACATTTGCGAGGCTGAAGCTGCCGAATTCGGTCGCGGCACTGCCCGCAGCCTGGCGCGAGCCGATGACCGCGATCGGATTGTTGAAGCGTTCGGCCGCCCGATGCACCTGCGCGAGGTCCGCGACGCCGTCATGCACGAACAGCGCATAGCGGATGCGGTGTTCACCCAGGTCGGCCTCGGGATGCGGATGGGTCGAACCCCGCACCAGCGTCAGCCGCACCGTCTGCTCGTGGCAATCATAGGCATATTTGCTGTCATTGAGCAGCGCGATGCCGAAATCGGCCTCCGACACGTCGACCCAGCGATGCATGCTGGCCTCGAAGCGGGCCCGATCCCAGGTGGTGTTGCGATGGGTCGGGCGCGTTACATGGCCGAAGGCGATTTCCGAGCGCACTTCGGAGGTGTTGAGATCGAAGGGGAACAGCGCCTTGATGACCTGAGCCCGTTCCTGCCAGTCGATAAAGGTGTCGAACTCAACCTGCCGTTCATCTTTCGCCAGCGAGATCACCTGGACGACAAGCGACTTCTGGTAACGCCGCTCGATGCGGATCGCGGCGCGGTGCGGGCCGGTTTCCACCACCGAAATGTCGGCCTTGCCGTCGGCCAGCGGCCAGAACTGCTCCTCGAAATAGCGGTCGATATCCCAGGCATCCCAGTTCATCGGCTTGTCTTCATAGGCGATCAGGCGGTTGGCCTTTTCGCCGCCCTGCAATGTCTCGCGGTCGCGCGTCTTGTCGAACACCGAGACGATCTCACCCTTGTCGTCGAACGTGACCCGCAGCAGGTCGTTTTCGAGGTGTGTCGTCGAAACCGAGACACCGCTTTGGCCGGCGCCGTCACCGGCCACGATCTGCGCCCCGGTCCAGCCCAGCGGCGCGATGGCCGAGACGGCGGCGACGCTGTCGGTCGAGCCATCGGCGCGGGTGATAGCCTGCACCGGCACGCTGCCACCGGCCGTCGCCAGGGCCGATCCGGCCGCAACCTCGCCCAGATGCACCAGTCCCGAGCGGGCCTGGCTCGTGAAGTTGAACAGCCGCAATTGGTCGGCGCCCGGCTTGGCCGCGGCCTGCGCCGCCGCATGCCAGGGGCCATTGGCCGAATCCAGCGTCGAGAAGATGCGGCCATATTCGGCGTCACTGTCGACATAGACTTCGGGGATGGAGGTGCCCGGCAGGATGTCGTGGAACTGGTTGATCAGCACCAGTTCCCAGAATTCGGCCAGTGTCTCGCTGGGATAGGCATGGCCAGCTTTGGCCAGGGCCAGCGCGCCCAGCATTTCCAGCTCACGCAGGCGCCGTTCGGCATTGCGGTTATTCGCCTTGTTCTTGGCCACAGAGGTGAGCGTGCCACGGTGATATTGCAGGTAAAGCTCGCCGTTCCAGGTGGGGAAGCGCGCCGGATCGGCGTCCATGGCCTTGCCCAACCGGTCGAGGAACGGGACGATGCCTTCGAGCTTGACCTTGGGCGCCCCGGGAATGCCGCGTTCGAGGCGCGTGCCGCGCTCGATCATGGCGCGGGTCGGTCCGCCGCCGCCATCGCCATAGCCATAGGACATGACGACCTGGTCATAGGCGGCCTTGGGTTCGTAGCGCTTCCAGGCGCCCATGGTCTCGGAAACTGAAAGGTCGCCGTTATAGGTCGTGAAGATCTGCTCGCTGTCATATTTCTGTGCAGTGATCAGCTGCGCCTTGGTGACGGTGCCGTCGATGCCGCGCCAGAAGAACGTGTCATAGGGGTGCCGGTCGGTATCGTTCCAGGAGAGCTTGCTGGTGACGAAATATTTCAGCCCCGACTTGTCCATGATCTGCGGCAGGTTGGCCGAATAGCCGAATGTATCGGGCAGCCAGACTGTCTTGGGATCGACCCCGAAATGCTCGAGATGGAACCGCCGACCGCGCATGATCTGGCGCACGAGGCTTTCGCCCGAGGCGATGTTGACGTCCGGCTCCACCCACATGGCGCCTTCGATCTCGAACTGGCCCGACTTCACCCGCTTGAGCATGCGCTCCCAGATTTCGGGATAGTCCTTCTTGAGGAAATCGAAGAGCACCGACTGGTTATACATGAAGACGAATTGGGGATATTCCTCCATGAGGTTGAGCACGGTGGCAAAGCTGCGCCCCGTCTTGTCCCGCGTATGCATCACCCTCCAAAGCCAGCCCACATCGAGATGGGTCGAGCCCACCGCCGTGATCTGCGGCTGCACTTCGGTATCGACCAGGTCGTAGATTTCCTGGGCGATCTTCTCGGCTTCCGGCAGGCCCTTCTCGAAGGCTTCCGTATGGCCATCGCGCCGATCCAGCGCTCGCAACGCCCGGTTGACGATGTTGAGGATGGCGTGGCGGCGCGGGTCGTTCTGCTGCAGGCGGACAGCCACGTCGACCGGCGTCTGCAGATCGTAATAGAGCTTTTCGGCGCGCTCGTTACGGATGAAGAAATCCACCTCGAAGCCGACCAGCGGCCGGTCGAAGAAGGTGAAGGCGTTGACCAGGAGCACGTGCTTGTTGCCCGGCTTGGCGTCACGCTCGATCACGAGTTCGGTGTGGTTGCCATCCAGGGCCTGGGCGATCTTGCCGTCGAGATAGGCCAGGCATTGCGGATCGGTCGAGCCCGGCCGCTCCTGCCACTGGCTGGTGAAATGGGCGACAAAGACTTTGCCCCGGGCGTCTTCTGGCACGGTGATCTCGGCGGCGAACCAGGTATGCTCCTGATGCTTGGCCCAGACCGTATGCCGGCCGAATTGCTCCCATTGCCGCCAATCGGCCTTGAGCGCCTCTGCGGCCGAAAACCCGTCGGCGCGCTGCACATGCCACTGGAACGGCACGTTCTTGAGCGGGGTGCGGATTTTCTTTTCCAGGTCCGCGCACAGGCGCAGGAGCTTGCCCTCCTGCTTGAGGTCATCATCCAGCAAACCCAGCTTGGACGAGAGGGGATTGGAATAGGTCATCCTTTAACTCCGACACCGGCGAACCCTGTGTTCATGTTCCGCCGCAACAAGAAATACACGCCGATCGCCGGCGCCGCGTAGATGATGGAAAAGGCCGTGAGGAACCCGTAATTGATGGCGCCCTGCTGGCCGAATGCGGCGTAGAGGCCCACCGACATCGGGAAGGCATCCTGCACGCGCGCAAAGATCAGGGGCAAGAGGAACTCGTTCCACGCCCCGGTGAAGGAAAAGAACCAGACCACCGCGATCCCGGCCCGCGACATGGGCAGCACGATCCGGCTGACGATCTGGAACAGGCTCGCCCCCTCGACATAAGCCGCTTCCTCAAGCTCGATCGGCACGGTGTCGAAGAAGTTCTTGAGCAGCAGCAGCGTGAACGGCAGGTTGAGCACGGTCAGCGCGATGATGACGCCGAGCTGGTTGAGCAGGCCCAGCCGCTGCGCGCTGAAATAGAGCGGCACCAGCACACCCGCAGAGGGTAGCATGCGCAGCAGCACCAGCGTCCACAGGAACGCATTGCGCCCCGGGATCTTGAGCCGCGACAGCGGATAGGCCGCCGAGATGCCGACCACGACGCTGAGGGTCGCCGTGCCCGCCGCGATCAGCATGGAATTGAGAAACTGCCGGCCCGCATTGCCGCTGACGGCTTGCGCGAAATTGTCGAGCCCCACGGAGCGGGGGATTTCCAGTTGCCCGGTGGAGAGCGGATTGAAGGCATTGAGGAGGAGCCAGGAAAACGGGCTGATCCAGATTACCGCCATGAAGGTCAGCGCGATGGCGGTGAGGCGGCTCGGAGCATTGGATTCCATTATTTCGGCTCCCGGAGCATGCGGAGATAGACCAGCGACAGGCAGCCGACGATGACCAGCATGGCCACCGAAATGGCCGAGCCGAAGCCCAGATTGCCGCGCGCGAAACTCTGATTGT
The DNA here is from genome assembly GCF_000969445.1 of Devosia chinhatensis. Taxonomy (NCBI): domain Bacteria; kingdom Pseudomonadati; phylum Pseudomonadota; class Alphaproteobacteria; order Hyphomicrobiales; family Devosiaceae; genus Devosia; species Devosia chinhatensis. Next base: position 521,950 of record NZ_JZEY01000054.1, on the reverse strand, counting down.
AGAGGAAGACCGCCAGCGTCTCGGTCTGTCGCCCCGGCCCGCCGCCGGTCATGGCGAAGATCAGCGGGAAATAGGTGAAGGTCCAGATGGTGATGAACAGCATGTTCGTCGCGATATGCGGCCGGATGATCGGCAATTGCACCAGCCAGATGCGCTGCATGGGGGTCGCGCCGTCCACCTTGGCGGCCTCCACCACTTCGCGGCTGACCGAGTCGAGGGCCGCCGAGAACAGCAGATAGGACCAGGCCGTGCCCTTCCAGATATTGGCGATGGTCACCACCGGCAGGGCATAATCATTGATGAAATTGACCGGCGGCAGCCCGAGAGGCCGGATGATCAGCTGGTTGATGAGCCCGGTCTGGGCCGTCGTCGCCGACCAGAGGAAGGCCGCCACGATATCGGGCAGCAGCCAGCCCAGCATGATGCAGACCTCCACCACGCTGCGCAACGTCGAGCGCGTGCCGCGCAGGGCAGCCGCGAGCAGGAAGCCCAGTACGGACTGGCCGACAATGGCCGAGAAGAACACGAAGATGATGGTGGTCCAGAGCGAGTCGAGGAAGCCGCGGCGGGTGAACAGGCGCTCGAAATTCTCGAGACCGACCCAGCTCCATTCCACGCTCTTGCGGCCGACCAGCGCCAGGTCGGTGAAGCTGAAGGCGAAGGCCCAGCCGGTAAAGTAGAGCAGCACTCCGATGAGCAGGATGGCCGGCAACATGCCGAGGCCCAGAACCCAGAGATTGCTGGTCAGCCAAGGATTGGCCTGGTTTCTCATCGGCGCCTCTTGGTCGGGTAGACAGGTTCAGCACGCTCGACCTGCACCCTGCCCGTCAAAGGCGAAGAGCTGCGTCGAGACCGTGGCAACGTGCGGTGAAGGAAAGATCCGGCGACGCCTGGAGGACAGCGGCGCCGCCGGAAGTTGGATCAGGTTTATTCGTAGGTGATCACGTTTTCCGCGCCGAACTCGTCGACCAGGGCATCGTGATATTCCTGAACCACCTCGTCCGGCGATACGCCGTCGAGAATGTCGGCCGTGGCCTGCTGGATGAGTGCCGAGACCGTCTGATAGCCCGGGACGGTGTCGCGGCCCGTGGTGTCGGCGGCCAGCTTGGTGGCTTCGGCAAGGAACGTGTCAGCCGTATATTCGGGGCTTTCCGAAATGTCGGTGCGCACGGCCATGCGGTGATTGGCCAGGGTCCAGGCCTTGAAGTTCTCCTCGTCGAAGATCGAGGTGATCAGCTTGAAGGCCATTTCCTTGTCGGCTGCATTGGCATTGATGCCGATGGTCCAGCCGCCTGAGATATTGGTGGTGGTCTTGGCGCCTTCGACGCCCGAACCCGGCCATGGGGTCCAGGCCACCATGGCGTCGCGATCTTCACGGCTCGGCGGATTGTTGCAGTCCCACAGGCACGCATCTTCCCACGAGCCGGAGGCCAGGATGCCCAGCTCGTCCGCTGCCAGGGCTGCCCGGACCGCCGCGCCGATATCGGTGGCGTAATTGAGCTCGGCGGTGTTCAGCTCGCGCTCGACATAGACCTGGTAGAAGAAGTCGAAGGTGCGGCGCAGGCCGGGGCTGTCGCCGATCCATTGATTGGTTTCGCGGTTGAGAAGGCGGTTGCGGTCGCCTTCGGGCACGTCTGCACCGAGCAAGGCCATATACACGCCCTGCATGGTGGCAGCTTCCGCCTGCTTGGTACCGGCCGGCAGCTGGAACGGGTAGCGGACGCCGGCATCCTTGAGTTTTTGCGCGGCATCGAGCACGTCATCCCAGGTCTGGGGGGTCCAGGGCGTCGGAATGCCGGCCTTTTCGAAATTGGACAGATCGTACCAGAGCATGCGCACGTCCGTGTCGGTGGGCAGCGCATAGATCTGGTCCTGGTAGGATGCGACTTCCAGCAGGCCCGGCAGGTAATACTGGAACTGGTCCCAGCCGGCGAGCATCTCGTCGAGCGGCTCGAGATAGCCGGCCGAGGCCAGCTCGGACACCATGAAGCTGTCCATCAGGTTGACGTCGGCGGCCGTGCCGGCGGCAAGGTCGAGCGCGATGCGCTGGTCATAGCCCTGCCCCGGCAGCTTGATGGCATTGACCGTTTCGCCGGTTTCGGCTTCGAACGCGGCAATGCCGGGCTCGACGAGGGCTGCAATCCATTCGGCATACATGAACGAGAGTTCCGCCCGCGCCGGTGCGGCAATGGCAGCCGACATGGCGATCGCTGCCACGCCGGTCAAAAGCACTTTCTTCAACATGCATCTCCTCCCTTGGGGTTTCGCCTCCAGAGACTGGTGGCGAGGCCGGCTCCTCTTCCGGCTTATGGGCAAAGCTAACCACACAAGATGCAACGTTGCAATTGTTCAAATGCGAAACACGGGAAGCATTTCACCGACTTATATAAATCAATGATTTTAAATGTAGAATTCACGGACAAGCCTCCGCTTTAAAGCATTTGTAACGATTGCATCGTTGCATAAGATCTCGATACACTCAGCCTGCCCTGGCGTGCTATGTAGGAAACAAAGATTGGGCAGCATGCAGAACGATTGGTCGAAAACCGCCGGCAAGGGGCGCGTCACCCTCAAGACGATCGCCGAGGTCACCGGCCTCAGCCTGTCCACCGTTTCGCTGTCGCTGCGGGGCGGCACCACGCTCAAGCAGGAAACGCGCGACAAGGTGGCCGAGGCCGCCAAGGCGCTGGGCTATGTGCCCGATCGCGCCGGGGTGCGCCTGCGCACCGGCAAGACCAATGTCATCGCCCTGGTGCTGGAAAGCTCGGGAGATTCCATCGACTTTGCCCGCCACATGATCAAGGGCATCGGCCAGGCCATTCACGGCACCCGCTATCACCTGACCATCGCGCCCGAATTCGACGATCCCGGCTCCGTCGAAACCATCCGCTACGTGCTGGATAATCGCACCGCGGACGGCGTCATCATCACCCATACCGGCCCTCGGGATCGCCGCGTGCAATTGCTGATGGATGCGGGGTTTCCCTTCGTCTCGCATGGGCGCACGGAGTTCTTCACGCCCCATCCCTACCATGACTTTCACGCCGAGGCCTTCGTTGCCGCCTCGGTCGACCGGCTGGTGGCCAAGGGCGCGCGCAAGATCCTGCTCATGGTGGGCGATGACAGCACCACCAATTACCATAACATCGTCACCGCCTATCGCCGGGCCATCGCCCGCTCGGGCGTCGAGGGTCACCTCTTCGACAAGATGCCGGCGCGCGCCAGTGCCGCCGAGATCCGGCGCATCGGCGAGCAATTGGCGCAAAGTCCGGATCGGCCGGACGGCATTATCAGTGACACCGAATTGCGCACCATTTCGCTGGTGGGGGGCCTGCAGGATGGCGGCGTGCGCGTCGGCAAGGACGTCCTGCTCGTTTACAAGCAGACCTCCGATATCCTGCCTACCTTCTTCCCCCTGCTCGACAGCGTGCGCGAGGATGTCTTCGCCGCCGGCGTCGAGCTGACCAATCTGTTGTTGCGCCGCATTGCCGGGGAACCGGCAGAAAATCTTCAGACCCTGGCCGAGCCGGAGCTGCACTGGCGCAGCGGCAATTAGGGTCGTCGCAGACCGCGCCTAGATCGGCAGCACCCGCGAAAACTTGACCGCGCCGAGCGAGAAGCTGCTCTCGATCGAGGCGACGCCATCGAGCTGGGTGAGCTTGTTGCGCAGGAATTGCTCATAGGCCTCGAGGTCGGCGCAGACCACCCGCAGCAAGAAGTCGAATTGTCCGGTCATGAGGTAGCATTCCATCACTTCGGGCCATTGGCTGATGGCCACGCCGAAGGCGTCCAGATTGCCGGCGCGTTGCCGCTCGAGCTTGATGGAAACGAACACCGAAACAGGCAGCCCCACCGCCTTTTGGTCGATATTGGCGCTATAGCCCGAAATTACCCCGGCCTTTTCCAGTTGCCGCACCCGGCGCAGGCAGGGCGATGGCGACAAGCCCACTCTGTCGGCCAGCGCCTGCACGGTCATGCGGCCATCTTCCTGCAAGGCCCGCAGGATGCGCCGATCCAGTGCATCATTCTGAATATTGGTCACTTCTGCCATTATTCGCCTCCAGACGCCGTATTTCGTGCGCACACCTCGCCCCAAAGGGCGAAAATAGGCAGAAAAATTTCGTTCGCAAGGCGCAATGTCTGACCTGTCGAAGGGGAGATCGAAATGACGACAGGCAAGATGGGACGTGTCGAAGCCATCGAGGCGCTGACCAGAAAGTCGCTCTGGCTGGCCAGCTGGATGGTGCATCATGCCAACCACATCCGTCCCAATGTCGATGGCGTCAAGGTCGGCGGGCATCAGGCCAGCTCAGCCTCGATGGCTGCCCTGCTCGCCACCCTCTATTTCGGCATCCTCAAGCCGCAGGACCGTGTCGCGGTCAAGCCGCACGCCGCCCCGGTCTTTCATGCCATTCAATATCTGATGGGACGGCAGACCCGTCAGAAACTCATCGATTTCCGGGCCTTTGGCGGGGCGCAATCCTATCCCTCGCGAACCAAGGATACCGACGACGTCGACTTTTCCACCGGCTCGGTCGGCCTCGGGGTCGCCTTTTCGGCCTTCGCCTCGATGGTGCAGGATTATGTGCGGGCCAAGGATTGGGCCCGCAAAGACAGTCTCGAGGGCCGGATGATCGCACTGGCCGGCGATGCCGAGCTCGATGAAGGCAATATCTACGAATGCCTGCTCGAGGGCTGGAAGCATGGCCTGCGCAATTGCTGGTGGATCATCGACTATAACCGCCAGAGCCTCGACGGTGTCGTGCGCGAGGGCCTATACGACCGGATAGAGGCCATCTTCACCGCCTTCGGCTGGACAGTCGTCACCCTCAAATACGGCGCCCTGCAGCGCGCAGCCTTTGCCGAACCGGGCGGCGACCGCCTCAAGGCCTGGATCGACGCCTGTCCCAACGCGCTCTATTCGGCCCTGATGTTTCGTGGCGGCGGCGCCTGGCGCGAACGCCTCAATGACGAAATCGGCGATCAGGGCGATGTCTCCGCGCTTCTTGCCCGCCGCAGCGATGACGACCTGGCCGCGCTGATGGCCAATCTCGGCGGCCATTGCGTGGCAAGCCTGCTCGAGCAGTTCGAAGCCGCCGGCAGCGACCGGCCGACCGTCTTCATAGCCTATACGGTCAAGGGCTGGGGCACTCCGCTTGCCGGCCACAAGGACAATCATGCCGGGCAAATGACCAGCGCGCAGATTGCGCAATTGCAGGACGAGCACCGGATCCGCACCGGCCACGAATGGGACCTGTTCGAAGGGCTCGACCAGCCCGAGCAATTGCAGGCCTTTCTCGACACCGTGCCCTTCAATACCATGGCCTCGCGCCGCCTCACCTCGCCTGCCGTGCCTACGATCGGCCCGCAATTTGTCGGCACCGGTCCGACATCCACACAGGCGGCGTTCGGGAAAATTCTCGACGCCATCGCCAGGACCGACAGCGAACTGGCCCGGCGCATCGTGACCACCTCGCCCGACGTGACGGTCTCCACAAATCTCGGCGCCTGGGTCAATCGCCGCAATCTCTTCGCGCCGCAGGAAATGGCGGACCTCTTCCAGAGGGAAGCCATACCCTCGACGCAGAAATGGCGCTTCGGTCCCGACGGCCAGCACATGGAGCTGGGCATTACCGAAATGAACCTCTTCCTGATGCTGGGCGCGGCGGGCCTCAGCCATTCCCTGTTCGGCGAACGGCTACTGCCCATCGGCACGCTCTACGATCCGTTCATCGCACGCGGCCTCGATGCCCTGAACTATGCCTGCTACCAGGACGCACGCTTCCTGCTGGTTGCGACCCCGTCGGGGGTGTCGCTGGCCGGTGAAGGCGGCGCGCACCAGTCGATCTCGTCGCCGCTGATCGGCATGGCCCAGGATGGGCTCGCCAGCTTCGAGCCGGCCTTCGCCGACGAGCTCGCCATCATCATCGATTGGGCCTTTGACTACATACAGCGCAGCGGTGACGCGCGCCCCGATCTGGCCGATTGGCCGCGCGATCTCACCGGCGGTTCGGTCTATCTGCGCTTATCTACCCGTAGCATCGATCAGGTGCCGCGAGACGTTAACTGTCTGCTAACGAATTCGGTCATTGGTGGTGCCTATTGGCTCAAAGCGCCAACGCCGGAATGCGAGGTCGTGATCGCCTATCAGGGTGTCCTCGCCAGCGAAGCCATCGCGGCGGCTGCACGCCTTGGCGGCGACCGGCGCTCCGTCGCCATTCTCGCCGTTACCTCCGCCGATCGCCTCAATGCCGGCTGGCAGGCCGCGCAGCGCAGTCGGCTCCATGGCGACAAGGCCTTGAGCCATATCGAGAAATTGCTTTCCGACATTCCTCATCGCGCAGGTATGGTCACCGCCATCGACGCACATCCGGCAACGCTGGGCTGGCTCGGCAGCGTCCTTGGCCACCGCACGATCGCCCTGGGTGTTGAGCATTTCGGTCAGACTGGCACCGTCCACGATCTCTACCGACACTTCGAGATCGACGCCCAGGCCATCGCCACGGCCTGCCGAACTATCACGTCAAAAACATGATATTTTTCAGAATATTAGCTGCAGGCTGACCTCTTCCTCTACGGGCCAACTCTTCCCCCGAGAACCGCCCCGCCCCCACTTTCCCCGCATCGACGAAATGGCAAACAACCGAAAATCGCACATTGCCAAGCCAAATCGAATTTGTCAGACATATGTCATCTGTCAGATTTCAAGGGAACGATCTGACCACCTGCGCGAAGGGCGCAGCCAGCACCAGACCCGAGGGAAATGGGCCTGGACTTCAGGGAAAATCTCGTCAGCTCTGCACAGGAGGGAGCACATGCATATCACACGGAAAGTGGCTGCTACGCTGGCCATTGCCACGGCACTAACCCTGCCGGCCATGGCACAATCCACCATTCTGGCGCCCGGGCAGTCCACGACCGGCACCTACATGGACTACATGAAAACGGTCTATGACCGGGCCACCTTCGCCGAGCTCCTGCAGGTGCCCATCGCCACCTTCGACAAGGAATTCGAGCTGACGCCGATGGCTGCCGAGAGCTGGAGCCAGTCCGAAGACGGCCTCACATGGACGTTCAAGCTGCGCGAAGGCCTGGTCTGGTCCGACGGGGAGCCCCTCACCGCCGAAGACTATGTCTTTGCCCTGCAACGCGCCGCGACCGATGGCTACGACTTTGCCTGGTATTGGGATTTTGCGGGCGGAATCAAAGGCTGGAAAGAGGTCACTGAAGAAGGCGCCGACATTTCCGAGCTCGGCCTCGTTGCGGTCGACGACCTGACCATCGAAGTCACCACCGTCGCGCCAAAGCCCTACCTGCCCTCGGTCACCAGCCTCTGGTATCCCGTACCCAAGCACAAGGTCGATGAACTGGGCGACGATTGGGCGCTCAATGTCGACAGCATCGTGTCGTCCGGCCCCTTCTCCATCGAGAGTTGGGAGAAGTCCAACAATTCCGTCGTTTTCACCAAGTCCGAGACCTATACAGGCCCTTGGCAGGCGCAGATTGATCGTCTCGAGGTCGACCCCAGCCTAGGCGCTCCTGAAGTCGGCCTGCCCGCCTTCCTGGCCGGGGATGCCGATTATTCCTTCCTCAATACAGGACAGGTGCCGGTGGCCGAGGGGCGCTACCCGGACGGCATTCGGCGCAACGCCGTGTTCGCGACATCCTACATTTCCTACGACCTCGACGCCGAGCCGTTCAACAATGTCGACGTTCGCCGGGCATTCTACTATGCCATCGACCGGGACGAGCTGACGTCCACGGTGCTTAAGGACATCGCCATTCCGGCCGGCTCGATCCTGCCGCCGGGCTATCCTGGCTACAACGAGGACGTGGTAGCCCAGGCCGTTTTCGACCCTGAAAAGGCCAAGGAATATCTGGCTGCTGCCGGCTATCCAAACGGCGAAGGCTTCCCGGAGATCGACCTCTGGATCCGCGAGGAAGGTGGCTATAACGGCGCGATCATTCCGGCCATGGCCCAATATCTCCAGGCGGAACTCAAGGAGCACCTCGGCATCACCATGTCCATCCGCTCGCTGCCCGGTGCCGAATGGATGGATGGCCTGCGGGGCAAGAAGAACAACATCTTCATCGCGCCCTACGAGTACGACTATCTCGATCCGTCAAACTTCTATGGCATCTTCTACAACGGCGGCCGCCACGGCTATTTCATCCCGGAATATGATGAACTGGTCGCTCAGGCCGACTCAGAAAGCGATTGGGATACGCGCTACGACCTTTATGCCGAGGCCGAGCAGGTGATGATCGATGAGGGCCTCATCGTGCCGCTCGTTCATCCCATCACCACGGCGGTGATTTCGGACCAGTTGGGCGGCGATGCGTCGAGCCCCAATACGCTCGGCTTCACTCCGCTGGACCGCTTGGCCCACTACTTCTTCACCCATCTCACGAAGTAGCAACAACGACGAGGCGCGTCCTCGCCGAAATGGCGGGACGCGCCCACCCCGAAGGCCAGCCATGCCCCTTGTCGAAATCCAGGACCTGCGCGTCAGCTTCCGTCAATATGGCGGCGCGGTCGATGCCGTCCGCGGTGTCAGCTTTACCGTCAAAGAAGGCGAAAGCCTTGGCATAGTCGGGGAGAGCGGGTCAGGCAAATCGGTCTCTTGCAGCGCCCTATTGCGACTTCTCCCCGCGACGGCTGAGGTCAGCGCTGCCGTAATGCGGCTGGACGGCATCGATGTTCTCAAGGCAGGCAAGGAAGACCTGGCCCGCTTGCGAGGGCGCTCTGCGGCGATGATCTTCCAGGATCCGATGACGGCGTTCGATCCGGTCTTCACCATCGGTCACCAGATTGCAGAAACCATCAGTGCCCATCGCGCGGTCTTGCGTGCTGATGCGCTCAGGGAAGCCGAAGAGCTGCTGCTGCGCGTCGAGATCAAAAATGCGCGCGACGTACTGTCCTATTTCCCTCATCAACTGTCCGGGGGAATGTTGCAGCGCGCCATGATTGCCATGGCGCTGTCCTGCCGCCCCAAGGTACTGATTGCGGATGAGCCGACGACCGCACTCGATGTCACCATTCAGGCGCAAATTCTCCAGCTGATCAAGAAAGTGCAGGCCGAATTCGGCATGGCGCTCATCATGATCACGCACGACCTCGGTGTGATTGCCGAGACGGTCGACCGGGTCCTCGTCATGTATCGCGGCGAGGTGATGGAAGAAGGTCCAGTACAGCAGATTTTCGACGAACCGCAGCACGATTACACGCGGCAGCTGCTGGCCAGCCTTCACGCAAGCTTCGAGCCGTCGCGCCCGAGCGCCGATGCCGTTCCGGCACTTGAACTCAAGGGACTGGCCAAGAGCTATCGCATCAAGCGGCGGAAAGGACTTTTTACCGAGTATGGCGACTTCCACGCGGTGCACGAGGTCAATATCGCCCTGCCCAAGAACCGCATCGTCGCCATTGTCGGGGAGAGTGGATCGGGCAAGACGACAACGGGCATGATGGCCATGCGTCTCACCGATGCTTCACGCGGCCAGATCCTGGTCGAGGGCATCGACATTTCTGGCATGACCTCCGAAGCGCTCAAGCCGTGGCGCAAACGCATGCAGATCGTCTTTCAGGACAGCTATTCGGCGCTCGATCCGATGATGACCTTGACCGAGATCATTGCCGAGCCGTTGCACATTCACGGCATCGGCACTGCGCGCGAGCAGACGGCAAAGGCCCTCGAGTGGCTGGTCCGCGTGGGTCTCGACCGATCCTTTGCGAGCCGTTACCCGCATGAGCTCTCCGGCGGCCAGCGACAGCGCGTGGCCATTGCCCGGGCGCTTATCCTGGGACCATCCATATTGGTGGCCGACGAACCGACTTCCGCGCTCGACGTCACCGTCAAGGCGCAGATCATCGGACTGCTCAAGCAGCTGCAGGCCGAAATGGGTCTGTCGATCCTGTTCATCAGCCACGACCTCTCCACCGTCAAGTCGCTGACCGATTCCGTGGTCGTGATGTATCGCGGACGGATCGTGGAGGAAGCCCCGACCGAGCGTATTTTCTCGAATGCGCAGCATCCCTATACCCGGGCCTTGCTCGATGCGGTGCCAGCCACCAACCCGCGCGATAAGAGGGCGCGCAGCTTCCTTACCGCCGATGAGATCGCTGCCCAGACTCCGCGCTTCACCGTCATCCAGACCGGAGCCGCACCCCGGGCGGAGCCGCAACTCGTTTCCATCGCTCCCGATCATCGCGTCGAAGCCTTCGTGACGCCCTGAGGGAGGATCAATCATGCTCAGCTACATCCTCCGCCGCCTGGTCTCAGTCGCCTTCACCTTCTTCGTGGTGTCGCTGATCATCTTCCTGATGATGCATTCGGTGCCCGGCGGCCCGTTCGACGCCAATGACATGCCGGTCTCGGCGGCAGTCCGCGAAAAGCTCATGGCCCAGCTCGGGCTCGATCAGCCGCTTCATGTCCAATATCTGCGCTATATGTGGGGTGTGCTGCATTTCGATTTCGGCGTGCCCTATCAGAGCCCAGGCGAAACCGTTATCCAGCTTCTGTCCCGCGCCTGGGTGCCCAGCCTGGTATTGGGCGGGCTCGGTGTGGTTATTGGCGCGCCGCTCGGCATACTGCTGGGGATGGCGGCAGCGCTCAATCGCAACACCTGGATCGACTACATCGCCTCGGCCTTTTCCACGATCGGTCTCACTATTCCGGTCTTTGTGACCTCGATGCTGCTGATCCTGGTCTTTGCCGTCTGGCTGAACTGGTTGCCGGCCAGTGGCTGGCCGCATCCGAACCGCTGGATCCTGCCCATTATCGCCTATGCTGCCATCCCGTTGGCGACCTATGCCCGCTATACCCGCTCGGCGATGCTGGACACGATGAGCCGACCCTTCGTCACCGTGCTGCGTGCCAAGGGCCTGTCCGAACGGCGCATCGTCTTCCAGCATGTGCTGCGCAATTCGGCCATCCCACTGGTGACCGTGTTCCTGCCCATGTTCATCGGCACGGCGACGGGCTCGATCTTCGTGGAAGCCATGTTCCGCATTCCGGGACTGGGAGCCTATTTCGTCTCCTCGATCCAGACCCGCGACTACCCCTTGGAAATGGCGCTGATGCTGATGATCACCTTCATGTATTGCATCGCCTATTTGCTCTCGGACATCGTCTACGCGCTCATCAATCCGCGCATCCGTGTGGGAGGCGGCGAATGACCGAAGCTCTCGCCCAGTCCGCCCCACCCCGCCAGCGCAGTCCGCTTTGGTTTGCCTGGCAGCGTTTCTTGTCCAACAAGGCAGCAGTAGCGGGCGGGATTGTCCTGTCGGCGCTGATCCTCATGGCGCTGTTTGCCCCGCTGATCACCCCGGTGCCGCCCGAAGCGCAATTGTTTCTGACCCAATCGCTCGCCTTCCCTTCGGCGGAGCACTGGTTCGGCGTCGACAATCTGGGGCGCGATTTCTACACGCGCATCGTCTACGGCGCCCGCGTCTCGCTTTCTATCGGCTTCATCGCCGCGGGATTTTCGGTGTTGATCGGTATTCCGCTGGGCGCGCTGGCCGGCTATTTCGGCGGCCGGACCGACTGGGTGATCATGCGTATCATCGAATTGTTCTCCGTGGTGCCGCCCCTGCTGGCCGCCATGCTGCTGGGTGCGCTGACCCGCGGCGGCTACCCGACCATCGTGGCCATTGCCGCCCTCTTCGGCTGGGTGCAGGTGTGTCTTCTGGTGCGAGCACAGGTCAAAGCGTTTCGCGAAAAGGAGTTCGTACGCGCGGCACAGGCTCTGGGCGCCTCTCCGGGGTATATTATCCGCCGGCACCTCATTCCCAATTCGATCAGCCCGATCATCGTCGGCTTCGTCCTGGCCATTCCTCTGGCGATGATGCTCGAAGCCTCCTTGTCCTTCCTCGGCATCGGCGTGCCACCGCCAACCCCGACCTGGGGGCAGATGATCAATGAGGGCATCGACTACATGTTCTTCTATTGGCATCTGGCGGTATTTCCAACCGCTGCCCTCGCGATCACCGTGCTGGCCACCTCGCTGTTCGGCGACGGTTTGCGCGATGCGCTCGACCCGACCCTGAAAGGCCGCTGAATTGTCCGAAAACCTCGCCCGTCACTTCCTGCTGCGTGACGATGTGACCTTTCTCAACCACGGCTCCTTCGGTGCGTGTCCGCGCCCGGTTTTCGAGACCTATCAGCAGTTCCAGCTGGAGCTGGAAGGCGAGCCCGTGGAGTTTTTGGGCCGCCGGTTGCACGAGTTGCTGCGCGTGCCGCGCGAGGCCTTGGCGGCTGAACTCAACTGTGGTTCCGAGGATATCGTGGGTGTGCTCAATGCGACGACCGGGCTCAACATCGTCATTCAGTCGCTCGGCCTCAAGCCGGGCGACCAAATCCTGACAACGGACCACGAATATTCCGCGCTCGAAAAGACCTGGGATTATATCTGTCGCAGGACCGGCGCCGAGGTTGTGGTGGCCAAGGTGCCCATGCCGCTGACGACTGAGGCACAATTCACCGACACGGTAATCGCAGGGATGACCGAGCGCACGCGGGTGCTGTTTCTCAGTCATATTACCTCTCCCACCGCCTTGCTCTTTCCCATCGAGCGGGCCATTACCGAGGCCCGCAGTCGTGGCATTTTCTCGGTGATCGATGGCGCCCACACACCGGGCCATATCCCGCTCGACCTCACAGCGCTCGGCGCCGATTTCTATTCGGGCAATTGTCACAAGTGGATGATGTCACCCAAGGGGTCAGCCTTTCTTCATGCCCGACCCGAAGTGCAGGGGCTGCTCAATCCGCTGGTCATCAGCCATGGCTGGACCAAGCAAAGCCGCGAGCCAGGCGCAAAGGGTGCGTTCGGCAATTCGCCCTTCATCGATGAAATCGAAATCCAAGGCACGCGCGACCCCGCAGCCTGGCTCACCGTGCCTGCGGCCATCGCCTTCCGCCGAGACAATGACTGGTGGGCCATTGCCGACCATTGCCGCGCATTGGCGCAGGAAACCGCGCGCCGGCTGGGCGAGCTGACGGGGCTCAGCCCGCTCAGTGCACCCGAATTCTCGGCTCCGCAGATGGTGGCAATGCCCATACCCGAATGCGATACGGCAGCAGTTCACGCCGCACTGTTCGAGCGCTACGGGATCGAAATTCCGGTGTTCAAATGGCAGGAAACCTGCATCGCCCGACTTTCGGTGCAGGGCTACAATTCGGCTCCGCAGATGGACAAGTTTCTTGCAGCGCTGAGCGAGTTACTGGAATTGGGCACCAGGCAGCGTGCGGCCCAAGGCTGACAAAAGGCTGTGGATGTGGTGTGAGTACGCAACTGCGTCCGCTGGAGGAACGGGCACCGATGAGTCGGAATGCCGCCCTGAATTATCTTGAACCGCTTGAAAACCGCACGCGCAATGTTGCGGTTCTGGATGCGCTTGCCGAAATGGTCGAGCGCGCCGGCCTCAAGATTGGTGACCGGCTGCCGCCGGAGATTTCGCTCGCGGCTTCTTTGGGCGTTGGGCGCTCGACCATTCGCGAAGCTCTAAACCGCTGGGAAGGGCTCGGGATCATCCGGCGGCGGCGAGGCGACGGCACCTACCTGTCGGCACGCGTTCAAACCTCGCGCGGCCTCGTTCCCACGATGATCCGCCTTGAAGGCGAGGCGCTGCTGCGCCTTCTGGAAATCCGTCGTACGCTTGAAAACGACGTGGTGCGCAAGGCCACGCTGCACGCAACCAAGGCTCAGCGCGCCGAGATTTTCCGCTTGTGCCAGATGCTTCTCGTAGACGTCGATGCAGGCCGCCCCTGGCGCAAGGCCGACCATGCATTTCATCGCGCGATTTACGATGCGTCTGGCAACCCGATGTATGGGCAAATACTGGAAAACCTCGATCACGCGCTGGAAAGAAGCGACACTTCGCCCTTCAACCGCGACGGGTTTGGCCTTGAGTCCTTCCCTATCCATCGCGACCTTGCCGAGGCAATCGCAACGTCCGACGCGGTTGCAGCGGTGGACGCGATCAATCGCATCCTCGACACTGTAGAAACAGAAGTGCGCACGATCATCGGCGAAGGGCTATCGGCCTAGACGCCTTGGGTTGACGGAACGCCTTTAGGATCACCCTATTTTCACATGAACTACGTTCGAAGGCCTGTCGGCAATCCACAGGCCTGGAATGCCGTCTCAACTGTCACAAAACTGCTAAGCACCTGATCTAGAACCCTGGCCAGGGTCGCTAAGAAGCTGCCCCTTTCGCCTCCGATGTTCAAATGAACATTTCCTGTTTGCAAAGGAAGATTCGATGCTGTCAAATGCTGCCAAGCACGGGACGAAAAAGTCCTGGCGTAACGTCAAGGGAGTGAGCATGTTCAAGACCGTATTGTGCCTGTCCGCAGGCATGGCCGCCCTCGTTTCGGCAAGCACCGCCTATGCCCAGACCGAGATTTCCTGGTGGCATGCCATGGATGCCGAACTGGGCCAGAAGCTGGAGGCGATCGCCCAGGGCTTCAACGATAGCCAGGACGAATTTACCGTCGTGCCCACCTATAAGGGTAGCTATGCCGAAACGCTGACCGCCGCCATTGCCGCCTTCCGTGCCAACGAGCAGCCGGCGATCATTCAGGTCTTCGAAGTCGGCACCGGCACCATGATGGCCGCTACCGGCGCCGTTAACCCGGTCTACCAGCTGATGGCCGATGCCGGCGAACCCTGGGATCCCTCAGGCTTCCTCGCTCCGGTGACCGGCTATTATTCGGACACGAGCGGCAATATCCTGTCCATGCCGTTCAATTCGTCCACGCCGATCATGTATTACAACAAGGACGTCTTTGAAGCCGCCGGCCTTGATCCCGACGTTCCGCCCACAACTTGGGCCGAGCTTGAAACCATGGGCCGCCAGATCGTTGAATCCGGCGCTGCCAATTGCGCCCTGAGCTCTGCGTGGATCACCTGGATCCAGACCGAAAATCTTTCGGCCCTGCACGACAAGCCTTTCGGAACGCTGGAAAACGGCTTTGGTGGTCTTGGCACCGAATTCGTCTTCAACGACGAGCTTCAGGTTCGCCATTGGGACAACCTCAAGAAGTGGTCTGACGAAGGCCTCTTCCAGTATGGTGGCCCTGCCGGCGCTGCCGACGCTGCGCCCAAGTTCTACTCGCAGGAATGCGCGATCTTTATGAACTCCTCGGCTGGCCGCGCCGGTGTGATCGCCAATGCCACCGATTTCGAAGTCGGCTTCGCCCCGCTCCCCTACTATGACGACGTGATCGAAGAGCCGAAGAACTCGATCATTGGTGGCGCGACGCTCTGGGCGCTCAATGGCAAGGACGCCCAAGTCTATAACGGTGTTGCCAAATTCTTCACCTATCTCTCGAGCCCGGAAGTCCAGGCTCAGTGGCATCAGGACACCGGCTACCTGCCGATCACCAATGCTGCCTATGAGCTGGGCCAGGAACAGGGCTATTACGCCGAGAACCCCGGCTCCGACATCGCGATCAACCAGATCACGCGCGGCACTCCCTCGGCAAATTCCAAGGGTATCCGCTTCGGCAACCTGACCCAGGTTCGCGCTATCGTGGACGAAGAATTCGAGGCCCTGCTTGCCGGCTCCAAAACCGCTCAGGAAGCCCTGGACGCTGCCGTTGAACGCGGCAACCAGATCCTGCGTGACTTCGAAGCGGCCAACAGCTGATCCCCACGCCTGCCCGGGTCCATCGGGGGCCCGGGCAACTTTTCATCCGGGCGGCTCGGCCGTCAGGATCTGATCAGGCACGACCATCGGGAGTCCGGCCGCCAATGCAAACCAAGCGCACCATCTTCCCCAACAGGGTACTTCCTTACTTCCTGTTGCTGCCGCAACTTGCCGTCACGCTGGTTTTTTTCATCTGGCCAGCTCTCCAGGCGGTCAAGTCATCCTTCGAGCGCGAAGATCCGTTCGGCTTCAGAACCACCTTCATCTGGCTGGACAATTACACCCGCCTTTTTGCCGAGGCCGGATATATCAACTCCCTCTCACGCACGGCAGTCTTTGCAGTTCTCGTGACGCTGCTATCGATGTCGCTGTCCCTGATCCTGGCCGTAGCGGTCAATCGTGTCCTGCGGACCAACCGCATCTACACCACGCTTCTGGTCTGGCCCTATGCCGTGGCACCCGTCGTGGTCGGCATCCTGTGGTGGTTCATCTTCAACCCAACCATCGGCATCTTGCCATACATGATGCGGTCCGTCGGCATTGCGTGGAACCCGCGTGTCAATGGCGACCACGCCATGATCCTGGTGATCGTGGCCGCCAGTTGGAAGCAGATTTCCTACAATTTCCTGTTCTTCGTCGCCGGCCTACAATCGGTACCGCAATCGCTCACCGAAGCCGCTGCCATCGACGGCGCAGGGCCTTTCAAGCGCTTCTGGACCATCGTCTTCCCGCTCCTGTCGCCGACGACCTTTTTCCTCCTCATCGTCAACATCAATTATGCCATGTTCGATACATTTGGCATCATCGACGCCACGACGTCTGGCGGCCCTAACCAAGCCACCAATGTGCTGGTCTACAAAGTCTATGCAGATGGCTTTCTCGGCCTCAACATCGGTTCTTCGGCTGCACAATCGGTCATTCTCATGCTGATCGTCATCGCCCTCACCGCCATCCAGTTCCGCTTCATCGAGCGGCGTGTCCAGTATTGAGGGAGCCAGTCAAATGGTAGAAAATCGCCCTTGGCTCGCGTTCTTCACGCATCTCGTGCTGATCGTCGGCGTCGTGATCGTGGTCTTTCCGGTTTATCTCGCCTTCGTCGCCTCGACCCATACCGGCGCGGACTTCCTGCGCGGTCTCGTGCCGCTGCTTCCGGGTCTGCACATGATCGAAAACTATTCGAAGATGCTGTTCGACGGCATTTCCACGGCCGGCGCTCCGCCGCTCTGGAGGATGATGCTGAACTCGACCGCCATCGCCGTCATCATCGCCATTGGCAAGATCGTTATCTCACTGCTCTCGGCCTATGCGATCGTCTTTTTCAAATTTCCCTTCAGGCTCTTCGCCTTCTGGATCATTTTCATCACCCTCATGCTGCCGGTCGAGGTGCGCATCATCCCGACCTTTGCCGTGGTGGCAAACCTGGGCCTGCTCAATTCCTATGTCGGCCTCACCCTGCCGCTGATCGCCTCGGCGACCGCAACCTTCCTGTTCCGTCAGTTCTTTTTGACCGTTCCCGACGAGTTGATGGAAGCGGCCCGCGTCGATGGGGCAGGACCAATGAAGTTCTTTCGCGATATCCTGCTGCCCCTTAGCCGCACCAATATCGCCGCGCTCTTCGTCATCCTCTTCATCTATGGCTGGGTGCAGTATCTCTGGCCGCTGCTCGTTACCACCGACAGCCGCTATTACACCGTCGTCATGGGCATCAAGCGCCTTGCCGCCACTGCTGACGCCGAACCGCAATGGCATCTGGTGATGGCTGCGGCCGTGCTCGCGATGCTGCCCCCAGTCCTTGTCGTCATCTTCATGCAGCGCCTGTTCGTCAAAGGCCTGGTCGAAACGGAGAAATAGTCATGGCCACGATCAATCTCGTCGACCTACAAAAAGACTACGGTAATTCCCACGCCGTGCGCGGCATCAACCTCTCAGTGGCCGATGGCGAACTCATCGTCCTTGTCGGGCCTTCCGGCTGCGGCAAGTCCACGTTGCTGCGCATGGTCGCTGGCCTTGAAACGGTCACGTCCGGGCGCATCGAAATCGGTGGCCGCGATGTCGTGAAAGCCGAGCCGGCCGAGCGCGACATCGCCATGGTGTTCCAGAACTATGCGCTTTACCCGCACATGACCGTGCGCGGAAACCTTGAATACGGCCTCAAGAACCGCGGCACCCCACGCGCCGAGATCGATCGTCGCGTCGCCGAGGCCGCTGACATCCTCAAAATCGGGCCCATGCTCGACCGCAAGCCGCGCCAGCTCTCAGGCGGACAGCGCCAGCGCGTCGCCATGGGCCGCGCTATCGTGCGTGAGCCTGCTGCCTTTCTCTTTGACGAGCCCCTCTCCAATCTCGACGCCAAGCTGCGCGTGCAGATGCGCGTCGAAATCCGCAAGCTCCAGCGCCGGCTCAAGACCACAAGCCTTTACGTTACCCACGACCAGCTCGAAGCCATGACTTTGGCCGACCGCCTCGTGGTGATGAATCAGGGATTGGTCGAACAAATCGGCACGCCCACCCAAGTCTATGATCGTCCCGCAACGCTCTTCGTTGCTGGCTTCATCGGCTCCCCGCCGATGAACCTGATCCCGGTGACGTCGTTCGGAAATGAGCTTCCGAACCTGCCGGAAAATACGGACATCGTCGGCGTTCGCCCTGACCAGCTCAAGCTTGAGCCATCGCATGACGCTGCGATATCCCTGGCTGCGACAGCGGAACTGCTCGAGCCCATCGGTGGCGAAAGTCACCTTCATGTTCGTCTTGCGGATGGCCAGACCGTCATTCTGAGTGTTCCCGGCCGGCCTGCAATCGCGGAAGGTTCAGCGATCACCATTTACGCCAACCCGTCCGCCCTGCACCCTTTCAATCGCCAGACCGGCCGGCGTACCGATCACTGAGCGCAAGGAACAAAGCGTCATGTCCACTTCCGATCTTCCCGGCCCCTCGCCCGATCAGGTTCAGGCCCATCGCGGGGCCTCGGCAATAGCGCCTGAGAACACACTTGCCGCCTTTCGGGCCGCGGCCGAAGCGGGCGCGAAATGGGTAGAACTCGATGTCGCACTCAGCGCTGACGGTGTTCTTGTCGTCATTCACGACGACCGCGTCGATCGCACGACCTCGGGCACGGGCTCTCTGGGCGATCTAACTCATGCCGATCTTGTCACTCTTGACGCCGGCACATGGTTCGACCCGCGCTTTGCCGCTGAACGCCTGCCGACGCTCGAACAGGTCATCGTCACGCTTGGTGAGCTTGGCCTCTCGGCCAATGTCGAAATCAAACAGCACGCCCATCACACTTCCCTCGACCGGCTGGTCGATGCGGTCCGCTCGGCCATCGCCACCCGTCGTCCGGAAACCAGGATCATGATCTCGAGCTTCGATCCGGATTGCCTCAAGGCCATGGCCGCCAAGGAGCCTGACCTCGAAATGGCGATGCTCTGGGTCCAGTTGCCACAGGATTGGCAAGCCCAACTCGCTGCCATTCCGGCAAAGACCATCCATATGCATTACAAGGCGCTGAGCATCGGCATTCTTGAGGAAACGCGCAAGCACGGCATCGCCGTGCGGGTCTGGACCTGCAATGATCCCGTGCAGTTGCTCTCGTTCTGGGACGCGGGTCTTGCTGGCGTGATAACGGATAATCCGGCAATTTTTCTTAAGTAGAAAGGCCAGACGGCAGATGCTCTCTGTCCGGCAGCGCGATATCCTGTCCCTGATCGAGGCTGAAGGCGCCCAATATATCGAGGCGCTTTCTGAACGGTTCGGCCTGACCACCCAGACGATCCGTCGCGATATCAATGCGTTATGCGATCTTGGCTATGCCAAACGCTTTCATGGTGGCGTGGATGCGCCCGTAGGCGCCCGCAATATTTCCATCAGCGCGCGTGCCTCGCTCAACAACCAGGCCAAACAGCGCATTGGCCGGCGGGTGGCTGCTGCCATAGAGCCAGGATCGACCGTGTCGATGGGGATTGGCAGTACCGTGCGCTTCGTCGCTCAGGCTCTGCGCAACCATGAGCGATTGCGCGTGGTGACCAACAATCTCGACGTTGCGCTGATTTTGTGCGACGCGCCGCAGATCGAGCTTCACATGACCGGCGGGGTGCTGCGGCACGACGACAGGGATGTGGTGGGCACCGAGACGCTGCAATTCTTCAAGAAGTTCTATGCCTCCTACGCCGTGGTCGGCGCCGGTGCGCTTGATGCTGACAAGGGCGTGCTGGATTTCAGCTATAGCGAGGCGGAGACCACCACCACGCTCCTCGCTAATGCCAGGACCCGGCTTCTCGTCGCCGATGCCAGCAAGTGGGAGCGCAATGCCAGCATGCGTGTCGTACCATTCAGCGATATCGATTGCCTTTTTACCGATCACCTGCCCGCGGGACCGGCTACCGAGGCCCTAGAGACCGCAAAGACCGACGTCGTGCTGTGCGGCGCCGACAAGCCCTGAGGCGCAACCGGGGCCTTGAGCCGCTGTTGCAGGTGCTGTTTCACTTGGAGAAAAACCATTCATAGGCTCTTCCCATCGGGCGCGTATGCCTTCTAGATAGGCACTAGGAAGAAACGGCTATCAGAATAGCAATACGGGGATGCAGATGTCATTTATCACGCGCCGAACCATGCTCGCGACATTGGGCTTGAGCACCGCCTTGTCTCTAAGCGGCGCGTCCTGGGCGCAGGACGTAACCAGGGTTGCCGCCGTCTGGACCGTTCCGGTCGAGCAGCAATGGGCCAGCCGGCTACACAATGCGCTAATCGCCGCCGAAGAGCGCGGGGAGATCGACTACGTCTATTCGGAAAACATCACCAACACCGATTACGAGCGGGTGATGCGCGAATACGCCGAACAGGGCGTTCAGCTCATGGTCGGCGAGGCATTTGGTGTCGAGCA
Source organism: Devosia chinhatensis (assembly GCF_000969445.1). Lineage (NCBI taxonomy): Bacteria > Pseudomonadati > Pseudomonadota > Alphaproteobacteria > Hyphomicrobiales > Devosiaceae > Devosia > Devosia chinhatensis. Next base: position 501,419 of record NZ_JZEY01000054.1, on the reverse strand, counting down.
GCCGGCCCGTGCAGTGGCGGCCGATTATCCGGAAATCAGCTTCCTGATGGGGTCATCCCTGCCGCCCGTCGAGCCAAACTTTGCCACCTTTGACAATTTCATCCACGAACCGAGCTATCTCACCGGCATTATCGCCGGCTTGAAGACAGAGACTGACAAGATCGGCATGGTCGGAGGCTATGCCATTCCCGAGGTCAACCGCCTCATGCATGCCTTCATGGCCGGAGCGCTTTCGGTAAACCCGGATGCCACCTTCTCGGTTAGCTTCATCAATTCCTGGTACGATCCACCGAAGGCCAAGGAAACTGCCTTCGCCATGGTCGATGCCGGAGCCGACATCCTTTACGCCGAGCGTTTTGGCGTGTCCGATGCTGCCAAGGAGCGCGGCATCCTGGCCATCGGCAACGTCATCGACACCTCAACGGATTACCCGGGCACGATCCTGGCCTCCGCGCTCTGGCACGGCGAACCGATGATCGACAAGGCCATTGCCGACGTCAAAGCGGGCAGCTTTACCGCCTCGGACTACGGTATCTATGCTTTCATGGAATATGGCGGCGGTAGCCTGGTCGTCGATGAAAGCCTGGCTGGCCCAGAAGCCGTGGCAGCTGCCAGGGCTGTCGAGGCGACCATCCTCGACGGATCCTTCGTGGTCGAGATCGACGATACCGAGCCCACGTCCAGCCAGTAAGTCGTCGCTTTATTCCTTCATTCCGGTCTCCCCATCGGGAGGCCGGTCTTCGCGAGCGCGTCACCGATGCGACACTATTGTTTCTGGGGACGATGGCTATCGCCCGTTTTGTTCGGAGCGCAGATGTGACAGAGGAGCGGCACATCATGAGCCCGTCCAAGACCCTCCTCTCCCTGGAAAACATCACCAAGCGTTTCGGTGCGCTTGCCGCCAATGACGATATCTCGCTGAGGCTGGACGAGGGGGAAGTCCTGGCCCTTCTTGGAGAGAATGGGGCCGGCAAGACAACGCTGATGAACATCCTCTTTGGGCATTACGTCCAGGATGCAGGCAGCGTGCGCGTCAAGGATCGCGAGGGAAATCTGGTCACCTTGCCCCCCGGCTCGCCGGGCGCAGCCCTGGCGGCGGGGATCGGCATGGTTCACCAGCACTTCACGCTGGCGGAAAATCTCTCCGGCCTCGACAATATCCGGCTCGGCACCGAAAAGCTGCTCTCGTTTGGCCAGTCTGGCAGGGCCCGCGAGAAAATCGCACAGATCATCGCGGAAAGCGGGCTGGACGTTGATCTGGAGCGCCGGGTCGACAGCCTAACCGTCGGCGAAAAACAACGGGTCGAAATCCTCAAGGCGCTGTACCGGGATGCCAGGGTACTGATCCTTGACGAACCCACCGCCGTGCTGACGCCGCAAGAGGCCGAGGGCCTCTTCACCGTTCTACGGAGACTGGCCGCCAACGGGCTTGGCGTCATCTTCATCTCCCACAAGCTTGGCGAAGTGCTGTCCATCTCAAATCGTATCCTCGTGCTGCGGAGCGGCCGCAAGGCGGGCGAACTCGTCACCGCCGATGCTGATCGACGAGCCATCGCAGATCTGATGGTGGGCAAGGCTGTGACCGCGATTGACCGAAAGCCCGGCGTCCCGGGCGCGCCGGTCCTCGCGCTTGAGGGAGTGAACCTGGGCAAAAGTGGTGCCCGCCAATCACTGGTCGATGTCTCGCTCACACTCAGGGCCGGCGAGATCGTGGCGCTGGCCGGCGTGTCCGGCAATGGCCAGTCGGGTATCGCGGCGCTGTTGTCAGGCCTCGCCATTCCCGACAGTGGGCTTTTCAGTCTTTTTGGGCAGCCCGTCCTACGGGCCGACCCGCGTGATCTGGTTCGGGCGGGTCTCGCGCGCATGCCTGAAGATCGACAGCATGATGGTGTCGTCGGGACCATGAGCGTCGCCGACAATATCGCCATTGAGGATGTGCGCTCACCCGGTTTTTCACGCTTCGGCCTCCTGGACCGCAAGGCCATGCAGGAGCGCGCCGTCACTGCCATTGAAAGGTACGACGTGCGCTGTTCGGGGCCTGATGCCGAGGCGAGGCTGCTCTCGGGCGGCAATGTTCAGAAGCTGATCCTTGCGCGCGTGCTGGAGCGCACCCCCAAGGTCATTCTGGCCAACCAGCCGACGCGCGGGCTCGACATCGGGGCGCAGAGCGAGGTGCATAGACGCATTCTTGCTGCCCGCGACCGCGGCGCCGCTATCCTCGTGATATCCGAGGATCTGGACGAATTATTCACCCTGGCCGATCGTTTCCTGGTGATCCATGCCGGGCAGGTTGTCGACGCCGGACCCACCGAGACGCTGGACCGCGCCACTGTCGGCCTGCTTATGGCCGGCCACATGAACAGCATCGAGAGCCGGGCATCATGACACTTCGCCTTGAACCGCGCGCCAATGCTTCGCTGGGCCTTCGGCTGTCCGTTTCCATCGCCTCTGGACTGGCTGCCCTGCTGATCGTCGCCATCCCGGTCCTTGCGGCAGCCGGTAATCCGTTCACTGCCTATATTCTCATGGCGCAGGGCGCCTTCGGATCGATGTTCGCGCTCTCTGAAACACTCAACCGGGCGACGCCGCTGATCCTGACCGGCCTTGCCGCTACAATCGCCTTTCGTGCACGCTTGTGGAATATCGGTGCCGAGGGGCAGCTCTATATGGGCGCGCTTGCCGCCGTGTTGGTGGGCTCGGGTTTGCTGCAATTGCCACCTGCCCTGATGGTACCCGCGATCATGCTTGCGGGTTTTGTCGCCGGCGGCCTCATGATGATTGTGCCCACCTTGCTCAAGCAGCGCTTCGGTGCCGACGAAGTGGTCATCACCCTGCTGCTGAACTTCGTGGTCATTCTCTTAATCCAGATGTTGATCGAAGGGCCGCTCAAGGATCCGCTGGCCATGGGCTGGCCGCAATCGGTGCCGCTTTTGGCCGAAGCGCGCTTCGACAAGCTGATCCCGCGCTTGAGGATGCATTGGGGGCTGGTCGTCGGCCTGGTGGCCGCGCTCGTGCTCTGGTTCATGGTGCGCAAAAGCGTCCTCGGCTTTGAGATCAAGGCCGTGGGCGAGAACAAGGCCGCGGCACGCTTCGCCGGCATCCCTGTCGACGCCACTATGCTCAAGGTTGCACTGATCTCGGGAGGCCTTGCAGGCCTCGCCGGCGTTAGCGAAGTGGCCGGGGTCAAATTCTATTTGTCTGCCGACCTGTCGCCCGGGTTTGGCTATTCCGGCATCGTCGTGGCCATGCTGGCCGGTCTGTCACCGATTGGTTCGGTACTGGCGGCAGTCTTTATTGCTGCGGTGTTTGTCGGGGCGGATTCGATGAGTCGCGCCACGGGCATTTCGAGCTACATCGCCGATTTGGTCGTTGCGCTTTCGCTCCTCTGTATCCTGGTCGGCAGCTTCTTTCTGCGCTTCCGTATTGCCGGTATAGGCCGGCGCGTTGAGGTCTGACCCATGGACGTGCTGCTCGATATTTTCGGCTCCGCCAATTTCTGGGCCGCCGCCATCCGTATTGCCACGCCGCTGATCTTCGGCGTGCTTGGCGCCTTGCTGTGTGAACGGGCCGGCGTCCTCAATCTGGGCATCGAGGGCATATTCGTGGCCGGTGCCATGGCCGGATGGCTGGCGGTCTATCTGGGCGCCGGGCTTTGGGGTGGCGTGCTTGTTGCAGCGCTGGCTGGGGCGACCTTTGGATTGCTTCACGCCTTCCTCACCATCATCCTGGGATTGTCCCAGCACGTCTCGGGCATCGGCATCACGCTCCTGGCGACCAGTATCAGCTACTTCACCTATCGAACGTCCTTGCCGAGTGTGACCTCCCCGCCCCGCATCGCGCCGTTCCAGCCGATCGCCATACCAGTGCTGTCCGATCTTCCTTTTCTCGGGCCTGCCCTGTTCCAGCAGACCGCCCTGACTTGGCTGGCCCTGTTCATGGTCGCACTCATCGCTTTTGTCCTCTATCGCACACCCCTAGGTCTCGCTATCCGAGCCGTGGGCGACAACCCCGCATCGGTCGAAGCTCAGGGGCTTTCGGTTCGAGGACTGCGGATAGGGGCTGTGGTGACCGGATCGGCGCTCATGGCCTTGGGGGGCGCCTTTCTGACCATGTCGGCTTTCGATGCCTTCTTTTTCGGGATGATAAATGGTCGCGGGTGGATCTGCATTGCCCTCGTGGTCTTCGCCTCGTGGCAACCCGGCAAGGCGCTGCTCGGCGCCCTATTTTTCGGCGCCTTCGACGCCTTCCAGATCCGGCTGCAGGCTGAAATCGGCCAGGTCGTACCCGGGCAGATCTTCCTCATGCTACCTTATCTTCTTTCCATTCTCGCACTGGTGCTTGTGGCCCGTAAGGCGGACTATCCAAGAGCATTGCTGCAACCATGGACCAAGGGGCAAAGGCATTGAAAATTGCCTATTGTCCACTGGATTAACGACAGAGCGCCAGAGACCATTATGTTCGACCTCAAGATTACCAATGCCAATCTCCCCGATGGTCGCACCGGCGTCGATATTGGCATCCGGGACGGCCGCATCGCTGCCATCGAAGCCGATCTTGCTGGTGAAGCCGGCGCGGTTATCGACGCTGCCAATCAGCTCATCTCCCCGCCCTTCGTGGATACGCATTTCCACATGGACGCTACCCTGTCGCTCGGACAGCCGCGCTATAACGAGAGTGGGTTATTGCTTGAAGGCATTCAGATCTGGGGTGAGTTGAAGCCGCTCCTGACCCATGACGCTGTCATCCAACGGGCACTTGATTATTGCGACCTGGCCGTTTCGCAGGGCCTGCTCGCCATTCGCACGCATGTGGATATTTGCGACCAACGGCTGTTGGGCGTGGAAGCTCTGCTCGAGGTCAAACGACAGGTCGCGCCTTATATAGACCTGCAGTTGGTGGCCTTCCCGCAGGATGGTTACTTCCGCTATCCAGGCGCCATTGAACTGCTCGACCGGGCTCTGGACATGGGCGTCGATGTGGTCGGAGGCATTCCGCACTTCGAGCGGACCATGGCCGACGGTGCTGCCAGCGTGAAAGCCTTGTGCGAGATTGCCGCCGAGCGTGGCCTGCTGGTCGACCTGCACTGCGACGAGACTGATGATCCGCTTTCGCGGCACATCGAAACCTTGGCCTCCGAGACCCAGCGGCTGGGCCTCCACGGCCGCGTCAACGGTTCGCACCTCACGTCCATGCATTCGATGGACAATTACTATGTCAGCAAACTGCTGCCGCTGATCGCCGAGGCTGAAGTCAGCGCCACGGCCAATCCGCTGATCAATATCGGCATCCAGGGTCGTCATGACACCTATCCCAAACGCCGTGGCATGACGCGCATCCCCGAAATGCTCAAGTACGGCATCACCTGTGCCTTTGGGCATGATTGCGTCATGGACCCCTGGTACTCCCTCGGCATGGGCGACATGCTCGAGGTCGCCTCCATGGGCCTCCATGTCGCGCAGATGACCAGCCGCGATGCCATGCGCCAGTGTTTCGAGGCAATCACGACGGGCCCGGCGAAAATCATGCATCTCGACGGCTATGGCATCGCGGTCGGCAATAAGGCCGATATGGTTCTGCTCCAGGCAAAGGACCCCATCGAAGCTATCCGCCTCAAGGCGACGCGTCTTGCCGTGATCAAGTCGGGCAAGGTGATTGCCAGCGCGCCGCGCCGGGAAAGCGCCCTGGCGCTACCCGGCCGGCCGTCCAGCATCGACGCCTCTAGGGTGGGCCCACAATAGCGGCTAGAGGTTATGGCAACGAACATAATGGCCTGACCCTATATCGGTCGGGCCAGGCATGCTCTCCGAACAGATGGACGTTGCCTTGGGACAGCGGGACACAAAAGGACATCCCCGGCTGCCGCGGGTCCAAAGCGGAATATCTGCGGCTCGTTTCGTCCGCGTCGTCGCGATCTTGCGGTTGGGATTGGGCACGGCCTCGATCAACAGCTGCGTATATGGGTGGCGTGGATTATCGGTGATCTGCTCGCTGGGCCCCTGCTCTACAAGATGACCGGCATACATCACCGCTGTATCCTCGGCAAAATAGCGGGCCGTAGCGATATCGTGAGTAATGTAAAGCGCTGCAAGATTGCGCTGCTGCTTGAGATCCTCGAGCAGGTTCAAGATGCCTAAACGCACCGAGACGTCGAGCATTGAGGTCGGCTCGTCAGCCAGCAAAACCTCCGGCTGCACCGACAAAGCCCGCGCAATCGCGACGCGCTGGCGCTGACCGCCCGATAGTTCATGCGGCCGGCGCTTGAGATAATCGGCTGCCGGACGAAGTCCTACGCCTTCAAGAAGGGTCAGCATTTCCTCCTGAACCGCCTTGCCCTTGAGGTCGGGCCGATGCAGGCGCAGCGGGCGTTCAAGATGATAGCCGATGGATTGGGTGGGATTGAGCGAGCCGAACGGGTCTTGGAACACCATCTGCACTTCGGACCGATAGCGTTGCAGGCGATCGCCCTTGAACTGAGAAATGTCTTCGCCGTGGAAGCGGATCGCGCCGCTGCTGGGTTCATAGGCGCCGGCGACCATGCGGGCGCAGGTGGATTTGCCCGAGCCGGATTCGCCCACCAGAGCGAGCGCCCTGCCCCGCACCAATCTCAGGGAAATCCCGCTCAGCGCCTTGAGATAGGTCTGGTTGAGGAATGCGCCGCCAAGAATGAATTCCTTGTCGACATCGTCCATCTCGATGACAGGCGCATCGGCAACACGGGTCATGGCGGACGCTTCTAGTTCAGCAAGTGACATGCGGCCTCGCTCCGGTTCTGGGGATAATATCGCAGTTCAGGGGCGGTCGTCCGGCACACCTCCATGGCGTGGGGACAACGCGGCGCAAACCGGCATCCCTGCGGAAGGGAGCGCAAATCGGGCGGTGTGCCCGCAATGCCTTCCAGCCGCGTCCGCGGGCCGGTCAAGGGCGGGAAACTGTTCCCCAGCGCCCTGGTGTAGGGATGAAGCGGATTGGTGAGGATAGCCTCTGCCGGGGCCACTTCCACCAGTTCACCAGAATACATGACCCCTATCCGGTCACAAAATTCGATCATCAGGCCCAGATCGTGGGTGATGAACAGCACCGAAAAGCCCAGACGGGCTTTGATCTCCACAATCTGTTCGATGATGTCCCGCTGCACCACGACGTCGAGCGCGGTAGTCGGCTCGTCCATAATGATGAGCTTGGGGCTGAGGGCCAGGGCAATGGCGATACAGATGCGCTGGCGCATGCCACCGGAAAACTGGTGCGGATAATCATCCAGGCGGCGCGGCGGAATACCGACCAGCTCGAACAATTCCACCGCCCGCGCCCGCGCCCCGTCATTGCCCAGTTCGGGCTGATGGGTATGGATCACGTCAGTGATCTGCTCGCTTACCGGAATAACCGGGTTGAGCGCATTCATGGCAGACTGAAAGACAAAGCTGACCTCGTTCCAGCGATAGGCTTTCAATCGTGCCTTGTCGAATTTGAGCACGTCGTCGCCATTGAGACGGACCTGCCCACCCGACACCAGACCAGGCAGCCGGGTCAGGCGAGCCAGTGCAAAGGCGACGGTGGATTTGCCACAACCACTTTCCCCCGCAAGCCCGAAAGCTTCACCTTCGCGGATTTCGAAGTCGATGCCGTTGACGGCCCGGGCGACGGAATTGTCGCCAATATAGTCGACGGTGAGGTTGCGCACCTCGATCATGGCACGATCAGAAGACATCGGCACTTCTCCCCCGGCGTTTCAGGAACTTGCGGATCAGGCCGATCTTCCGGCCAGCCTTGAGCTGGGGATTGGTGATCTCATCCACGGCGAAATTGATCATGACCAAGGCGGCGCCAGTCAGCATGATGGCTAGGGCCGGTGGCCAGATCTCCCACCACGCTCCGGTCTGAAGCGCCATATTGTTCTGCGCCCAATAGAGCATCGTGCCCCAGGTGACCGCATTGGGATCGCCCAGGCCGATAAAGCTTAGTGCGGCCTCGGCCAGGATTGCCGCTATCGTTCCCAACACGAGCCCGCTCATGAAGAAGCTGAGCATGTTCGGGAAGATTTCCTTGAAGATGATGCGCCACTTCTTCTCGCCCATCAGCTCTGCGGAGAGCACAAATTCCCGCGTGCGAAGGGATAATGTCTGCGTCCGGATCGTGCGCGCTGGCCAACCCCAGCCGGTCAGGGCCAACACGATGCCGATGACAAGGGGTCCTGCACTATCCACCAAGCTGGCTATGACAATGATCAGTGGCAGGCCGGGCAGGACCAGCACCACATTGACGAAAAAGGTGAGGATGTCGTCGACGCGGCCGCCGAAATAACCCGCCGAAATGCCGATGGCGAGACCGATGACGGCAGCGGCAATACCGGCGCCGAAGCCAACGCCCAGGCTGATGCGGCCGCCATAGGCAACCTGCGTATAGACGTCCTTGCCCATGCGCGTCGTGCCCATCACATGTTCGTAGCTCGGCGCGACATGCGGTTTGCCGGCCCGGCGATGCGGATTGTACTCGCTGAACATGGGGGCCAGGATCGAGAACAGAATGATGGCCAGCAGGATGATGACGCCCGACATGCCCTTGGGATTGGTGACGAACGCGGCAAGCGAGGGCGACAGGCGGCTGGTCCAGCCAGGTTTCTTCTTGATGCGCAATTCGCGCATCACCTGATCCTGACTGGGTGCGGCACTGGCAATCGCCGCCTCGTCAAGCCGATCCAGCAGCGAACTGGCGTGGGTCTGAGTAATATCGGCCATGGGTCAGCCCTTTCTCAAACGGGGGTCGAGAATGACATTGGCAATGTCGGACAGGAAATTGGCGACCAGCACCGACATGGTGAGCAGGAGGAGCTGTGCCTGGATGAATGAATAGTCGCGACTTTCGATGGCGGTGACCGTAAACTTGCCCAGGCCCGGATAATTGAAAACCTGTTCGGTCACGAGCGCCCCGCCCAGCAGGAAGCCGACCGACAGAGCCAGCGACGTAATCTGCGGCAGGATGGCGTTACGGGCCACGTAGCGATAGCGCACCCGCCGGTCGCTGAGCCCCTTGGCGCGCGCAAGGATGACGAAATCCTCGTTGAGAAGATTGATCATCACATTGCGCATGCCCAAGTGCCATCCGCCAAAACTGACGATGAGAATGGAGAGAACTGGCAGCGTGGCGTGATAGAGCACGTTGCCAATAAATTGAGGGTCCCAGCTTGGAGACAGCCCTGTCGCGTGCGCTCGTCCCAAGGGAAACCACTGAAGCTGAAGCGAAAATGCATAGAACAGAAGCAAAGCGACGACGGCGGGGGTAAACGCGTTCAACATGACGTTGATCGGCGTGAACACGCTGTCGAAGAACCCGCCGCGGTTCCAGGCGGCGTGGATGCCCATCATGGTGCCGATCAGGAAAGCGAAGGTGATGGCGATGCCGACGAGCACCAGGGTCCAGGTTGCTCCATAAAACAGAAGGGATGAGGTCGGCTCCGGGAATTGGACAGTCGATATGCCGAAGTCCATGCGCAACACCTGCCCCACATAGCCGATATATTGCTCCCACAGAGAGCCAGTGGTGCCGTAGGATGCTCTGATTGCCTCTACCTGGGCTTCGTTGAGACGACCCTGGAATGACGCGATGATGCGCGCAGACGGATCGCCCGGCATGATGCGCGGGATAAAGAAATTGAGCGTTACCGCCACAAAGAAGGCGGCCAGATAAAAGGCGACACGCCGCAATATATAAAGCATCTGTCCAATCCTCGAATTTGCCGGTCGGAGCCAGGAACAAGCCCCGGCGCGGCATGGGCATCGTCAGAAGCGGCTACGGGCCGGAGCGGACGCGCCTGTTGGATCTGGTACCGACGATGGCGCCCCACCTGCAAAAGCGGGACGCCGCATGTCGGAACGGGAGGCCTATCGACTGATTGGCTTCAGCGAGAGAGCGTGGATCACGCGTTCACGTGTGCCTTCGAAGACGACTGGACGCACATAGGGATTTTCCTCGGTCACCCAGCCTTCGAAATTGCGGGTCGAGTACTCATACCAGGTGGGATTGGCAAAGAGGCCGATGACGGGCAGGTTCTCTGCCACTGCGAGGTGGATGTTGGTCATCTGCTCCATTTGGGCATCGCGATCCGCCGTGCTGCGGAAGGCAGCCAGCGCGTCCTCGACTTCCGGCAGTCGCATCTGGTGCATAGCCTGATAATCAACCCTGCCCTGCTCCATGTTGCGTGGATTGAACATGGGATTGTACGTGTTGTACGGCGTCGGTCCGCCATTGGTCCACATGATGTAGCTGTCGAAATCCCCGGTCCGGGCCTTATCGTTCCAGGCCCCCTGGTCCATGGTGCGGACTACGGCATTGAGGCCGACATCCTGCAGGTTTTCCGAAATGGTCTGGCCTGAATTGATCCAGTCGGTCCAGCCGTTCGGGATGTTGATTTCAAAAGAAATCGGCGTGCCGTCCGGGTTGTTGCGCCAGCCGTCATTGTCGGCGTCGACGAAGCCTGCTGCATCGAGCAGTTCCATCGCCTTGTCAGGATCGTAGGCCATCAGCCAGGCATAGGGTTCAAGCGCTTCGTCGTTGATCCAGGTGGCGTAGGCTTCGCCGGTGCCGATGGGGAAGCGAGTGTGGGTGGTCAGGCCAAATGTCGAAATTTCAACGATGGTGTCCCGGTCGATGGCGACCGACAGCGCCTTGCGGAATTCCAGGTCGTTGAATGGCGCCTTGGTCGTGTTGATCTGCAGATTCACATCGCCGCCAGGCGGCAGCCAGTAATTATTGAACTCGCTTTGCGGTGTGAAGGTGATTTCTGGATCGGTCAGGCCGGTGCCAAGCCAATCCACCTCGCCGGCCGACATCGCTGCTATGATCTGCTCGTTGCCATTGAGCTGCAGAAAGCGCAGGCAGTCGATGGCGTTCTCTTCGTTATAGCGGCTGGTTTCGTTGCGGCAGAGCTCGACCGAAGACCGGGAGAAATTCTGCACCTCGGTCCAAGGACCCGTCCCGACCGGTTTGGCATTGGCGTAGTTCTTGGGATCTTCGATGTCGGCCCAGATATGTTCGGGCAAGGGGTAGATGCCACCCAGAGCGAACCGGGCCAGCGCGTCGGGCTCCTTAAGATTGAACTTGACGGTATAGTCGTCAATCTTTTCCGCGCTTACAACAGAACCGGTATCGGTATCTTCCACATAGACGTCGATGCCCATGGGATAGTCTTGATTGGCCTTGGCGTATTCGAACGTAAAAATGACGTCGTCAGCGTTGAAATCCTCGCCGTCGCTCCATTTGACCCCCTCACGCAGGTTATAGGTAATCGACATCAGATCATCGGCGATCTCGTACGCGGTGGCCAGGGCCGGAAAATCGTTATCGGGGTTCCAGATATTGTCGATCCACAACGGTTCATAGGCGAAGTCACGGACGAATTGCTGAGGGCCTGTGGGATTGTTCGGATTGAAATTCTCGATCAATGCGTCGCTGTCGATCGGATGCAGGGTCAGCACCACGCGATTGTCTTGGGCCATGGCAGGCATGGACAGGGCAAGTGTCGCCAGGCCAGCGGTCATCAGCGCCAGCTGCTTTATCGATTTCATTTTGGTTTCCTCCACTTGGGTCTCCTCCTCGAGACATTTGTGAGATCGATCTCACATTAGAAATAAGTCGGCCCTTCGGGCCCTTGGTCTGCTAGGCCACCTCCATGGCCTGCTGCACTTCGACAGCACTGGATCGCAGGACAAGGCTAGTCTTGACCTCAGAAAGCAATTGAGTGGCATTGGATGACGCCATCAGCTCCAAAAGGTGCAGGGCCGCGTACTCGCCGAGCTTGTCGGGTTCCTGACGAACCGTCGTCAGGGGTGGCGACATGAACTTGGCATGATAGGAATCGTCAAAACCGACGACCGAAATGTCATAGGGGATACGAAGCCCAGCTTCGCTGACCGCAAGGTAAAGACCTGCGGCGATCACGTCCGCCCCTGCAAAAACCGCTGTCACGTCCTTTCGGCGGCGCAGGATTTCCGAGCCGGCCTGATAGCCGAAGTTCTCGTGGAAGAGCCCCGCCTGCACCTCGATATCCTCGATCGACATCCCGTATTCGGCCAAGGCCGCCTTGACCCCGCTCAGCCGATCGATCGCATCGCCGATGGTCGGATCGCCGGAGAGGTAGACGATCTTGCGATGGCCGAGCGCAAGAAGGTGTCGCATGGCGCTGCGAGCGCCCTCGAAATTATCGAGCAGGACCAAACCGCCCGAAGCCGGACAATGATCATGCCCAATCGAGACGACGGGAATTTTGGCTTTTCGCAGAATTTCGGCAGCGTCTTCGCGCATGGGACGCTCGAGATAGAGCACGATGCCATCGCAGGACCGGTCTATCATTTCTATGATGGCGCGCGCTTCCTGATCCTGATCGGCATAGCCGGACGAGACCATCAGCGATTTGCCCGCCGGGCGAATGGCGCGCTGCACGCCGTATATTATGTTCGCGAAATAGGGCGTGCCGATATCGACGACGACCGCACCGATGACATTGGAGCGGTTCGAGCGGAGCGCCTGGGCCATTGAATTGGGACGATAGCCGAGTTCGGCAATCGCTGCCTCAATGGCTTTGCGGTTCGCATCCGACACATAACCGTTGCCCGCGACTACTCGCGAAACGGTGGAGCGCGATACGCCCGCGCGTCTGGAAACGTCGGTAATGGTAACCATCCCGCCCCAACTCTCTCCCTGACAGCCCTCTTATGGGACCGATCCCACAAATCATGAAATCGATTGCGGGGGATGTCAAGCGCAGTGGTGGGACCTGTTGAGAACCACCTCCTCTCACGCAGCCGAGGCAATTTTTGCTGGGTAGTCAAAGTGGCAGCCCCATCCTGTAGTTGAGAGGGGCGTCATCGCGGCGCCGATTCGTTCACCGGGCTATACCCATCTGCTGACCCCTATTTAACAATGCGACGCCCATGACCGGTTCGCGCTATCTGGCCGTTGACTCGCTGCGCTTCCCGCCGCGTTGAGGTTAGCTCTCATCGAATGTGCAGGCTCGATGCGTCAAGGCCTTCGCCCTTTTTGATAGCGGCAATAACACCATCTCAAACGCTTCACTTGCCTCAATGACAGAAAGCCTTCTCTGATCGGTACTGTCGGCATGCCTTTGGATTGGCGATAGGTCTCTCTCTAGTCGGCACTAGGAATTTTGAAGAATAGCCTGCGCGCTTGAGATGCCGTGTCACCCCGCTAGCCAAGGCTTTGCGCAAGGGTGGTCGTTAAGGGTATCGCCACGAGCACGTTGAAGGGAAAGGTGACGGCCAATGACATGGTGAGGGGCAGTCCGGGGTCGACTTCTGGCAGGGCCATGCGGATGGCAGCGGGGGCCGCGATGTAGCTGGCGCTGCCGGCAAGGATTGCGAGTGCTATCACCGAGCCGGGCTGCAGGCCGATGAGGATGCCGACAAGCAAGCCGATGCTGCCGTTAAAAAGCGCAAATCCGATCGCCAGGGCGACGAGCGCAGGCGTTAGCCGACCACTGCGGAACATGTAACGCGCCGCGAGCAGGCCCATATCAAGCAGAAACAGGCAGAGAATGCCGCCGAATGCGCCTTCAAACACCGGTTGCACCGGTGCAAAGCCGACTGGCCCCACAGCCAGGCCGATAACGAAACCGCCAATCAGCAAAATGACCGAGCCATCCCTGAAGGTATGTGACAGGTGCGGCGCCAAGAGCGTGGATCGGGGGCCTGCAGAACGGCGTGCCAGCCAGAGCCCAACCAAAATTCCTGGGGCTTCCATGAGGGCAAGAACGGCAACCATGAAGCCGGCGACTTGCATGCCGGCGGCCTCGAGCGCAGCTGTGCCCGTGACAAAAGTCACGACCGAGACCGAACCATAATGCGCAGCTACGGCGCCTGCATCCATTCGATCGAGACCACCAAGTCGTCGGGTCGCCCAATAGACCGGCAGAGGCAGGAAGGCACTCAGGGCCAGACCGGCAAGCCCGGCCAGTATGAGTTCTATCGTCAGTCCACTTTGGGCAACCTGCACACCGCCTTTGAGGCCAATGGCTGCCATAAGGTAGATTGCCATCGCCTTGCTGATGGCTTCGGGAATTTGCAGATTGCTGCGCAGAAGCGATGCGAGCAGGCCAAGCGCGAAAAACAGGATGGCGGGAGAAACGAGACTTTGCATGGCGAACCGGGATGCTGAAATGGTCGGCCCGGGTCTAAGCCATCAAAATCGTTCTTGAAAATTCATTGATTGGATCCATTCATTCTTTAAAATAGAAAAATGACTGGTTTCAACTTTCACCACCTGCGCTATTTCATGGCGGTCGCCCGAGAAGGCAATCTCACCAAGGCCGCGCAGGGGCTTGCCGTTTCGCAATCGGCGCTTTCAACCCAGATCCAGACACTTGAAGCCCGGCTCGGACATTCCCTGTTTGAGCGGGTAGGACGACGACTGATCTTGACGGAAGCCGGTCGCATTGCGCTGGATCATGCAGAAGCCATATTCGCGCTGGGCGATGATCTCCTATCGACGCTGCGTGCGGGCGCAGGTCGACGGCAGGTACTGCGCGTGGGTGCATTGGCCACCCTTTCCCGCAATTTCCAGATCGATTTTCTCAGGCCTTGCCTGGGAAGGGAGGATCTCGAAATCGTCTTGACATCGGGAGGGCTCGACGAGTTGCTCGGTTTGTTGCGACGGCTCGACCTCGACGTCATCCTCTGCAATGCGGCCCCTGGAAGGGGACAGGCCGAGGGCCTTGTGGCGCACCGCTTAGCGCGCCAGCCTATCAGCCTTTTTGGCGCCGCATCGCTGGCTGGCCCATTCCGCACGCCGCGCGAAGCGTTGGCTGAGCATGGCGTGCTTCTGCCAACCGGTCAGAGTACCATCCGGCTTGAATTCGATGCCTTATGCGCCCGCCTGAACATTGTCCCCGCCGTCTTGGCAGAAATCGACGACATGGCCATGTTGCGCCTTATGGCTCGCGAAGGGATCGGACTTGCCCCCTTGCCTCCAATTGTGGTTCGCGACGAGCTGGAAGCCGGCACACTTCGGGAGGTCGTCCGGCTGCCGGGCATCGAGGAGACATTTTATGCCCTCACCTACCAACGGCAATTCCAGAGCCCAGTGGCCACAGAGTTGATCGAGGCTGCTTCGCGCTGGATCGCATAAAATTATGTCCGCACGCCTCTTGCAGCGCGTTGCACACATACCAATGTCAAAGCGGTGACCGGGCCCCTCTGGCGTTGACGGCGACGACCGCAACGCGATGTCGGATCACCTCGGCAGGGCCCGCGGGCATCTGCGTGTGGTGTCCGCAACTGGCGAAAGGCTCCCGCACGCACACTCCCTCAGCCCTCCCGAGCGGCACTTTGAGAGGAGTTATTCATGACAGAAGACCGATATTTGCGGCACGACGCCCTTTCGGCAGGCACCGCACGCCGACGCGAAGACAAATCAACCATCCGAGAAGTCCATCAGGATGCCGGGAGTGCATGTCACGAGGATTTCTTCCAGGCGCTCGTGGCCGGCGTGGCCGTGATCGCCCATGTCGATGGCCGGCTGGAATTGGCTGAAAGACGTCTCCTGGTCCAGGCGTTTGTCAAAAGCGCGGGGCCGCACGGCTTTTCGGTAACAGACCTCGCCCAGGAACTGGCCGACCACAGCCGAACCTATGACTACGACCCGTCTCTGGCCGAAAGTCGCGCGCTGGCTCAGCTTGCCGCCCTCACACTCAACGTGTCCGAGCGGCAGGCCATACGGCAGATCTGCCAGGATGTCATCATTGCAGACGGCGTCGTCCATCCCGTCGAGTTGGGCGCGCTTTACCGGGTTGAGAAAGCCCTGGGCATCGGAGGGGGACGATGACAGGGGCTCTGACTTGTTCTGCGCAAGCTGAGAGGCAAAAATGGAGCTTCTGACCAGCGCTTTCCTGGGCCAGCCCATCTGGATGTGGCTCGGCTTCCTCGGGCTTGTTATCGCTCTGCTGGCATTCGATCTGGGCGTGCTCCATCGGGATGGGCAAGAAATCGAAGTGCGGGAAAGCCTTCTCCTTTCAGGCTTTTATATCGCTCTCGGCCTGGCTTTTGGCGGCTTTGTGTGGTGGCAGCTCGGTGCCCAGTCAGGTGTCGAGTATCTGACTGGCTTCGTTGTCGAAAAAAGCCTGGCGATGGACAATGTCTTCGTCATTGCGATGATCTTCGGCTATCTCGCCATTCCTAGACAGCTACAGCATCGTGTCCTCTTCTGGGGGATACTTGGCGTTATCGTTCTGCGGGCGATCATGATCGGTTTCGGTGCAACTCTTGTTTCCGAATTCGGATGGGTTCTGTACATTTTTGCCGCCTTCCTGATCTTTACCGGCATTCGCATGCTCATGGTGGATCACGGCGATGCCGATCTGAGCAAAAACCCAGTGCTTCACTTCATGAAGCGCCGCTTTCGCGTTACCGAAGGTCTGCATGGCAACCGCTTTTTCGTACGTCAGCTAGATCCCAAAACGGGGCGCATCGAGCGTTACATGACGCCGCTATTTCTTGCGCTCGTTATGATTGAAATTGCTGACGTCATCTTTGCCGTGGACTCCGTACCTGCAATCTTCGCGATCACCACCGATCCCTATATCGTCTATACGTCCAACATTTTTGCGATCCTGGGGCTTCGAGCGCTCTATTTTGCACTGGCTGCCATCATTCATCGCTTCGCCTATCTCAAGCAGGCTTTGGCGGTTCTATTGGTGTTCATCGGCTCGAAGATCTTTGTGGCCGATCTGCTCGGCTGGGAAAAGTTTCCGGCCGAATGGTCGCTGACCATTACGGCGGTGATCCTTTCAAGCGGGATTGCCTATTCCCTGTGGAAGACCGCAAAACGAGCATGATGGTCAACTTTTGGGAGGACGCGGTTCGCCGCGCCCTCCCGTCAAGGAGGCCATCACGATCAAGCAATTGCTACGTTCTGGCCCGACAGGCGTCCGAGCAATATCGGACCTCATGCCAGACGCGCGCCCACTTCTTGCGCCATGTGAACGGGCGACCGCACTTGGCACAGATCTTTGTAGGAAGATCGCGCTTCTCGATCCGTTTGGGCATTTCAGATCTCGCTCCGCGTTACCAGCCGACTGAGCCGGGCTCGCCCTTGAATGGCCCCACAATGCCGGACGTGATCCATCCACCATAAAAGCGTCCTGGCTGGGGCGTAACGCGCTCGCCCCCAACGCTGCACCGGTCCATCGGCGCTGCGTAAAAAGCGAAAAAGCCTGCGATGGCGGCAAAGGAAGGCGTTGGCGCGGCATAGCACCAGGCTGCGCGAGCGGCGGTGCGGTCGCCCGCCACGACATCGAAATAGTCGGCCTCACCCTTCCATTCGCAGAAACTAGTGCCCTTCGCAGGCCGAAGCGCACCTGCCCGCACAAAGGACGGCGCGATGTAATAGACTGGAGGATGGCTGGTTTCGAGCACCCTGTGGCACCGGGGTGTGTCGACAATGCAAAGACCGCCAAAATGGATTTGTATGTGCAGTTCGACCGCTTCCAGGCGTGGCGGGCGCGGATAATGCCAGACACTTTCCTGCCCAGGCAGCGGCTTGATCGGCACGGGGATGCTCATTGCAGGCCTCAACGCGGTGGATAGGACTTGATCGTAGAAGTTGTACGGCACCACCGGGGAGCTGGATCGCGACGAGTTCTCGAAATAACCGTGCTTTCTATATCGCGCGGCAATCCTAGCGCTTAGTTTTACAAGGGCAATGTGCTAGATCGAGATCAACCAGCCAAGGTGGACAGACCGTGCTCAACGGCACTCACGACAATGCGCTTGTCATTCTCTCGATCATTGTCGCGACCGTGGCCTCCTACACGGCCCTCGATCTGGCAGCGCGAACGCATGCCGCGACCAATCGCACTTGGTCACGCGTCTGGCTTTCGGCTGCTTCCATTGCCATGGGCGGTGGCATCTGGTCCATGCATTTCGTGGCCATGCTGGCCCACACCATGCCGGGTATGGACGCCTCGTACGATCCGGGACTGACGCTCTTGTCCTTTGCACTGGCCGTGGGCGTTACCGGGCTTGCCTTTGCCATTGTCAGCCGTTCCAGCGCCATCCTGCCCCTGCTTGCCAGTGGCCTTTTGATGGGCTTGGGGATCGTCGGGATGCACTATACCGGGATGGCCGCGATGCGCATGCCTGTGCGCATCAGCTATGATGCGGCTTGGGTCATCCTTTCCATTGCCACCGCCATTGTCGCCGCCATTGCAGCGCTCTGGCTGGCCTTTCGGATGAGGTCCGGACGCTTCAGGATCGGCGCGGCCATCATCATGGGCTTTGCTATTTCCGGCATGCATTACTCCGGCATGGCCGCGGCCCAATTCATATCTGTACCCGAGACCGACCATATCCATCATGCAACAGATGTGGGGCAGACCAATCTGGCGCTTATTGTTTCCGCCATCACGCTCTTCATCCTGTTCCTTGCCATCCTCGCCAGCATGTTCGACCGGCGCTTTGCCGATCTGGCCGAGCGAGAAGCGGCGGCCTTGCGTCGAAGCGAGGAATTGTTTCGGACACTCTATCGGCGGACACCCCTGCCCCTGCATGCGCTGGACATCGACGGCCGCATTCAGGACGTGAGTGACGCCTGGACAGATCTTCTGGGCTATCGCCGCGAGGAGGTCATCGGCCGCCCCTTGGTCAGTTTCATGTCCGAGAGTTCTGCGGCAAGACGATTGTCGACCGACTGGCCGGAACTGATGGCGACCGGAGGCCCTATCGCGCGCGAATACGAGATGCGCACGCAGGCCGGCCAAATCCTGTCGGTGGTCTCGACCTCCCGGGTTGCGCCCGAGCTCGACAGCCAGTCCTATCGTGTGATCGGCGGCCTTATCGATCTCACTGGCCGGAGGGAAGCTGAAAAGGCCTTGGTCCAGGCGCAGAAGATGGAGGCCATCGGCCAACTGACCGGCGGCGTGGCGCATGATTTCAACAATCTGCTCGCCGTCATTCTGGGCAATCTGGAACTGCTGCGCAAGCATGTGCCCGCGGACGAGCGCACCGAGCGACTGGTAAGCAACGCGCATGAAGCGGCGCGCCGAGGCGCTTCGCTGACGCAACGCATGTTGTCCTTCGCCCGCAAGCAAGACATGCGGCTGGAAGTTGTCGACACCTTCGCGCTTATCGAAGGCATGATGGACCTGCTCAAAGGCTCCATAGGGCCGCAGACGCCATTGCAAGCTATGGCCAGGACCGACCAACCCCACGCTCTGGTCGACCCGCACCAGCTGGAGCTGGCTATCCTCAACCTCGTCGTGAACGCGCGAGACGCCATGCCGGGCGGCGGGTCGATCAGCATTACCGTTTCCCGGAATGAGGATCTCACCTTGGAAGGCCAAGGGGCCAAGCCCTTCGTCGTTATCGATGTCACCGATACGGGCACTGGCATGGACGAGGAAACAATGGCGCGGGCCCGCGAACCCTTCTTTACGACCAAAGGCGTGGGCAAAGGCACCGGCCTCGGCCTCTCCATGGTCCATGGCTTTGCCGAACAATCGGGCGGGCAATTCGTCTTGTCCAGTCGGGTGGGTGTAGGAACGTCGGCGAGCATCTATCTGCCAGCGAGCCGCCCGGCCGTCTCAGAAGGTCCGTTGGCAAAACCTGCTGCCCTGCACGATGAGGGAGCGCTCCGGATCCTGGCAGTAGACGACGATGCACTGGTACTGATGAGCACCGTCGATATGCTCACCGAGTTGGGCCATGACGTTACTTCGGCAAGCAACGGCAAGGAGGCTCTTTCGCTTCTGGAAAGCGATGCACCATTCGATATCCTGATCACTGACCAGGCCATGCCGGGAATGACCGGCGTCGAGCTCAGCCGGCAAGCACTGGCGAATGTGCCTGAGCTTTGCGTGATCATCGCCACGGGATATGGAGAGCTTTCCGACAGCCCCGAACGCGCAGCCCTGTTGACCAAGCCCTTTGATGAAGCGCGCTTGTCTCAAGCCATAGCGGCGTGTCGACAAGCCGACCCGGCCGACTAGCCGCCTCTGCCGAGCAGGCCGCATTGACTTGTATGGAAGACTGGCCGATCGTTTCCATCTAGTTGGGAGACGCTCGATAATATGAGCCATGTGCTGCTTTCGAACCTCAGAAATCTTGACGTGGCGCGCGCGATCGGGCCACTGCCTCAAGACCTTGGGCCAGACGTACTCCATGAGTGGTTTGGGGCCGGGGTCAGCTTTTTATCAAGTTCAGAGCGGCTAACTGCCCGATATTGGCAGGCGGTTCGCGAACTTTTCAGCTGCATCACGCCTCATGCCGGCAATGGCGGTGCGCTGCTCAACGAAGGCGGCATCTACCATGGCTGCTGGCTCGAAAGCACTGGCACGATAAACGCTGAAATCCTCAGCCGCTTTTTGCCCTCTGTCAGCACGTCGACCTTCAGCGCTTTCGCCGCCCATCAACGTGATGATGGGCTCCTGCCCTATAAGATCACCGCGCAAGGGGCAGCTTTCAATCAGATCCAGCTCGTCAGCCCGCTGGCTCGCTCCGCCTTCAACCATTATCGGCTCAACGGCACCGCCGGGACTTGGCTCGCCCAGATGTATCAGGCGATGGCCCGCTATGATGGCTGGATCAGCACATATCGGAACACGCAGGGCACCGGCGCGGTAGAGGCCTTTTCCACGTTCGACACCGGACATGATCTCTCACCCCGGTTCTGGCATGCTCCCGACAGTCCGTTTAAAAACGATCCTAGCCGACTTGATCCGGACAATCCCCTGCTGCCCTATATCGCGCCCGATCTTACCGCCAACATCGCCTGTCAGCGGCAGTATCTGGGGCTCATCGCAGCCGAACTGGGGCAAGACGGTGGGCCCTGGCAGCAAAAGTGCGATGCCAGTCTCAAGGCGCTTTTTGCGCAGTGTTATGACGCTGATGACGGCAATTTCTATGACCGGGATCGGCACGGAAGACTTGTGCGTGTGCAGTCGGACGTTCTCCTGCGGGTGCTTGCCTGCGAGGTAGGAGATGGTGCCCAATTTGCCGCTGCGCTGGATCGATACCTGCTCAATACCGGCAAGTTTTTTGCAAAGTTTCCACTGACTTCCATCGCGCTGGACGATCCGCGCTTCGACCCGAATGTCTCGCGCAACAGCTGGGCGGGGCCGACCAATTTCCTTACACTGATCAGGGCGCCGCATGCATTCGAGCATCACGGCCGTCATGTAGAGCTGAGCTGGATCATGCAGCCTATATTAGCAGCTCTGTTTGCTATGGATCGCTTTCCGCAGACACTCGATCCCTTCACGGGTGAGCCGGGATTTACCGAGGCCTATTCGCCTTCGATCCTGTGCCTGCTCGATTTCATCGAGCGGATGTCTGGCATCCTGCCACGGCCCGATGGCACAGTGTGGTTCACGAGCCTATTGCCAAAGCCGGTTCATCATCGACACGAGACCTGGGAAACCGGCTACGCTCGCACAATTGACGGGAGCCGTTTTGAACTCATCAATTCCTCGGAGGGTGGGGAAATCCATCGCGATGGACACCTGCTCAGTCGGTTCCCCGCAGGGGTGCGTATTACGCTTGATCGACGCGGCGGGCTGCGCGCGGCGACGGGTCTCACGAGCCGCAATGTCACAGCGGAAATCTTGCATGACGGTCAGCGCCATGCCATCGCGCTGGAGCCCAATAGCACTATCACCTGGGACGATGACGAGATGAGCTCCTCCAGGGGGCCGGGCCTGGTGCTACCGCGACATGGCTGATCCGCGCCTTGCGGGTCAACTGCCGGCAGAAAGCTCGGCAGAGTAATCCAGAATTGGGGCTGCCTCGTCGCCCCCCTCTTCGAGCATTGCGGCAACACGCTCGAGGGCGGCAACGAGCATGAGCTGCTCCCAATTCTCCAGCTGGGAAAATCTCTCCTGAAATTTGGCATGCGCGCCATCCGGAGCGATCTGCAGAACGGCCTGCCCCTTTTCGGTTAGCGACAACAGCGCCTGGCGCCTGTCCTTTTCTCCGCGACGGCGCAGGATCATGCCTGCACTTTCAAGCTTCTGGAGCAAAGCACTTGTCGTTGCCTGGGTAATTCCCATCCGCGATGCCACATAGCCGGCCGTTTGTTCACCAGCGCCATCCAGCATTTGCAGGAAAATAAGTTGCGATGGGGTCAAACCAGTGTCGCGCATGATCTGCCTGGAATTGTTCTCCGTTTTCCGCAGGATCTTTCTCATCGCCGTCAAGGCCAGCTTGGTCTGATCGTCCACAAGGTCGCTCCCGGTTTGCCCTCCTTTCATAACTGCCAAACCGAACAAACCCAAGCATAAGGCTCTCCAGTCATTTTTATTTATATCTAACTAAGCAATTTGATCTGATGGGACATGGAAAAGCCCTTCAGTGTGCCATTTTCTTTCATAAGCCTTTAATTTCGCAGCGCTTTACACTTTGAAAACACCTTGATGCCCAACTTTAGCCATCGACAGGGTTGCATTTTAGTTCGTAGCTGCTAATCATATCGACATGACTTTCGAACGATCAGGCCACTTTCACGCTTTTGCGCTGAGCCGCGCAGCGGGCGGACGACAGGCTGGCAAAGCCCAGAGGCGACAGCCAGGTCATGTTCGACACCTCCAATTTGCGCACCATCTGCGTCCCGATCCATTCCACTCCGGGCTGCAGGGCTTCTGAGCTCTCGCCCACTGCCAGCCTACGGGATGGGCTCCGGCTGGCGTTCACTGCCCAATTCAATCAATCAGGACAGACCAATGACACATTTTGGAAAGACCGCAGCGCTTGCGCTGGCGGCACTGACGGCGTCTTCGCTCACCACCCTTTCGGCCAGCGCGGCCAGCCTGGCGGAAATCCAGGAAAGCGGCACGGTGCGGATCGCCGTGGCCAACGAAATTCCCTATGGCTATGTCGACCCGACCGGTGAGGCCCTTGGTGCCGGACCGGATGTGGCCAAGGCCATCATGGAAACGCTTGGCGTTGAAAATATCGAGTGGGTGACCACCAACTTCTCCTCGCTCATTCCGGGCCTTCAGGCTGACCGTTTCGACATGGTCGCTGCCGAAATGGCCATCCTTCCGGATCGCTGCCAGCAGGTGCTGTTTTCGGAGCCCAACAGCTCCTATGGCGAAGGCCTTCTGGTTGCCTCAGGCAATCCCAAGGACATCCACGCCTATGAGGACTTCGCCCAGAACCCGGATCTGCGCGTGGCGATCATGGCCGGCGCCGACCAGCTCGAGATGATGCAGGAGCTGGGTGTGGACGAAGCCAATCTCGTCACCATCGCAGCCAATGCCGACGCCATCTCGACCGTATCCACGGGCCGGGCCGACGCCTATGCCGCCACAAGCCTGACGGCCAGCGGCCTCGCCTCGCAGAGCGACGCGGTGGAAGTTGCGGGCGCGTTCACCGATCCTATTATCGGCGGCGAAGAGGTGCGCAGCTGGGGTGGCTTCACCTTTGCCAGCGGCAACGAAGAATTGCGCGACGCCGTCAACGCCGCCCTTGCCGATTTCAAGCAGACAGATGCGTGGGCCGAGACCCTGTCGGGCTACGGCTTTACCCAGGCGGACCTTGATGGCTCGTCCGCCCGCACGACCGAAGAGCTCTGCGCCTCCAGCTAGCGCAGCACGCATGACCTGATTTTGGGCGGGTGCGACGGCACCCGCCCAAGTCGTGTTGCAGCACCCCTCTGAAGGACTGAAGATGCATTGGACCGAGTATTTCGGCCCCCTCTCCGAGGGGGCATGGGTCACCATTCAATTGACCGGCTATTCGACAATCCTGGGCGCCATATTGGCATTTGCGGCCGGCATCGGCCGCTTGAGCCCGAATTTGGGCGTGCGCAGCTTGGCCATCGCCTATATCGAGGTCTTTCGTGGCACCTCTTTGCTGGTGCAATTGTTCTGGCTCTATTTCGCCCTGCCCCTGGCCGGAATGGCCATCGGTGTCGACCTGCGCCTGCCACCCATCGTTGCCGGCGTGCTGGCGCTCAGCCTCAATATCGGGGCCTATGGGGCAGAAGTCGTGCGCGGCGCGATCCAGTCGGTGCACAAGGACCAGCATGAAGCAGCGCGGGCGCTGAACTTCTCGCCGCGTCAGACGCTTTGGAACGTGACCATCCCACAGGCAGTGCCTGAAATGATGCCGTCCTTTGGCAATCTGGCGGTTCAAAACCTGAAGGACACGGCGCTGGTCTCACTGATCAGCCTTGGCGACCTGGCGTTTCGTGCTGAGCAGATCCGGAACTTCACCCAGGACAGCACCACCATCTATTCGATGTTGCTGGTGACCTATTTCGGCATGGCGCTGGTGCTGACCGCGCTGATGCGCACGCTCGAATTCTATGCCGGTCGCTGGCGCACGGCGAGGAGCTGACCCATGTTGTTCGGATATGAATGGGACCTTTCGAGCCCATTGGCTTTCGCCATTTCGATCCTGCCCATATTGCTGACCGGTCTGGTCGTCACCATCCAGGCGGCGACGCTGGGGTTTGCCGTGGCCTTGGTGCTGGGCCTTGTCTGGGCGGTGCTCAAGGCCGTTCCATCGCCCTTTATCAGCTGGCCGGCAAAGGTCGTCACCGAGTTCATAAGGGACACGCCGCTTCTCGTGCAGCTGTTCTTTCTGTACTACGTGCTGCCCGAATATGGCATCGTGCTGCCTGCCTTCATGACCGGCGCCCTCGCCCTCGGCATCCAGTACAGCGCCTATACGGCTGAGGTCTATCGGGGTGGCCTGGAAGCAGTTGGCACCGACCAGCGCGAAGCTGCCCGGGCGCTCAACCTCAGCCCTGCCCGCACCTTCACCCATATCATCGTGCCGCAGGCCATTCCGCGCATCATTCCGGCCATGGGCAATTACCTGGTCTCGATCATGAAGGATGTGCCGATCCTGTCGGTGGTCACCGTGCTCGAAGTGCTCAACGTCGCCAAGATCGTGGGTGACCGAACTTTCGATTACCTGATCCCTCTCTCCATGGTGGGCGGCATTTACCTCATCTTGACGCTGGTGGCCTCGGCAGGCGTTCGCCTGCTCGACAGCTGGCTTCCCAAGCAAGGAATTCCATTGAAATGACCCAAGACATCATCCACTTCGACAAGGTGGTGAAGCGCTTCGGCGATCTGACCGTCCTCAACAACCTCGATTTCTCGGTCAAGCGCGGCGAGAAGGTTTCGATCATCGGCCCGTCCGGATCGGGCAAGTCAACGGTTTTGCGCATCCTGATGACGCTCGAAGGCATCGAAGGCGGCAAAGTGACCGTCGACGATGAGCCGCTCTGGCACGAACAGGCTGCCGACGGCACGCTGAAAGCGGCAAGCGAGGCGCATCTGCGCAAGATGCGCGCCAAGCTCGGCATGGTGTTCCAGCACTTTAACCTCTTTCCGCATATGAGCGTGATGCGCAACATCACCGAGGCTCCGGTCAAGGTGTTAGGCCTGTCGAAGGCCGAGGCACGGCAACGCGGCGAGGAATTGCTCGACCTGGTGGGGCTGGCCGATCAGGCCCAGAAGTATCCCGGCCAGCTGTCCGGCGGACAGAAGCAGCGCGTCGGCATTGCCCGGGCCCTGGCCATGCGGCCCAGCATCCTGCTGTTTGACGAGCCGACGTCCGCGCTCGACCCCGAGTTGGTCGGCGAGGTACTCAATGTGATCGGCAAGCTGGCCGACGAGCATGACCTCACCATGTTGCTGGTGACCCACGAAATGCGCTTCGCACGCGAAATCTCGGACCGAGTTTGCTTCTTCGATCGCGGTAAGATCCGCGAGGAAGGTACGCCGGAAGAGTTGTTCACCGATCCCAGCGAGGAGCGGACGCGCGAATTCCTGTCCGCAGTCCTCGACGGGTAGGCCAGCTAATTCGAAAATCTCAGCACGAAGCGGAAGGCGACTGAGCCTTCCCACCACATGGGGAAGTTGGTTCCCCATTTGTTGTTGTAGAGATTGACGCGAGCCCCCTCGGCAAAGGAATGCGTCTGGGGCTGGTAGGGCATGAACGGGCTGGCGGCCGGTGCTACGAGCGCGGCATCGACAAGCTCGACGGTGACGCTGGCTCGGTTGGTATCAAAGCGCAGGGCCGTGCAGGCCTGCAATTGTCCGCCGCCTCGAGTGACATTGTTTTCCGGCCTGTGCCAGAGGCCCAGTTTCTGCATCGCCCAGCCGTGTGCATCTGCAGGCGTTATGGACAAAAAGCCGGCCTCCGGCATGCGGTTGGCGGGCTTGTCGCGCAGGACCAGCATGATTTCCGCGGCATTGTCATCGATGGCCGTCAGCACGAATTCATGGGCCGCCGGACCGCCCAGCGCGCGGCGGGCCTCTTCTGGAAGAAGTCCCAACGCGGTGCGACCATCTTCCGATATCGCCTCGAACTGCGGCGCAAACCGCGCCGTCCGCGCGGTCTTTGCTGCGGCAAGGGCCGGCTTGTCGTGGTCCAGAATTGCCCATTCGATGCGGTGCTGCAAATAGCTGTCGAGGTGGGTCTGGAGCGTTTGCCAGTCAAAGCTCTCGTGTTGATAGGCCATAAGACACCCACTTGCGCCGGCCAGCTGACGACCGTCCGGCGCTGTCAGCGCGGCGATCGAGCCGGTTTCGGGATCGACCTGTGCCCGCCAGCCCTCATGCGACAGGGTATACCCCTCTCGTTTAGCGGCGGGCCGTGCGGGAACGGATAGCTCTGACAAGGCTGCCGCTGCCAAGGCCTGGTCGTCGGCATCCAGCGCCGCGACAGCGGTATCGAGATAGGCACGCTGCTCATTCCAACTTTGTTCGGCATAAGCAAACCGGTAATCGGATCGGCGCGCAGCGTCGAAATCCGCACGATCCCAGGCGTTCTCGTCGCGGAGATAGGTCTTGATGTCGACGCCCCAGGTGTGTTCGGCGACCATGGTGAGGCCCCGTCCAAAGGCGAGCCGCCTCTCGTCGAGTTGCTCGGCAAATCCATCGTAAAGCCGCGAGAGGGCGCGAAAGCGGGCCAGCTTATGCGGATCGGTGGCTGCGCCATGAATCCAGCTGTCGCCGATTTCCTGCGTCACGATCGGGAAGGCCTCGCGGCGGGACCACATCGCGTCCCCGAACGCATCGAGCGTCGAGGCCATGATCCTTGCGCCAGGATGATCGTGCGCCATCTGCCGCAATGCCTCGACCGTCTGTCCAACGCTCTGGGGCCCGATATTGTCGTTGGTATGGGCGAAGCTGAGACCAATATCCTCGCCTGCCGGAAAATCCGTCGCACCGTAGGAGCCCTGATACATCACGACGATCTCCTTGCCGCCCGGCGCCTGCCAGCGGAAGATCGGCGGCACGTCCGGTACGGGACTGGCCGTATTCACCCCGAGATGCAGAAACTTGAGGCCTGCCTCGGCCATGAGCGGGACCATGCCCAGCGTATGGCCCGGTACGTCGGTCATCTTGGCGGCAATTGTGGTCCGGCCGAAGCGCCTGTCGAGTTCGGCCGAATAGGAAAGCCCGGCACGAAAGAGGGCGGGGGTCATCAATTCGGTATGGGTAGTGAAGGGCAGCCCATGCCAGGCGATGAGGCCGCGCTCGATGGCGCGCTCGAGCCGACGGACCTTTTCGGCATCCTGGCTATTGAGATGATCCCAGATGAGCCAGGCCCCGGTGGTCCAGACGAATGCAGGTGCCTCGGGATCTTCGTTGAAAAAATGTTCGCCGGTCGACAGCGCCTGGGGGATGAACTGATCATGATATTGCCGGCGCACGCGGCTGGCGTGATCGGTGAAACCGATATCGAGATGGGTCTTGAAGACCAGGTGGATCGTCTTGTCGGTCATGTCACGCTGCCTAGTGTCGGGAAATCGCGAAAATCAGTTCTGGTGGCCGTCATAGGCAATGCGGAAACCGGTATTGCTGGTGGCGCTGTCGGGGCTCAGCGCCATGCGCGCGGCGATACGGTAGCGATAGCAATAACTGATATGGCACAGGAAGGAGCCGCCCTTGAGCACCTTCTCCTGATGAAGCAGAGCCTGCTCGTTCCGCGCCTTTGCCCGGCGCGAATTGGAGCGGATGCGGTAGGGATCGCGCGTCCATTCCCAGACATTGCCCGCCATGTTGTAGAGGCCCAATGCATTGGGTGCGAAGCTCATGGCGGGTGCGGTGCGCAGGAAGCCATCGGCCTCGCTGTTATAGGTGGGGAAATTGCCTTGCCAGATGTTACAGAACACAGTCTCGTCGGTCGGCTCGGCGTCGCCCCAGGGAAAGCGTTGCCGATGCGCGCCGCCGCGTGCTGCATGCTCCCACTCGGCCTCGTTAGGCAAGCGACCGCCGACCCAGGTGGCAAAGGCATTGGCATCGGCCCAGGACACCTGGACAACGGGATGGTCCATCCGCGCTTCGATATCGGAGCCGGGACCCTCGGGCATGTTCCAGGTCGCGCCCTCGACACGATGCCACCAGGAAAGGCCCGCCCCAGCCCGCCTTGCAGCGTCCAGGCGCTCCGGTGTGTTGAAAAACACCGCCGACCAACCGAACCGCTCGGCCTCGGTCACATAGCCGGTCGCCGCAACGAAGTCGGCAAACCGCGCATTGGTCACGGTAAGGGCTTCGAGGCTATAATCGGCCAGCACGATTGCGCGCTCGGGACCCTCTCCGTCCTGAGCCAGCATGGGGCTATTGGTGCCCACATGTGTTTTGCCGCCCCGCACGAACACCGGACGCTCCGACATGCCCAAGGATGCAAGGGGCGTTACCGCTGGCACAAGGTCCGCATCTGGCGGGCGGACATCCCGGCTGGGCGCGCAACAGGCGCAGGTCATTGCACTCACCTGATGGGTTTGCCCTGCGCATCGAACCTGTGAATGCGGTTCTGTTGCGGAGAGACCCGCATCAACGCACCGCTCCTGGCTGCCGACGCCCCCTCGATCCGCACTACGACGGGCTCGGCTTCCCCCATGTCGAGATAGACATAAGAATCTGCACCCAGGTTCTCGGTGTGGATCACCCTGCCCTCCCAGATCCCGTTGTCGCTGATGGTCAGGTGTTCACCGCGAATGCCCAAGGTGGTGCAGCCATGGGCCGCAGCCTTCTCCCCCGTGAGAAAGTTCATCTTCGGCGAACCGATAAAGCCGGCAACGAAAAGGCTGGCGGGTTGCTCATAGAGCTCCATGGGCGTACCGACCTGTTCCACTAGCCCGTCGCGCAGCACGCAAATGCGGTCGGCAAGCGTCATGGCCTCCACCTGGTCATGGGTCACATAGACCATGGTGACATTGTCCATTTCCGCGTGCAGCTTGGCGATTTCCAGCCTGGTGGCGACGCGCAGCGCCGCATCGAGGTTGGACAAGGGCTCGTCGAACAGGAACACCTTGGGATCACGGGTGATGGCGCGACCAATCGCGACGCGCTGGCGTTGGCCGCCAGACAATTGCTTGGGCAAACGGTCGAGATATTGCCGGATTTGCAACATGTCGGCCGCCTTTTCCACGCGCCTGCGGATATCCTGCTTGTCGTGCCCTCTCTCGAGCGTCAGGCCGAAGGCCATGTTGTCGTAGACGCTCATATGCGGGTAGAGCGCGTAGGACTGGAACACCATGGCGATGCCCCGCTTGGCGGGCGCCAGCGCATTGACGCGTTTGCCGTCGAAGATCATGTCGCCCGAGGTGATGTCCTCCAGCCCCGAGATTAGGCGCAGGAGCGTGGACTTGCCGCAGCCGGAGGGCCCGACAAAGACCATGAACTCGCCTTTGTTGATGGTGAGGTCGACGCCCTTGATCACCTCCAGACCGCCAAAGGATTTGCGCAGGTTCTTCAGTTCGATCGCAGCCATGGGAGTGTCCTTCAGGATAGGGCCGCAAGGCCGAGGCGGTCGAAAAGTTCAGATGGCGCACCGTAGCGGGCGAGCGTATCGCGCATCAGGTGGCGCATCCGGGCCAGCTCGTCGGGACGTTGCCCGACAAGGTTATCGAGCTGGCCGGGGTCGTCCGCGCGATTGAAAAGCATTGGTTCGCTGTCCATCGGCCTGCGATCGGTTGGCTTGTCTTCGGTGAAAGGGATCTTCCATTGCGGAATGTCGACATGGGGCATGAAATAGCCCTGGTCGACCGGCTTGTCCGGCGCGACGATGGTGGTGGGCACCATGGAGGAATAGGCAAAGAGCGGCTTATTTCGATCCGGCGGCTGGATCAGCGTCCAATCGCCGTCCGTACAACACAGACCATTGCCGAAAATGCCGTAGAGCACGGCCTCGCGCCCCGCATTGTCAGCCTCGGCCATGAGCGGCAGAACGGACCCGGAATGTGTACCCTCGGGCAGCGGCACGCCGGCGGCGTCCAGCACTGTGCCGAAAATATCAAGCGTGCTGGTCAGCGCGCTCACTGCCCGTCCCTCGGCCTTGTGGCGGGGGTCCCAGACCAGGAGCGGGATGTTCGCATGGCTGTCGAAATGCGGATATTGCTTGCCGAACCCGTGACGCTCGCCCAGATCGTGCCCGTGGTCGGTGGTGACGATGACGATGGTGTCATCCCAGAGGGCCAGATCGTCCATGGTCTGCATCAGCTTGCCGAACCAGTGATCGGTCATGGTGATCTTGCCGCCATATTGGGAGCGAATATAAGCAAATTCCTCTTCGCTCGTGCCGGCTAGGAATTCCGCCTGGCGTGCCGCATTCTGGTAGGGCGGCCAGAGCGTGAACCTGTCGCGGTCGGCACCGTCTCCATACATGGACGCATAAGGCTCAGGCACATCAAAGGGCTCGTGCACGTCGAAGCATTCGACCTGGAGAAAGAAGGGATTGTCCTGCCTGGGCGCCTTGAGCCAGTCGCATGCGCCGTTCATAACCTTTGCCGAGAAATAATCGGTCTCGTCGCGGAAATGGGCAATATTGGAATAATAGCGATGGCCATAGCCGGGACGCCACTTTTCGACATTGCGCACCCATTGCGGCAGGTCGCTGTCCGGCAGGAGCGGCTTCCAGAAATCAAGCTCATGCCCGCGCACCAGTTCGGCGCTCTGGAAGCCCTGGATATAGCCGTTCGCGGATTCTTCCCAATAATGATAGTGGTCCGTGACCATACCGGTGGAATAGCCGGCCTGCTCGACCAGTTTGGGTAGTCGAAGGTCAAAGGGCTCCAGAGGGCCCCAGGGGCGCCATTGAAGGTTCATGGTGCCAGAGAAGATTTCCCGCCGCGCCGGCATGCATGGCAGGCTGCAGGTAAAGTGATTATCGAAGCGCCAGGCGCCACGATCGACGAAAGCCTGCATGTTTGGGGTCGCAAACTCCTTGCCACCATAGGGCGAAAGGGCGTTGCGATTGACGCTGTCGATCAGCACGAGAATGATATTCATGGGAATGCCAATGCGATGAGTGTGGGGCCAGCGGTGGCGCTTGGGTCGGCGATCATGTCTTGACCGCGCCAGCCGACAGGTCGGACACGAGCTTGCGCTGCAGGAACATGAAGATGATGAGGGTGGGCAGGGTCGAGATGACCGAGGCGGCCATGACCAGGTTCCATTGCGTGGTGTACTCGCCGAAAAAGCCGGCAAGGCCGACCGGAACGGTCTTGTTCTCGTCCGAGGTCATGAGGGTGAGGGCGAAGAGGAATTCGTCCCATGCCGAAACGAAGGCGTAGACGGCAACGGTAACGATCCCCGGCCAGGCGACCGGCAGGATCACCCGGAAGATGATCTGTAGTGTCGAGGCACCGTCGATGCGCGCGGCATCGTCGAGATCGCGCGGAATCGTATCGAGATAGCCCAGCAGCATATAGATGCAGAACGGCAGATTGACCGCGATATAGGAAATGACCAGCGCCAGCGGGTTGTTGATCATGCCCAGCGAGAAGAAAGTCGCATAGAGCGGAGTGATCAGGATCACGAAGGGGAAAAGCTGGGTGGCAATTACAAGGATCAGCAAGGTCTGCCGCCCGGTAAACCGCCGGTTCCGTGAGAAGCCGTAGGCAGTGATCATGGAGATGCCAACCGCCACTACCGTGGCGATGGTGCAGACAAAAAGGCTGTTGCGCAGATAGGTCGGGAACGGCGAACCCTCCAGCAGGGTGGCGTAGTTGTCGAGCGTGAACGTCGTGATCAGCTGGAAGGTGCGCGTGAAAATCTCCGATTCCGGCCGGAACGAGATGATCACGACCCAAAGGAACGGGAACGCCAGGAGAAGAAGCAGCCCGACGCCGAAAACCACGGTGAGGAGGTCGCGGACCGGATGGCTGTTGATGGAATCCTTGGCCATGACGCGCCTCACTTTTCCCGGAAAATCACGAAGAAGTAGATGAGGGCGAAGGCGAACATGATGAGGCTCATCACAACGCCCACCGCCGCGCCCGCGCCCATGCGGTAATCCACGAAGGATGTGGTGTACATCTGCGTGGCCAGGACTTGCGTGTAGTCGCCCGGCCCGCCACGCGTGGCCAGCCAGACATAGACGAAGTTATTGAAGGTCCAGATGGTGGTCAGCAAGGTGATCACGGCCAGTACGGGCTTGAGCAGCGGCAGGACGATGCGTGTCTGGATCTGGAATTCGTTCGCGCCGTCGATGCGCGCGGCCTCCCGCAACTCGCTGGGGATGGATTGCAACGCCGCAAGGATAGTGATCACTACAAAGGGCAGTTCCCGCCAGACGAGCATGGTTTCGATGGCGCCCCAGACCGTGGAGGTGCGCGCCAGAAAAGGAATGCCCTGCTCGATCAGCCCGAGCCCCATCAGGGCCTGGTTGACGACGCCATAGCGGGCGTCGAGCAGCCATTTCCAGGCCGCCACGGCAACGACCGGCGGAGTGACCCAGGGTATGAGGATGAGGGACCGAACCAGCCATCCCAGTTTCCAGCGAGAGAAGACGCTGGCATTGAGCAAAAGGGCCAGGCCCAGTCCCAGGATTAGGCGGAGCACGACCGTAACGATCGTCAGCCATAGGGTGGTGTTGATCAGCGACTGGCCTGTCGAAGGATCTGTGAGAACCTCGGCAAAGTTATCGAAGCCAACCCATGTCCCCTCCCGGCCGAGGTCGAACAGGCTCAGCTCCTGAAAGGCGAGAGCGATGTTGTAGACTGCCGGGCCGGCGAAGAAGAAGGCCAGGATCAGCATGGCCGGGAGCACGAGCAGGTAGGGCTCGAGCTTTTTGCCCAGGACTTGCGCCGGCTCTTCAGCCGGCGCGCTGGTGGGGAGGACGGACATCCGTGTTATTCCTCAGAAGGCTCAGGATTTGCCGCGCTGGAGCAGGGTCTGCAGCTCGTCGAGGACCACCTGGCTGGCTTCTTCGGGCGACCGTTGCCCCGAGAAGACCGCGCCAAATTCGCGGTTGATCAGGCCGGTCATGCTCGACACCGCAATTGGCGAGGAGATGTAACGCTCGAAGGTCTGAGCCAAGGGCAGCATCTGCACGAAACCCTGCTCGTTCTCCGGAAAATCGAGCGCGTCCAGAACAGAGTTCTGTGCCGGATACTGATTGTAGGTCTTGAAGGTTTCCGGGCTCAGCAGGTAGCGCACGAAAGCCCAGGCCTCTTCGGGATGCTTGGTATTGGGGTTGATGCCCAGAGCGCGCCCCCCAAGATGGGAGATCCGCTTTTCGCTGCCCGCGGGGATCAGGCCGGTCAGGAGCGGCATTTCGGACTGGGCCTGAGCGGCACGGAAGGTCTGCGGCGGGAAGAAGGTGATGGCGCAATCGCCCCGGCCCAGGCCGCCGATCAGTTCGGGGTCACCCCAGCTGTTGACGGTGATCAGGCTCTCCGGCGCGCTTCCCGAGGCGAAGAAATTGTTGAAATAGGTCATGGCCCCGGCGATGTCCTCGGCCGTCGCCACCACTTCCCAGGTGCCGGGCGAAGTCTCGTCGACCAGCGTCGCGCCATTTGACCAGAGATAGTAATTGACCAGCGTCCACATGCCGCTGTCTGGCGAACTGCCCGCAGGGAAGCAAAGCCCGAACTGACCATTACCGACGCTGAGGGCCTCAGCCGCAGTCGCAAGCTCTTCCCAGGTATCGGGCAAGGCGACGCCGGCAGCTTCCAGCAAATCGGGACGGTACGCCATGGCGAATGTGTCGGCCGACCAGGGCATGCCATAGATCTTGTCGTCGAGCGTGGCCAATTCGAGCGCAAGGAAGTCGTCGATGCCCGCGCCCGGGGCCTCCGCCTCGATCAGCGGCCCGAGCTCGAGGAGCAGATTGGACCTGGCCAGGTCGCGGGTCCAGACGAAGGCCATGTGCTGAATATCTGGACCAGCGCCTGCCGGCACTTCGCGCGCCAATTGTGCAAGAGTATCACCACCGGCCATGGTTTCCATGCGGACCTGGATATTGGGATTGCTGGCATTCCAGGCATTGATGGCTTCTTGAAGCCCTGCCGTCTCCGTCGGAGGATCGAACTGGCGGAAAACCAGGCTCACCTGGTCTTGTGCATAAGCGGGCGTGGCAAGCGCGACAAGGCAAGTCGTCATCAGCGCCGCATGGCGCCAAGGTGTCATCTTCATTGCAATCCTCCTCATGGGCCTGACGCCCGAGCCGATATGCCGGCCATGTTCCTTCCGAGAGCCTCGCGCTATGCGCAATTTGATTGTGTTCGCTTCCCGCCCCACTCCCCCGGGGCCCATCCACGCTCACAGCTTGGCGCCAAAGCGCTCATACGCGGCGCTCTCTGATGTAGTGAGTACACCGGGCATACTGGACGTCAAATGCAAAGGTGCGATACGATATGCACAAATCGCATAGGAAGAGACATGCGCGAGCTGCGTCAATTCGTGGAAGTGGCGAGCCGACACTCCATCTCGGCTGCAGCCAAGCATCTCAACATCTCCCAGCCCGCCTTGTCGCGTGCGATCCAGAAGCTTGAAGACAGTTATGGAGCGCCACTGTTCATCCGCAACGGGGCCGGCGTAGCCCTTAGTCCATATGGCTCGGCGCTTTATAGCCGCGCGGTCCGCATCCTCCCCGCGCTCGACGAGGCCCGCGAGGAAATCGAGCAATTGCAGGGGCGTGCGAAGGCGGCGATCCGGATTGCTTCGGGCGACCTCTGGGGCCTTGCAATCCTTCCCGAGGTCACCCGCGAGTTCGCGCTGACACACCCCCATGTCGTGGTTCAGGTGGAAATCGCCGATGAGGGCACGCGGCTCGAAGGCCTGAGGAACGGGGTCTACGACCTTGTGTTCGGCACGTTCTCCGACCGATACACGCCGTTGGTCAAAGTGGAATTTCGCCCGCTCGTGCGTCAGGCCACCTTCATCTATTGCGACCAGAACCACCCCTTGCGACAGCGCCGTCTGGTGAGCATCGAGGAACTTCTCGCGCATCGCTGGATCAGCCCCGGATATGAGGACGACGCAGGTCCTGGAATGCTGGGACGGATGTCGCGTGACTTTGCGGCCCGCGTCGACACGATGATGAACGCCTTGCTGCTTCTGCGGCAGTCGCCTTTCCTCATGTCGGCATCGAGCGGCTTTCAGAGCCTGTTCCGCACATTCGGTATCGAGGCCCTACCCATCGAGGATGCGGGTCATGCAGATGATTCCGGCGTCATCTACCCGCCTCGCTCGCTGGAGCGGAGTGCGGTGAGGGATTATCTGCAGCTGGCGCGCAAAACAGTGTCGAAGCTGCAATTGCCGACCATCGAGTAGCATCCCCGGCGAGCCGAAATCTTCGCGACCGCTACCGCGGCACGTAGCGCAACCGGTACCTCCGAGGGTCGAAATTCAAATTTTTCGCCCGGGCGGCAACGACGCCATGGTGCTGCGGCATCACGAAAAAACGCGCCTTCGAAAACCCATCCAATCTTGACGCGCATAGCAGCCATGCAAATGCGCTTGACAAGAGCGACAGGAGCAACCAGAAATTGCAAACGTTTGTAATCTAGTTGCAAACGCTTGTATTTGAGGAAAGTGCAACGTGTCCAGTCGTGGGAAAACGCTGAAAGAGCTCGCTGAGCACCTGGATGTGTCGATCACGACCGTGTCTCGTGCCTTGGCCGGCAATGACAAGATTGCGCTCAAGACCCGAGAACGCGTCGCGGAAGCCGCGCGACAGCTTGGCTATGTTCCAAATGTCGCCGCGCGCCAGCTGGTGTCGGGCCGCAGCGGTTTTGCCGGGCTGGTTCTTCCCGTGCGCGGACCCAATTTCGTCGATTCCTATATCGGGGAATTTGTCACCGGGCTGGGCGAAGGACTGGTCGAACACGGCATGGATCTGTTCCTAGCCACGGCTCAGGCGGGGCAATCGGAACTCTCGGTGCTCCGTCACGTGGTGGAATCAGGGCGCGCCGACGGGGTGGTGCTGCTGCGCATCGCCGAAGTGGACGAGCGGGTCGACTATCTGCTCAAGCGCAACATTCCCTTCGTAACCCATGGCCGCATC
This sequence comes from Devosia chinhatensis, assembly GCF_000969445.1. NCBI lineage: Bacteria > Pseudomonadati > Pseudomonadota > Alphaproteobacteria > Hyphomicrobiales > Devosiaceae > Devosia > Devosia chinhatensis. The sequence continues at coordinate 465,165 of NZ_JZEY01000054.1, read as the reverse complement.
CTTGACCAAAGCAAGCCGGTCAATTGGCTCGACGCCGACGGCGAAGCCGCCTTTGCCGAGGCATTCGATCTGCTTTACGACCTGGGCCACCGTCATTTTGGGCTGGTCAGTATCGCCGAGCCCATGATGTTCCGGCATCTGCGCGAACGGGGCCTTCGGCAGGCCATCGAGCGACGGGGCGATGATTCCGTGCACCTCGACATCGTGGCGGCGCCGCGCTTCGACCGCGAGGCAACCCTTTCCAGCGTGCGCACACTGATCGAGGCGCCGCAGCGCCCGACAGCGGTGCTCGGCCTGTTCGATGAACTTGCCCTCATGGTGCTCGAAGAAGCCGGCCGTGCCGGCATTTCCGTGCCCGGCGATCTGTCCGTCGTCGGCTTCGACAATATCGGCGCGGCCGCCTATGCGCCACCCGGGCTGACCACTTTCGAAACCTCGACCCGAAGTGCCGGGCGGGAGATCGGCTCGATCCTGATCGAGGTCATCGAGGGCCGTAATCCGGCGCCTGTGACCAAGCTCGTCCGCCCCAGCCTGGTGACACGCGCCAGTCACGGGCCGGCACCGTCTGCAACGACATAACAAAAGGGAGACAATCACGTGAAAAAACAAATCTCTATGCTGGCCTGCGCCACATTGGCGTTCGCCCTCTCCGCTGGAATGGCACAGGCCCAGACCCTATTCTGGTCGACCCAGGCCGCCCCGGTGGAGGAAACCCAGAAGATGCGTGAGCAGGTGTTGGCGGGCTTTGAGGGTGGCGTGGACTACCAGGCCTCCGAGACGGGCCCCTTCCTCACCCGCCTTGCTGCTGAAATCCAGGCCGGTTCGGGCCAGATCGGCGTCGTCGGTTCGCTCCATGGCGACCTTTCGACCTATGCGGACAGCTTTGTCGATCTGTCCGATGTCGACCTCTCCGGCATCGCGGTCAGCGAGGCTTTCATGGACCTGGGCAAGCTGGGCACCGACGAGCAGAAATACCTCCCCTGGATGCAGGCCAACTACGTCATGGCGGCCAGCAGGCAGGCCCTCGAATATCTGCCTGAAGGTGCCGATCTCAACGCTCTGACCTATGACGACCTGATTGCCTGGTCGAAGGCGCTCGCCGAGGGTACCGGCTCGCCCAAGTTCGGCTTCCCGGCTGGTCCGCAGGGCCTCAAGCACCGCTTCTTCCAGGGCTTCCTGCTGCCGTCCTATGCCGGCTCGACCGTCACAAAGTTCCGCTCCGCTGAGGCCGTCGAAGGCTGGAATGCGTTCAAGGAACTCTGGCAGTATACCAATCCCGCCTCGACCAACTACGCCTTCATGCAGGAGCCCTTGCTTTCGGGTGATGTGTGGGTGGCGTTCGACCACATCGCGCGGCTGGCCGATGCCTTCAACCAGCGCCCCGAAGACTTCGTGGCCTTCCCTGCCCCTGCCGGTCCGGCCGGTCGGGGCTTCATGCCGGTTCTGGCTGGCATTGCCGTTCCCGCCAGCGCACCGGACATCGATGCGTCCAAGGCCTTGGTAGCCTATATGATGCAGCCCGAGACGCAGGTCGCAACGCTTCGGGCCACCAATTTCTACCCGGTGACCGACGCCGCGCTTCCCGCAGACCTGCCGGAATCGGCCAAGGCCCTCGGCCCCGCCATCAATGCCATGACCACCGCGGACGATGCCCTGCCGGCGCTTCTCCCGGTGGGTCTGGGTGATCTCGGTGGGCAGTTCAACCAGGTCTATACCGACACGTTCGAGCGCATCGTTCTAGGCAACCAACCGGTCGAGGATGTCCTCAACCAGCAGGCCGATACCCTGCGCGGCCTCATGAACCAGGCCAATGCCCCATGCTGGCTGCCGGATGCTCCTTCCGAAGGCGCCTGCCCGGTCGACTAAGTTTCTCCTCCCCCGAGAAAGCCGCCCGGCGTCGCAAGATGCCGGGTGGTGGAACCGTTACCGGAGCCTCCAAGATGCAAGCCAAAGCGCTGCCTTACCTTCTATTGCTGCCGGCAACGGTCTTCCTGCTGGTCTTCTTCGTCTATCCCTTCGTCGAAATCGCCGTGCTGGCGTTCAGCCGCAATGGCAGCTTCTCGCTGCAGCCGCTGACCACGATGGCGACCCACTGGAAATTCGGCTCGGCCTTAGGCTGGACGCTGCTGCTTGCGGCCGTCGTGGTGCCCATCCAATTGGCCATGGCGCTGTCGATGGCCACCATCGTCACAAAGCTGCAAAAGGGTCGCAGCGCGATCCTCTACATTTTCTCGATCCCGCTCGGCCTGTCGGACTTGGCCGCGGGCATCGTCTGGCTAGCCATTTTCGAGCAGTCCGGCTTTCTCAATTCCATGCTCCATGGCCTGGGTCTCGTCGACCAGCCGATCCTCTTCCTGGGCTACCAGAATATCTGGATCATTTTCCTCGCAGTCGTGCTGGCCGAGATCTGGCGGGCCACTGCCATCATGATGGTGATCCTGGTTTCCGGCATGGGCCTGATCCCCAAGGAATATTACGAGGCCGGGGAAGTGTTCGGCGCGAGCCCCTGGCAGCGCTTCGTCAAGATCACACTGCCCATGCTGCGCCCCAGCCTCCAATCAGCACTGATCCTGCGCACGCTGGCCGCCTTCGAGGTCTTCGCCGTTGTCACGGCCCTCGGCGGCACAACCCTGCCCGTCCTCATGGGTGAAACCTACAACTGGCAATTCGCCCTGCAGGACCGCAACGTGGCTGCCGCCTATGCCATGGTGATCCTTGGCATCTCGATTGTCGCCACCCTGTTCTTCCTGCGCGTGTTGCGCGTTCCCAAGGGGGCTACGATATGAGCGCCACGACGACTGCCAGCGACCAGCCCACCCCGGTACAGGCTACCCGTTCGGCAGCACGCTTCCTGTTCTGGGCCTGCGTGTTCCTCATCTGCGCCTGGGTGCTGGTGCCGATCTACCTGCTGATGGTCAACGCCCTGTCGTCGCCTGAACAGGTCAGCGGCTTTCCCAAGAGCGGCTTGCCGGGCTTTGACTTCTCCTCGCTGCAGTTCTTCGCCGGCTTTTCCGGGGTGGGCCGCGCCCTATGGAACTCGGTATCGGTCGCCGTGCTCACCATGGTGCTCTCGATCGGCATCGGTGCACCGGCCGGCTATGCGCTGTCGCGCTTCGACTTCCCCGGCAAGGAAGTGTTCCGCATGCTCGTGGTGATGACGCGCGCGTTCCCTTTGCCGCTTCTGGCGCTGCCGCTGGCTGTGATGTTCATCCGCACCGGGCTCGACGATACCGCCTTGGGCCTGGCCCTGGTGCATACCGTTCTGGCTCTGCCCTTTTCGGTACTCATCACCTTCTCGCTGTTCTCGGGCATTCCGCTTGAGCTCGAGGAAGCGGCGTGGACGCTGGGATGCAATCGCTGGCAGGCCTTCCAGAAGGTCGTGCTGCCGCTGGTCCTGCCCGGCATTGCCGCCTCTGCAGTCTTTGCCTTCACCATTTCCTGGAACGAGGTCTTCGCCGCTGCGGTGCTGACCATCGAAAACCGCACCTTGCCGGCTTTCCTGATCCAGAACCTCAATGTCTCGCCTCTTCATCTCAAGTTCGCCGGTGGCGCCGCGCTCGTCGTGCCCGCCCTCGTCTTCATCTTCGCCGTTCGCAAGTACCTGTTTGCGATGTGGGGCATCGCCAACCGGTAAGGAGTTCATCCATGGCTGAAATTGTTATCAAGAATGTCGCCAAGCGGTTCGGCGGCTTTACCGCCCTGCACTCGATCGACCTGACCATCACGGACCAGGAATTCATGGTCCTGCTCGGCGCCTCGGGCTGTGGCAAGACCACGCTGTTGCGCATCATTGCCGGGCTCGAAACGCCCAGCCAGGGCGAAGTGTGGATCGGCGGCAAGCGCGTCGACCACCTGCCCCCGCGCGAACGCGGCATTTCCATGGTGTTCCAGAACTACGCGGTGTTCCCCCATCTGACCGTGTTCGAGAACATCGCCTTCGGCCTGCGCATGAAGAAGCTGCCGCAGACCGAGATCGACCGGCGCGTCAATCGCACGGCCGAGCTGATGCATATCGAGCAGCTTCTGAAGCGCTATTCCGGCCAGCTTTCGGGCGGACAGCGCCAGCGCGTCGCGGTGGCTAGGGCGCTCGCCATGGAGCCGGACGTGATCCTGATGGACGAGCCGCTGTCCAATCTCGATGCGCTGCTACGCCTCGAAATGCGCGCTGAACTCAAGGGCGTCCTGGCGGACAGCAAGACCACCACGATCTACGTCACCCATGACCAGGTCGAGGCGATGTCGCTGGCTGACCGCATCTCGGTGATGAATGGCGGCAAGATCGTGCAGGCGGCGAGCCCGGTGGAAGTCTACCGCAATCCCGCAGCGCGCTTTGTCGGCAGTTTCATCGGCAATCCTCCGATGAATTTCCTGCCTGCCAGACGCGGCACAAATGGCCAGTTCCAGGTGGCTGGCCTCGAACTGCCGGGTCCCGTTGCCGGGGATGCCCTCGACTTCGCCATCCGTCCTGAAGATGTCGAGATCGCGCCGACCGGTTTTGTCGCCACCGCCCGGGTCATCGAGCCCTTGGGCGCGCACACGCTGGTGACCACGGAGGTGGACGGAAAACTCTTCCGGGCCGTGCTCGACAGCGATCTCAAGGTCGCCCCGGGCGACGAATTGCGTCTCGCGCCCAAGCCGGACCGGGTGCGCTGGTTCGATCCCGAAACCACGCTTGCCGTCTGAGCCGTACCGAACTTATTCCCGAAAGCCATTTCATGACGACCGACAAAGCTGCACTGCGCAACCTGGCCATCGACGTTCTTAAGGAGAACGACCAGGGCGATTACACAATCCCGACCAAGGGCCTTTACCCCTTTCAGTGGAACTGGGATTCCTGCCTGACGGCGCTCGGACAGGCCCATTTTGACGAGGCTCGCGCCTGGCAGGAAATCGAGACCCTGTTCGCGCATCAATGGCCCGATGGCATGGTCCCTCACATTGTCTTCCATGTTTATTCGGATGGCTACTTCCCCGGTCCCGACGTGTGGGACACCAAGCGTCCCACCGCCACCTCAGGCATCACCCAACCTGCCGTTGCCGGATTTGCGGTCAAGCGCCTGTTCGAACGCGCCAAGGATCGCGCCCTGGCGGAAGAAAAGGCGCGATTGCTGCTGCCGAAAATCGATAAATGGCACGACTGGTTCTACCGCAACCGCGACCCCAGGGGCGAAGGCCTGGTTGCCATTCTGCATCCTTGGGAAGCGGGTCGCGACAATTCGGTAGACTGGGACGAAGCCTTCGAGCGCGTGCCAACCGATGGCATTACCCCTTACACCCGCCGCGATACCCAGCATGCCGATCCGGCGCATCGTCCGACCAAGGCGCAATATGACCGCTATCTCTGGCTGGTCGAAAAATTCCGCTCGCTGGGCTGGGACAACACCAGGCTGCACGATGCCTCACCGCTCCAGGTCATCGACCCCGGGTTCAATGCCATCCTGTTGCGCGCCTGCGCCGATCTGGCCGCGCTGGCGGAAACGCTCGGCGAGACCGCTATTGCCGCCGCCAACAGGGCACGAGCCGAAAAGGGCATCGCCGCCCTCGACGCGCTCTGGAGCGACAGCCATGGCCTTTACCTCTGCAAGGACCGCACCACCGGCCGGCTGATCGACAGCGCCTCCCTCGGCGGCATGCTGCCCGCGCTGGCCGATATTCCGGCCAGCCGCGCCGCCGCCATTGCCCGCACGATCGAACGCTGGTCGGCCAAGGTGAAGTTCATCGTTCCCAGTCAGGATCCGGATGATCCGCGCTTCGAAGCCAAGCGCTATTGGCGCGGCCCGGTCTGGCTCGTCACCAATTACATGATTGCCGATGGCCTTGCCGCCAACGGTGAAAGCGCCGTGGCTGAGCAGATCAGGGGCTCGAGCCTTGACCTGATTACCCAATCGGGATTTGCCGAGTATTATGACCCCATCACGGCAGAGCCTTGTGGCGGCGGTCGCTTCACTTGGACGGCCGCCATGGTGCTCGAATTTCTGGCAGAACCGACAAGATGAACATCCTCGCCATCGGCGCGCATCCTGACGACATTGAGATCTACATGTTCGGCACATTGGCCGCCTGTGCGGCCCGTGGCGACCGGCTCGACTACGTCATTGCCACCGATGGCGCCAAGGGCGGCAACGGCGATCCGGTCGCCCTCAGCGCCCTGCGGAAGAATGAAGCCCGCAGCGCCGCGGCATTGCTGGACGCAAAAGTGCATTTTCTGGATTTTGCTGATGGCGAGCTGGTCCCGGACCAGTCGCTGATCCTCACTCTCAAGTCTATTATTGCCGAAATGGATCCGGACCTGATCCTGACGCATCCTGCCATTGATTATCATGGCGACCACCGGGCGCTCAGCGAAGCGGTGCGGATTGCCGCGTCGTTCAGCGCGCCGGTGCTCTATTGCGATGCCCTGCGCGGTGTCGGACCGATGCCCTCCTACTACGTCGACATCACCGCGCATCGGGCAAAGAAGGCAATCGCCATCAACGCGCATGCATCCCAGGACCCAGAACGTTTTGTGGTCGCGTCCGAGCAATTGTCTGCCTTCCGCGCCAGCCAGGCCAATGGCGCCGCCGAGAGCCATGCCGAGGCCTTTCACTTCGAGCCCATATTCCCCTTTGTCGACATCCGAGCCCTTCTCCCCCCCGCCCCGCCCGTGCATCCGGTGGCCAACCGCGCGCGCATGCGGCGGCTCCAGGAGCCAAGCCAGCAATCATAAAGAGGGGACGTCCAACCTGAAATAGGCTTCTTGCGTGCACAGCGTTTCAAACCAGCACCGGGTCATGTACGGAAGTATGTTCTTCGCTGACCTACCAGCACATGCGTTTCGGAAAGGCCATGCTTACCCGAAGGCATGACCCGTCACTTCCTCTTAGTGACTGCGTCGCGAACGGTGTCTTGCATGCCTTGATCAAGCGAGAACCGCGGCGACCATCCGAGAATCTCTTTGTTCTTTGCGATATCGACCTGCAGAGAGTCGGTCAGCCGCACCGCCGCATCCTTCTGGCCTGCAACTCTGGCCAACAGACGCAAGAGCCCTATCGGAACAGGGAGCAGCTTGACGTTTCGATTCATATGGCGTGCCAGAACCCGTACGAGTTGAGGCGTGGACATGTCAGCACCGTCAGACGCCAGGAAAGTCTCATTGGCCGCTGCCGGATGGTCTATGCAGGTCATGATCAAGTCGACAAGGTTGCCGACATAGACAAAAGACCGCTGATTACGGACCATAGCAAGAGGCAGCGGGTAGCCGCGTCGAACCCATTCCACAATGCGGATGAAATTGCCACCAACACCGGGGCCATAGACCAGCACCGGACGGACCACGACGATCTCGATGCCAGTCATTCGCGCCAAGTCATGCAGTTCTTGTTCGGCTTCCCACTTGGAAATTCCGTAGGCATCCTGTGGATCAGGCTGATCGTCGGCCAGAAAGGGTCTACCGGGGCGCGTTTCCTCCCCGTTCACCTTTATCGAACTGACAAAGATCATGCGGCGCACGCCTGCTGCTGCCGCCTGTCGCGCCAGTCCAAGCGTCCCAGCCACGTTGGTGGTGCGAAACTCCTCCAACGGATCGGCAGCCCGATCCCTCATCACATGGACGCGTGCGGCAAGGTGGATAACGGTGTCCACATCTTGCAGAGCAGCGCTCCAGTCGGTGCTGCCATCGATAGCGCCCATGGCCTCGATGCCGGGACGAGCTGTGCGGCTGATGGCGCGATAGTGCTTTGCATCGGCCCGAAGCCGATCGAGCAAGGCGGCTCCTACGAATCCTCCGGCACCTGTCACCAGCAGCATGGTCATCTCCGTGTGGGCGCGGGTCCTCTGGCCTTTGCCAGTCCCTAGCGAAATGGCGAGATGGTTGCAACATGCGGCAAGCTGGGCGGACTGCGTTTCACTGCGCGCAGATTGCATCACTACCGGGATATTTAGTCGAACGGTTGTTAACCGGGATCAAAATTGGCTTGCTTGCCTGGAACTGCCCGGACTAGGACGGGGCTCGCACCGTGGAAATGGCCAGCATGCCGTCTTATGTTTTCTCCATCTTAGTTGTGTTGAGCGCTGCCGGTTTTGCTTGGCTGATGGCCGCGCTCGTGCAACGCAATGCGGTGCGGCTACGGCTGGTACAGGTACCCAACGAACGCTCCTCGCACCGGACGCCGACCCCCAGCGGCGGCGGAATCGCAATTGCAATGGCGTCCCTCTTTGCGGGCCTCGCGTTGCTGCCGTCATCCTTTGCACTGGCGGCATGGGGCGCAAGCCTGGTGGCAGCACTGCTGGGACTTGCCGACGATCGGATGGATCTTCCGGCCCTGTTTCGCTTAGGCGTACAGTTCGTTCTGGTTATGGTGCTGCTCGGTGCTGCGGGCAACCTGCCGCCTCTGACGATATCAGGTTTGATCGTGCCGCAAGCGCTGCTTTACGTCGGCCTTGCCCTGGCAGGGGTGTGGTGGATCAACCTGTTTAATTTCATGGATGGCATCGACGGAATTGCCGCATCAGAAAGCGTATTGTTATTGGCTGGCTTGATATTTTTCGCTCTAGGTAGCGGGCAAGATAGCGGCGCGGTCTGGCTGATGTGGTGGGGCGCGGCGGTGGCCAGCGCCTCGTTGGGCTTTCTGGTGCTGAACTGGCCTCCGGCGAAAATCTTCATGGGCGACGCTGGCAGCAATTTCCTCGCCACAGCCATATTCGCTATCGCGCTGGGTCTGCTGTCGGCAAACATTTTGGATTACAGCGTCGTTCTGATCCTGGCTGCCCTGTTCGTTGCTGATGCCACAGTGACGCTAATTCAGCGGGCATTCCGAGGAGAACGAGTCTTTTCTGCCCATCGCTCCCATGCATATCAGCGCCTCGCGCGCCGCTGGAACGGACATTTGCCGGTCACTTTGGCCTGCATTGCAGTTAATCTGACTTGGCTATATCCGTTGGCACTCTGGGCTCAAAGAGACCCCGCCATAGCATGGCTGGCCGTGCTGATGGCTTATGTCCCTATGGTGTTCATCTGCCTAATCGCTGGCGCTGGCAAGCCCGACTCGGAGACCCATGTTGCTACCGACTTGGCCACGCATGAAGAATAGACTTCTTAACTCGATCGGAAACCTTCCACGCTTCTGGAAGCGCCTAGTGCTTATGGCTTTTGACGCCGTTGCGCTGAGTTTTGCGCTGTGGGCTGGCTTCTCAATGCGCTACGGCTCCTGGACGCCGCCTCGCACCGGCGAGGAACTCCTGATCATCGCCACCGCGCCGATTGTCGCGATCCCGATCTTCATTCGTCTGGGGCTTTATCGCGCGGTTATCCGCTATCTTCCCGAGCGGGCCATATGGCGCATCCTGCAAGCAACAACACTTGCCGCGCTTGGCTGGGTTCTTTTGGTATTCCTCTCGGAAATGGCTGGTCGCGGCCTCGTGCCGCGCTCGGTGCCCATTCTCTATTGGGCAATCGCGACCATGTTGATCGGCAGCAGCCGATTTCTCGCAAAGAAGGCGCTGTGGTCTACAAATGCCAGCCAGATCAAGTTCCGTCCAATCCTGATCTATGGTGCGGGCAATTCAGGTGCGCAGTTGGTCAATGCGCTGCGCCGAGAGGGCACGCAGCGCATTGTCGGCTTCATCGACGATAACCGCGCGCTCCACGGCCGCGATGTCGCTGGCTTGCGCGTGTTTTCGCCCGCCAGCTTACCCAACCTGATCAGCCAGTATGGAATCGAGGAAGTCATCCTTTCAGCGCCCAACCTGAGCAAGGATCGGCGCCAAGAGATTGTGGCCAGCGTTGCCGGACACGGTGCGAAAGTACGGACTATTCCTGCGGTATCGGACCTGGTGGACGGGAAATACCTCGTCAGTCAAGTCAAAGAAATTGACATCGACGAACTGCTGGGTCGCTCCTCGGTACCATCGGACCCCGAGCTTATTCGCCAGATGGTTGAGGGGAAGACGATCCTTGTAACCGGTGCTGGAGGCTCAATCGGCTCAGAGCTGTGCCGACTGATCGTCAAGTGGGCGCCACAGCGACTAGTGCTGTTCGAGGCCAATGAGTTCGCACTCTACCAAATCGACCGCGAGCTTCGAGCGCTGCACGACCCCGCGATCGTGCCCGTTCTTGGCTCGATCGTGGACTCAACAGCAGTACGTCGCGCGATCCAAAATCACGGCGTGCAAATCGTTTTCCACGCCGCTGCCCACAAGCACGTACCGCTGGTGGAAGCTAATGCCCTGGAAGGTTTGCGAAATAACGTATTTGGCACCAGGACGGTGGTGGATACGGCCTTCCACCTAGGCGTTGAGCGCTTTGTGCTGATCTCGTCCGACAAGGCTGTGCGGCCGACCAACGTGATGGGTGCAACCAAGCGCTGGGCCGAGCTGATCGTGCAGGAAAAGGCTATTCGGGCCGATCGGGAGAAGACGGGACAGCTTTTTTGCGCAGTTAGGTTCGGCAACGTGTTGGGCTCCAATGGCTCAGTGGTTCCACTGTTCAAGGAACAGATCGCTCATGGTGGACCGGTGACGCTGACTGATCCGCAGATGACACGCTATTTCATGTCCATCCACGAGGCAGCCGAACTCATCGTGCAAGCCGGCGCACTTTCCGAAGGCGGCGGCGATGTGTTTCTGCTGGATATGGGCGAGCCGGTGCTGATCCGCGACTTGGCCACAAACATGATTAACTTGGCGGGCTTTTCGGTAAAAACGCCGGGCAATCCCGATGGAGAAATCGAAATCGTAGTCACCGGCAAACGCCCGGGCGAGAAGATGTATGAAGAGCTGTTCTACGATGACACGAATGTCTCGGTGACGCGCCAACCCAAGATCATGCGCTCGCTGCAGCAGGATACGACTGACCGGGACGTTCTGGACGCGCTGGCTCAACTCGAGCACGCCCTGCTGGACGAGAACGAAGTCGAGGCCCGCCGCATCTTGTTCAATTTCATCCGGCAGTGATCGACTGGTGCGCCCGCGCGCGGGCCGCGTCCGTCCCGGTATCGCATAGGCATGTGGTCGGCTGCACTCGCTTGGGCTTTGTAAAGCACCCGTCTTGCGGCGGGATTGCGGTGATCATGCTGGACACAGCAGTCAGCAGGCGCTCGCATGCCCTGAGGGGCTCAAACTGACGGGCCGGTTCAGTCAGCAGGTTCTCCGCATCGCCTTGGCGGAGCTTGGTCACCACTCCTGGCTCGAAAGGCGCCTTTGTGGGTGGCACATGACCGATCGGCACCGAGACATCTGGGCAACGCCGCTGTCGACAATGAGGTACTGATCAGTGCAGAGGGGGACGCCTCCAGTGCACACTCTTCGCACTCCGCCCCTCTGGGTAAGCTTAAACGGATGAGTGCCGGGCCAGCGTTGCCAGCACGTCCGTCGCCATTTGATCCATAATTGCCTTGCGGCTGTACGCGGCAATGAAGGATGGGCGAGGAGTGGAAGCGAGCGAGATGCGTTGAAGGGCAGCAATGGCATCGTCAACGTTGCAGGGCTCGAAGACCGCTGAGTTCGGCAATTTCTGCTCGCAAAAACTGCGGGAGAAGCCTGCCAGGCCAGCCCAGATGGGTTTGTCGGTCGCCCCGTACTCGAACAGTTTTGAGGGCAGAACCTTCTTGAAGGCGTCGTGGTCGTTGAGATGCAGGAACAGGATGTCAGCTTGGCGATAGGCCTCGATCAACTGCAGGCGGCGTACTGGCGGCAATATATCGACATTGCTCACGCCGAGTCGCGCCACCTCCTCCCGGAGCAACGCCAGGCGCCCTCCATCGCCGATGATCAAGAAGCGATGGGAGCCATGTAGGCGGCGCGCGAGTTCTGGCACCACAAGGTGCAGCCCCTGCCCTTCTCCTATGTTGCCGGCGTAGAGCACTGTCGCGACCGGCTTGGGAGCAACGTCCGCTGAATGGGGGATATTCAGAAATTCCCGGTCAATTCCATTAGTGAAATAGGAAAAGGCGCTGCGGGGGTATCGTGCGGTGAAATAGCCTGAGAAGCCCTCCGACACGAGGTTGACCTTGCTCGCACGGCGCACAGTCCACTGCTCCAGCAGCGAAAAGACCGGGCTCAGCGGTCTGGCGATACGGCCTGGTAGCACGTCCTTGATCGTGTCGACAAAGATGTCCCGAATATCGAGGTAAAGTGGGACGCGCTTGAGCCGGCTCACGAGCGCCGCCAGCGCCGCCGTCATGAGTCGCGAGGAGGTGCCATAGACCAAATCATAGCGCTTGTGACGGGTGAGCCTCATGACCCCTTTTGCATAACTGAGGAAGGCTTTGGCCTGGTCAACCATGCCACTTTTGTGAGCGGGTAGCGCTACACGATGGATCTCCACCACCCCGCTGCGCTCATGCTGGAGCGCGTCGTTGGAAAAGCTGATATACCGGTTGGGCAGCGTCGTGATGATCTCGATTTCTGCACCAGGCGGCAGCTGATCGAGCAGCGAGTCCACCAGCGCCGACATTCGAAACGAGCCAGCGGAAAGATCGGGCGTGTAGTAGAAGCTGAGTACGAGTATCTTCATTGCCTCACCACGCAAATGTCGTTGTGGCGGTCCCGCCCGAAATCTGGACGGCCAGCACTTTTGATGGGATGGACTGGCCAAAACGGGGATGCCAGGTGGATGCAGCGAGCGTCATGGCGTCCGCACCCGTGGTCGACACGTGCATCGTCTTCCCGGACGCCAGCGGTAGAAGCTCGGGGGCTATGGCGGCGATGTCTGGATGAAGGTGAAAGCGGGCCTCAGAGGTTGGACCGGATCGAGACAGTTGGTCCTGGATGACCAGTCTTCCCGGTGTGAAAGTCCATGTACGGGTATGGATTAGGCCGAGCGTTGGCTGGTAACCGTCATGAGAGCAGGCCACCCGAACAAGATCGGCTTCCTGATGCAGTGTCATCCCTGTGGGATGGGCTCGTCGGCCGACACGGAAGCCGGACCACACATCGGACGAATTGAGCGCGCCAACGATCAGTGTGTTGTGGGCGGCCGTACCGCGCTGGCGCAGGCGCTCAGGGGAAAGACCATATTCGGAGGTACCGGAATTGACAAAGACGCGACGACCGGCGACCGACAGCTCAAAGCTCAGGGTGTCGGCATGGGCATGGCCTGGCTGATAGTCGGGCCCAACAGGCGCAACATCGATCAGAGCGACGCAGTCGCCAAAGCTAACGCGGAGATAGCCGCTGTCCCTTAGGTGCACCAGTGGCGCGGCTTCGGCCCGCGGCAGCGTCAAGCCGAGCCGCGTGGCATAGGCGCTAAGCGCATCAAGCGATGGGGCAATACCGAAAGCGGCGTCATTGAAGAAGCCGATCTCGCCGTCGGGATGCGACATCGACTGCAGCCAGCGGAGCATCCGCTGTGCAGTCGGCCTTAGCTGCGCCGCCAGTCCTGCGCGATCGGCAAAGGCCTGGTCAATATTGATCAGATCGAGCACATCCTCGATGGCAAGGGCATGGTACATCGGGCTGCGTTCGAAATGCCCCCCGTCGGGCAGCACCTGTTCTGCTAATTCCCGGCGGAGGATGCCAAGCCCTATGCGCAGCCAGCGGTCTGCATCAGGTCCTTCAAAGTACAGGCCGCCATACACCAGTGCCTTGGCATTCGAGAAGAGGTGGTTGCCCAGCAGGTGGTGCTCAAGACGGCGTGTCAACCAATCCAATTGTATGGCGAGACTGGCTTCGACATCGGCATCAAGGGCATGCCCGGTCAAGGCCCATTTGATCCAGTTCACGATGCGCAGCGAGGTGGGGTAAGGCTCCCAGCCAGTCCCCACGCCGGGCGCATTCTCGGCAACCCAGCGTCGCAGCAAGCTTTGGTGCCAGTCGGCCCGCAAGGCGTTGTCGATGGCCGTTAGGTCAGAAAAATAGTGTAGATTGTATCGCCAGAGTCTCGGTACGGAGGCATCGTCCCACCCACCGGGATCGAGCTGGCGCACCTCGTTAAGCAGCAGGAATTCCGTCGGCCCGACCAAGCTGGGCGGGCCGGCAAACGTCTCAGCCCAGTGGCCAGAAGCGTCGCGGCGCCGGACTGCCACTGCGTTGGCAGCCCGAGGGCGCCGCAGCCGGTAGCCGATACGCCCATAGATTTGGATTGGCTTGAGATGGCGAACGGTTTCCCAGAGTCGCCGCACTTGGCGGATTCGGTTCATGTTGCCCTTACCTGCGGACTGGCCTTGGGCTTGCCCGGGCGGCTCTGCACGCACTTCTTTGCTGCCATTTTGGGTACGGCATCCATGTCGCGCCAGATACGAGTATCGCCTCCAGCTAACCGGGCAATTTTCGGCAAATCCATCGTGAAAGCCGTCCGCTGCTTAGCTGGATGCGTTCCCATGGCCTAGGAGGCCGCAGCTATTTGATCCTGCGCATCAATGCAGGCCCGCGCGACCTCAACCAATTCGGAATATGGGATAGGGCTCGCGCCCCCCGTGGAAACCGACTGTGCAAAGGCGGTTGCGCAGGCAACCTGACCTTTGTCCTGTCGCCAGTGACGAACGCTCTTGAGACTTGCTGCACCGTAGCTTTTGGTGGCGACGTAATTGTCTATGACCGCGATAGCGCCGCCGCAGAAGACCTCGACGCGTTCTTTGGGATAGCTGGGCGAACCGTTTGCGAGATAGTGCACAACAGCCGTTGAGCCATCCTCGAAACGCAGGGTGATATGTGCCTTATCGGAGGTCACCATCTTGGCGCCATCGCCGCCCATTGCAGCGGCGCGCACTTCGACAATCTTGGACCCGGTAAGGAAACGAGCAAGATCGATCAGGTGGCATGCCTCGCCAATGATGCGACCGCCACCGATCACAATATCCTGAGTCCAGTGATCGACAGGAATTGCTCCGGCATTCATCAACAGGATCAGAGATGCAGGTTCGCTCCGATTGTCCAGCCACGCCTTCACCGACCTGACATGTGAGGAAAAGCGGCGATTAAAGCCTACCATCAGCATTGGATTAGCAGCAGCCCGATAGGCAGCGTCGACCTGCTCAAGCTGTTCGACGGTGAGAGCAAGGGGCTTTTCAACAAAGACGGCCTTGCCGGCGTTCAACCCCTTGGCAATACTTGCTGCGTGATTTGAATGACGGGTAGCCACGGCAACAACGTTCATACCCGGATCGGAGAAAACCTGCTCCGCGTCCGTCGAAACGCGCTGGAAACCCAAATTCCTGCCGCCGGTCGTAGCCAGCGGTCCGCCCGTCGAGACTACAGTATTCAACGCAATTCCTGCGGCTTTGAACGCTGGCGCGAGCACACGGGATGCATAATTGCCGAAGCCGATGAAGCCGGCTACCGGCGATCCGGGAACCCGCGGCGTTGCAGGCTTGTCCGGCTGCGCAAGCGTAATTGTGCGCGCCGTTTTTGCTGTCGTCGCCGCCGGGCTGTCTTCAAACTCGAGGAGAACTCCGAGCGCGGTCGTGCTGTTGCTTATCAGAGCGTAGGCCGCTGCCGCATCTTCGAGGGCATAGCGATGGGTAATCAGCGCTTCTGGACTGAGCCCGCCATTTGCGAGCAATTGTAGGATCGCTTCAAAATTACGCTGCTCGGTCCAACGCACCATACCGATTGGATAGTCGTGTCCGTCCTGCTCATAGGCTGGGTCGTAGCGCCCCGGGCCATAAGAGCAGGATACCTGAAAGCTCAGTTCCTTGCGGTAAAACATGTCGCGGGAAATCGACAGGCCCACGACGCCGACCAGCACGATACGGCCGCGCTGCCGACTCATTTCCGCTGCCTGCTCGATGGGCTTGTTGGATGAGGTCGACGCAGCGATGATCACAGCGTCGGCGCCGTTGCCTCCCGTCAGGGCCACCACATGATCAACCGGATCAACGCCATCCGAAACGACGATGGTCCGCGCCCCAAATGTGTTAGCCAGCGTGCAACGGGCCGGATTCGGATCGATGCCGATGACTTGGCAGCCGTTGGCGCGCAACAGCTGTACGGTCAATAGCCCGATCAGGCCCAAACCAATGACCACCACCGTCTCGCCCAGTGTGGGATTGATCAAGCGCACGCCCTGCAGGCCGATGGAGGCGAGCACCGTGAATGCGGCAGCATCGTTTGAAACATTATCTGGAATACGTGCGCAAAGGTTGACCGGCACGCGAACCAGCTCAGCATGACTGCCGTTCGAAACCACTCGATCGCCAACAGCAAATCCAGAAACACCCTCGCCGACCGCGAGTACCACGCCGGCATTGCAATAGCCCAAGGGGATCTGTTCGCTCAGCTTCGACCGCACCGCCTCGACGGTGGTCAACAATCCGTCAGTCTTGGCTTTGGCCAAGACCTGTTTGACGCGATCAGGGTTCTTGCGCGCTTTCTCCAGCATGGAAGACTTGCCGAACTCGACGAGCATACGTTCCGTACCAGCGCTGACCAAAGTGCGTTTGGTCTCGATAAGCAAAGTCCCCGGCAAGACAACTGGCGCAGGTACATTCTCGATGACAGTTTCACCGTTTCCGATGCCCTGAAGAAGTTGCCTCATTCAATTTCCTGTCCATTGTGCCGTGGAGGAGCCAGGCGGCCTGACAAATGCCGGGACTATCGATACCAGCGAAGGCCGGATTGTGGTCGATGATCGGTAATCCAGGGTGACTGGCAGCAGCCCCTTAGAGGCGAGAATTGGCCTGCTTCTAGTCAGGAGAGCGCGCCAAATCAAGTCAGGGACCCGGGACACAACGCTCGCCATACTAATCCCGGGGCCTCACGCCACGACACCCCTGGGCTAGGCCGGCGCGAGTTCAGAGCGCATATTCCCTTTTTTGGGCAGTATGCCGCTGCTTGCGATGAGGAAGAAGAACAACGTCCACATAATTGCACCCGTGTAAGGCACACGAATTGGCGTATTCAGCAGATATGACACTGAGAGCAAAGCGCCAAATATGCTCCAGAGAAAGCTCGAGCAGCGGCCATAGCTACGAACCCAAACGAACACCAGAATGGCGGCAACGATCAGGCCAAATACCCCACCGCGATAGTAAAACTCCAAATACTGATTATGCGTCGAACCAAAAACTCCTGCCTCAGAGAAACCGGTTCCCAAAAGGAAGTTGACGTTAACAAGATCGAATTGCTCCAAAACATCAAAGCGGCCACCATCGAGACTTGTCTCCCCCGAAAGCATCGCCATCAATTTCAGAGAGATCAGTGCTTCTGGGTATAGCAGCATGAATAATATTAGTGCTGAGGCAAATGCTGCACCGGCCGCCCCGATCATTAAAAAGTATATCGACCTTCGCTTAGCCACTGCGAACAGAATGCCGAACATGAAAATCAAAAGAAACGGCTCTCTGGCGCCAGTGAAGATGATCCCTACAAACAAGACGGCTCTGAAAATCCACATCCATGGATCGCGTGAAATGAAAGAGGCACACAGCCCAATCGCCAGCACCGTAGGCCAATATACCCATACTTGGTAGATCACGAACACGTCGAAAACACTGCCATTTGCACGACCATCATTGAGCACATTTTGTAGCTGGTAGGGCAGCCAGATCAGCGTCACAACACTGATTGTGTATACACCGATGAGCAAAACCCGTTCAGGCGCGACGGATGGTTCCAGCCTCGTCATCAGACTGTAGGCGGAGAATCCCACAATCAGAGACGATAGGTATGACATTGAGAGGGTGAGGGAGAAATGCTCAGGATCGAGGATCCCGAAGAGCGCCGTAGGCAGAAGTATGCATACGAACAATGCTGCAAGAACAGACAGGGCCGAGACCGATCTGCATGCGAGAATGGCAATGGGGAACAGCGCAGCAATCAGCAAAGAGACAGGCAGACCCCTTGCCTCAAAGCTGAGCGAATTGAACAGCCCTGAACTGCTCAGAAAAACCGGCATGAACAGCAGCACGGAAATCAGGCTGACAGCCGCCTTCCGCCTGCCAGCCGCACCAGTAACTGAACCCTCCATCAGTTCCGAACTATTCACCGCAACACCCAATCTTTAGCGCACTGGACCATCAGTGCCACGCAGGGCCTGTTTGAGCAATTCTGCATCGGGGAAGTTCACCAGCACACCCATGCCCTTTTTCTGGAAGACCACCATACTGCCCACTGCGACGGCGGAGGCGCCACCCCGCTTCACTGCGTCGGCGATGTGACCGATGGTCCCGCTACCGCCCTGCGCAATTACGGGGATGGAAACGGCTTGAGTCACGCTGGCGATAAGCTCGATATCCTGCCCCTGCCAGGTGCCTTCGCGATCGATCGAGGTAAGGAGAATTTCGCCCGCGCCGCGCTGCTCGGCTTCCTTTGCCCATTCGACCGGATCGCGCCTTGTACGCTTACGGCCACCCTGTGTCGCGACACGGTATTGGCCGAACAGGTTCTTGCGCACGTCGATGGAGACGACCACGGCCTGGGCCCCATAAGCGTCGGCGATCTGGGTAATCAGCGCCGGATTGGTTTCGGCATGGCTATTGAGGATGACCTTTTCAAAGCCGATCTGGAACACCGAACGGGCATGCTCGAGCGTGCTGATACCGCCGCCATAACTGAGCGGCATGAAGCATTCGTCGGCAATGTCGCGCAGCACGGACAGATTGGGTGTCCGGCCTTCACGGGTGGCGGTGATGTCAACGAAGGCCAGTTCGTCAACTTCGAGCTCATTGAAGATGCGGACTGTATTGCAGGGGTCGCCGATATATTGAAAGCGCCCAAACCGCTCGGTTTTGACGAGGCTGGCATTGCGCAGCAGCAGGGTCGGGATAATCCGGGTTCTCAGCATTACAGATCCGCGAAATTCTGCAGCAGTTTCATCCCGAAGCGATGGCTCTTCTCGGGGTGGAACTGCGCGCCAAACAAGTTATCGGCGTGAAAGGCAGCGTCAAACTCGATCCCGTGCGTCGCTTTGAGGATTGAATGGCTGGGCTCGTCGACGTGTACGCAGTAGGAATGCACGAAATAAAAGCGCGGCTCTTCCGGCAGGTTGTCGGTCAGCGGGTCCGGCTGGGTTGGGCGCACCTCGTTCCAGCCCATATGCGGCACCTTGAGGCCAGGTGCAGGCGGAATGCGCGTCGTCTTGGCTGCCACCCAGCCCAGACCGGGCAGCCCGCCCTCATCGCTGCTACGCGTCATAAGCTGCATGCCAAGGCAGATGCCCAGCACAGGGATCTTCTCCTGCATGGCCTTGCGATCGAGCACCGCGCGCAGGTCGCCGCGATTGAGATGGGCCATGCCATTGTCGAAAGCGCCGACGCCCGGCAGCAAAATTTTCCTGGCCTTGCCGATAAGGTCGAGGTCGGAGGTTATCTGAACCTCGATGTCGAGGCGTTTAAACATGTTCCGGATGGAACCCATGTTGCCCACGCCATAGTCGATGACGGTAATCATGGCCTACTTCTTCGCCGGAAAGCAGTACTTGAGGTAAAAACTGGTTGGCACCAGGTTCATGCCGGCCAGGATGCGGAACAGGGGACGCAGGCGCTCGAAGCGCTGCTTGTAGGTCTTGAACTCCCACCACGACCGCGGGGGCGTCGCCATCACGCTGGCATATTCGTTGGCCGAGACTTCGATGCGTTTCTGGAAATAGGAGACCAGTTCGGGCTCCACCGTGGGCGGCGTATTATATTCAGCCCAGGCCTCTTCACGTGTCATCTTGCCGTTGCGCGCCAGCGCGGACAGCGTGTTGTTGCGCATGTCGGTGGAGAACTTCTGCGGCAGGTATACGCTGTGCAGGAAGGACGACATGCGGTTTTCGAGGTGGTGACCGCCGTAATATTTCCAGTCGAACTCTTGCTCGAGAAAGGCGCGCGCGTCTTCCTTGGAATAGTCGAGATACCAGAAAGGCCGGATCTTCCGGATTCGCGCCACGGTGGTCCACCACATAAAGCGGGAAAAGGTCATCAGCGGATAGGACGACAGTTTGCGGCGTCCGAACTGGCGATAAATGCTCTTGATGTAGCCGCCGTCGAAATAGTTGCGCCCAACCGGGGTGATGCCCTCAGTGACGAAGCTGTGGCCTTCGAGCACATATTGCACACCATGCTTCCAAGCGGCTCGATACATCACCTCGGCCAGCGCCAAATCGGTCGATGCCTCAATTTCCGCCACGCTGGCCATGAAGAACGACCGGAAGATATCGTCCGATTCCTTGTTGTCCACCACATGGGTATAGAGATCGATATCCAGGGCACTCAGCACCTTGCGGATATTTTCCGTGGCGATGGCGGTGTTCCAGGTATTGTCATAGTGTACGGCCAGCGGGCGGAGGCCCCACTCCTTTGCCAGATACACCATATAGGACGAATCGGTGCCGCCGCTGACGCCGATGACGCAATCATACTTCTTGTTGCGGCCGGCCTTCTTTATGTCGTCGATGATCTTGTCGAGCTTGGCCTTGCCCTCGGCCGTCCCGGTGCCGAACTGCTGCTTGAGCGTATCGACCTGGTGGCAGAAGTTGCACACGCCCTGCTCGTCGAAATGGATGCCGTTCACCCGCTCGTCGTAGATGCAGCGGGAGCAGACCCGCAGGCCGGCTTCGGCAATGTTGGCTGGGTTCGACATCGCGTCCACCTCACTCATTTTCTGGCTGCAATCGCGCCGGGCAGCCCCAAGCGCGGCCGCCCGCAGGCACATCGCCGTTCACGAAAGACATCGCGCCGATCACCGCCTTGTCGCCAATGGTGACGCCGCGCGCGACAATGGCATTGGGGCCGATATAGACGCCATGGCCGATTCGGGTCGGCGACTGGTCGACCGGCGCCTTGCCCAGCGTGATGCTGCGCTGCACCGTATCGTGGGTATAGATTTGCACGCCCGCCGAAATCGAGCAGTGATCGCCGATCTCAAGGCCGCCACCCGAGCCGTCGAGAATGACATTGGGGCCGATCCAGGTATGCTGGCCGACGCGCACGTCGCCGATGATGAGCACGTTGTCGTAACAAGACGTGCCCTCGCCAAAACCGTATTCACGGGCGTTTTGCCAGCGATCGGTGACCAGGTCGCCAAAAGAGACGCGGCGATTGTGCCTGGCGATCTTGTCGGCTTGCCTGCGACTTTGCAGCGCTTCGATCTCGTCATCCATTGCTAGGCGTCTTTGCCCGGCCGGGCGACTGGGCGAAGCGGATGATCTCGTCGCAGACCCGCGTTACCGGCACGCCCTCGTAGCACGGCACGGTGATGGTGGTGGCTTCGAGCTGCATCGCACGCGGCTGCACATCCGCATACTTTTTCGAGAAATAGGTCGTGCCGCTCTGGCAATAGGTGCCCAGCGTGGTCTCGATTTCCTTGGTCTTCAGATAGTGGACCAGCGCGTCGCGGTCGAGATTTTCGGGTACGCGGAATACCAGCGACTGCACATTGTGCAGCACGTCATCGCCGATGCGCTGCGGCATGAAGCCGATTGGCGCAAGCTGCTCGACATAGGCCTGACGCACCGCGTTGCGGTTGGCAACGATGGCATCGAGCTGGGCAAGCTGCTTGCGACCCATTATGGCCTGCAGCTCGGGCAGGCGGAAGTTGTAGCCATAATCGACGAAGTCGAGGCCCAGGCCGCGCATGCCGTCGGCTCCATGCATCAACTTGACGCGCAGCCAGTCGGCCCAGTCAGCACGATTGGTGGTGATGGCACCGCCTTCGCCGGTATTGAGCAGTTTGCGCGGATGGAAGCTGAAGCAGGTGATGTCGGCAATGCTGCCGCAGCGCACGCCGCGCTCGGTGCTGCCGATGGCGCAGGCCGCGTCCTCGATCAGCGGAATGGCATGCTGCCGACAGACCGCCTGGATTTCGTGCAGACCGGTGGGGTTGCCCAGGGCATCGACGAAGATGACGGCCTTGGTCTTTGGCGTGATCTTGGCGGCGAGATCCGCAGGCGACATGTTGAAGGTGCCGAGATCGACATCGACAAAGACAGGGATAGCCCCGAGGTCCTCCACGACATTGGCCGTAGCCGGGAACGAGAAATCGGCCACTGCGACTTCATCGCCCGCTACGATGCCCAGGCATTTGAGCGCGACCCACAGGGCCGTGGTCGCCGAGGTGGCGAGGAAGGCGTGATCGGCGCCGGTATAGTGCTTGATGTCCTTGACGAAGGCATCGACATGGGCGCCACGGGTGAACTGGCCCGACGAGAAGACCGCGCGGAAATCTTCTTCCACGTCCTCAAAGGTCATGTAGGGTCGCATCAAGCGGACGGGGTCGCTCATCGCTTGTCACCGATTTCGTTGACATACCAGTCAAGCGTTTGCGCCAGGCCCTCATCGAAAGGCGTGAGGGAATAGCTGATCAGGCTCTTGACCTTTCCATTGCTGGCATTGTGGCACAGCACGTCGGCACGGCGGGCCGGCTTGCGCAGGATCTCACCGCCATAGTTGAGCCGTGCAGCGATGCGGTGAACCAGATCCGACATGCTAGTCTGGTTGTCGCTGGAAATGTTGACCGACTCTCCAGCCGGCAACACCTTGAACAGCTTGATCACGGCATCGACGGTGTCTTGCACCATGATGAAATCGCGCGTCTGTGTGCCTTCGCCATGCAGCTCCGGCTGGCCGCCATTGAGGATGCGCCAGGCCGTGATCGGGATGATGCCGGCCAGCAGGCCGCGATAGTTCTGGCGCGGACCATAATTGTTGAACGGACGCACGATGAAGGCATCGACGCCGAACATGTGGACGTAGCTTTCGACTGCAAGGTCGGCGGCAGCCTTGCCGGCGGCATAGGTCGTCGTCGGGTTGCGCGGATGCTTTTCGTCCATCGGCTCATAGACGGCGGTGCCGTACACTTCCGAGGTGGAGAAATGGCACAGCGTCTTGAACGCACCTGCGCGCTGCAGTTCGAGCAGGTTCAGCGCTACGGTGACGTTGGTGCCAAAAGCATTGGCGGGGTTGATGAAGGAATAGTTCAGCGCCTTGGTGGCGCAGTTGAACACGATGTCGATAGCGTGCTTTTCGGTGATATAGCGCAGGCTGTCGGCGAATTCGGCGTCGTCGCGATAGAAGGTAACCTTGCCGGTTGCCAGTGCGGCGGCGAGATTGGCTTCGGAGCCGACGAACAGGTTGTCGATGACGGCGACATGCGCCGCGCCTTCGACGAGCAGCCGGTCGACAAGGTGGCTGCCGATGAAGCCCGCGCCGCCCGTTACCAGGATAGTCTTGCCCGCTAAGGACCTGTCGGTCATTTCAGTACCTCGTTTCTGACGGTATCGGCGATTTCGAGCGCCGAAAGGCCAGCTTTTGCATTGGGATAATTGTCACCCGGATGGGCGGCGCAGCTTGCGATGAAGGCCAGCAGTTCCGACAGAAGCGCTTCCTGCGGGCGCACCTCGACCGCTTCCTGGGTCGCTGTGATCTTGTAGGGCTGGCCTTCTGCCTGCACGATCTCGGACTGCCGGGTAATCAGGATTTCCTTGCGCAGCAATTCGCAGTCGACAAACATGTCGGTGCACGTCGCTTCGATCTTGCGCATCTTCTTTTCGGTGATGCGGCTTGCCTGGATGCGCGAGAACCGGCCATTGTCATGAGTGATAAGCGTCGAAGCAAAGTCGATGACGTCACCGCGCGCAAATCCGTGCGCGGCCACCGAACGGGCCGGACCGTTGATATAGAGCGCCAGATCGATATCGTGGATCATCAGGTCGATCACCACGTCTACGTCGGTGATGCGCGAGCTGAGCTTGTTGGTGCGGGTGAAGTCCACGCTGATGACGCGCTCGGACTTCTCTAGAATATCCTTGAGGCCCTGCACGGCGGGATTGTAGCGCTCGATGAAGCCAACCTGCACGTTGACGCCGTTGGCATCGGCAAAATCCTTGACGACGCGGGCTTCCTCTACGGTCGCCGCCAGCGGCTTTTCGACGAAGATATTCTTTACTGACTTGCCGATGTGCATGATGTAGTCGGCATGCGTGGCCGTGGGCGTGCAGATGACGACGGCATCGACGGTGTCCAGCGCTGCGAACGGGTCGGCCACGGCACGGGTGCCATGCGTCGCCGCCAATTGCTGGGCCGCCTGCTGGTTCAGGTCGGATATGAAGACAAGTTCGGCCTCCTTGAGCATCGAGAGAATGCGCAGGTGGTTCTTGCCCATGCTGCCGAGGCCGACCAGGCCGATTTTCAGTGCTGAGGCGCTCATTATTCGGTCTCGGGGACCCGCTGGCCCATTTTGTTGATCCTGCCCGCAACTCGCGCTGGGTTGCCTTTCACCAGAGTGTAGGGGGGCACGTCGCGGGTGACAACGCTGCCTGCGGCTACCATGCAATACTCGCCCAGCGTGACGCCACAGACGATGGTGGCATTGGCGCCGATGCTGGCGCCGGTTTCCACTTTGGTGGGTGTGATCGACCAGCCAGTATTGAAGGCGCGCGGCACCAGATCGTTGGTGAAGCAGGCATTGGGGCCGACGAAGACGTCATCGGCAATGGTGACGCCTTTATAGACCGAGACGCTGTTCTGAACCTTGCAGCGGTCGCCGATACTCACGCCCTCGTCGATATAGACATCTTTGGAGATGATGCAGTTTTCACCGATCGATACATTCTCCCGAATCTGGACATTGATCCAGACCTTGGTACCGCTGCCTAGCCGAGCCTGGGGGGACACATGTGCGCTCGTATGAATGAAGACGTCGGCAGACTGGCTCATGCTGCACCCCTGGCATCGAGAGCTTCGGACAAGGCCTCGACCACCGAGGCGATTTCACGCTGGGTGATGTAGGCGAAAAGCGGCAGGTTGAGGACCGAACGGCTCAACCGGTCGCCGTTGTCGCCGCCGTAATGCGCCTTGAGATAAGGTTTGGCGCCGGCCTGCGAGGCGATCGTGCCCGGATAGATATTGCCGAAGCCGATCTCCTTTGTGCGCAGTACATCCTCGATCCGCGTCTTCTGCGCTGCATCCTCGATCAGGCAGACATTGCAGTATCCGTTTTCGCCATAGGACGGAGGCGCCGCCATCGGCACGATGCCCAGAGCCGGCAGCAGCCGGCGGTACTCGTCGGCCGCGGCGCGACGCGAGGCGATCCGGGCGTCGATATGGTCGAAGGACAGGTTGAGATACGCGGCCTGCAGCGAATCCATTCGCGAGTTCCAGCCCACATCGCCGAAGCCATAGTGCTCGGTGCGACCATGGTTGCTGAGGCGCCGGACCCGCGTCGCGAGCTCCGCGTCATTGGTCAGCACGGCGCCGGCATCGCCGGCTGCGCCCAGCACCTTGGCCGGATAGAAGGATACAGTCGAAATCAGCGCGCCGGCATAGATGGGCGCATTGTCATGGGTGACGCCAAAGGCTTGCGCGCCATCTTCGATAAGCTGCACGCCGCGTTCCAAGCACAGCGCGCGCAAAGCGGTCAGCGCATTTGTGCCCCAGCCATAGAGATGCGCGACGATGGCGGCCTTGGGCTTTTCGGCCTCGATAGCCTCCTCGAAGGCGGCAAGATCAATGCCGCCATCGGTGAGGCTGATATCGACAGTGACCGGTATGGCATTGACGTTCACCACCGCTTCGAACGTCGCCCAGAATGTCGCATTGGGCACCAGCACCACATCGTCCCGGCCGACGCCCAGCGCCCGCAAGGCAAGCTGGATAGCGTCGGTACCGTTGGCGCAGGACACGGCAAAGCTGGTTCCGCAATAGGTCGACAGCTGATCCTCGAGAGCCTTGACTTCGGCACCACCCATGAACTGGGTCTCGGCGGTCATCCGAGCGACCTTATCGCTCCACGCCGAGCGAAAGCCCTCTTCGTGTCGCGCTATGTCGATAAAGGGAACTTTCATGTCGTCTCCATACCCGGGATGACCCGCAACGGGGTTGCTTCAGCGGCCAGATTGGCATCCCAGCGATCTCTCCGGCTCGCGGGACGTTTGCCAATTGTCTGGCAGGCTCATGCCATGGCAGTGCGCTCCCGCGCAAGAACAGGTCGTTCAAGTTACAGCTCCGATTGGCCAGCATCAGATGATCCGGGCTGAGTCTGGGGTTGGAGATCTCGCTTTCGGAAGCCTGCGTAGGCCAGCCATGCGCTGCCCAGCATCACCAAGACGCTCGAAAGTATCTGGACGATTACGACATCCCGCAATGTCGCCACATCCAGGATAAAAAAAGCAAGTAAAGTTGCAGAAAGCGCGAACAGAGACAGAATAAAGGACTGAAACCCCTTGTCGAGATAGTACAGTACGCTTCCGATGACGGCGTAAGACCCCCAAACCGACAGCTTCAGACAGACTAGGAACGCGAAATCCAAAAAATTGCCGCTGAATTTGACAGGGTCAAGGTAGTGCAGGACTTGCGCAACACCATA
The DNA here is from genome assembly GCF_000969445.1 of Devosia chinhatensis. Lineage (NCBI taxonomy): Bacteria > Pseudomonadati > Pseudomonadota > Alphaproteobacteria > Hyphomicrobiales > Devosiaceae > Devosia > Devosia chinhatensis. The sequence goes on along the minus strand of NZ_JZEY01000054.1, from coordinate 438,969 downwards.
GGCGCAAATCGCAACGAGCATGATCGTCGCCAGGCAGATGGCCTGCAGTCCAAACAGGCCCGACAAGGTGATCCTCCTGTTGACGACGCGGCTGCCTGCAAAGGTCTGGAACGGCAGAAACAGGGCAGCTCCACCGATAAAGATCAGTGAAGCCAGCGAATAGTCGCCTGCAAGGCCCGAGCTCAGATCAACCTCGCCAATACTGAGGAACTCCAGGTTCGCATAGACGATCGACGCGCAGGCGGCGGCAAATGGCCAGATCGCACTTTTAAAGAACTGCGGACCAAGACGGTGCAGGACGCTCCAGTCCAACACAAAGTCCTGCCTGCGAATGCGAGCGCTCGAGAGCAATAGAAAGACCGGGTATATCAACGCCATCGCAATCAGGACGCTTAGTGCATCCAGAAAAAAGGCTCCCGCCAGCGCAGCGACAAATAGCGACGACTTCCAGAAAATCTGGAACTTTGAGTATGCCGCCAGTTCTCCGTTCGCCTGCATTACAGCCAAGGCGATATTGCAAATTGCGGCCCCTGCGACGATTAGTGGAAAGGAGCTGAAATAAAGTGCCTGCTGAAAGAAACCGACCTGGGCACCGGTGGTGGGCACTATGCCGTAGAGAATCACTCCCGCAATCAGAGACGACACAACCACGAGCAGCTGGATCACTGGTAGCGCAGCCTTGCGCTCAGCCGGTGACATTCGCGGAAACAAATGCGTCACTGCGGTGTTGAGGCCCAACATGGCAATGGTGGTGGCGACAGCTATATAAGCCTGAGCGACGCGGAACGCGCCAAATTCCACATTGCTCAAAATTAGTCCAAGAACAACAAACGTCATGAGGAAGACGAAATTCACCCAGACGTTTGCTGCAAGTAACTTGGATAGATCTCCGGAAAAAAGCCCCATCGACGCCGCTAAATCCTTGTATCTACAAACCGATCAGCGACATGCCCGCGCAAAAATCTGCAATTCATGCTTGGTCACGACCAGAAATTTGCAGGCTTACTGCGCGAAACGACCCTATGCCTTCGTGTAGAGCATGCCCCTCGTGTCGATTATCCGCGCGGTTTCCCTAAATCGGATATCAGGCGACTTGAAAGACTTGTGGTCCACGAGCATCACAACAACGTCACACTGCTCCATTGCCTCCACCTGTGAGGCAAGCATCACCTTATCCCCCAGCTTGGACGGCAATCTCGTGATGTTCGGCTCCACGGCCAACACGGGGCCTGGATGGCTCACTGAGATTCTTTTGACAATCTCGATGGCCGGGCTCTCCCGCAAGTCGTCGATATCGGCTTTGAAGGCCAGACCAAAGCAGCCGATCTTGACGTCCCGAAGCTGTGCCCCAGGGTGGTCGGCCAGAAAGCCCAGCACGGCCTCGTGAATTTTGGCGACCACCCAGTCGGGCTTGGCGTCATTCACCGTTCGCGCCGTACGAATAAGCTTCGCTTGCTCGGGCGCCGAGGACACTATGAACCACGGGTCCACGGCGATGCAATGACCGCCCACGCCCGGGCCCGGCTGCAGAATGTTCACCCGTGGATGGCGATTGGCGAGCGCGATCAGTTCCCAAACATTCATGTTCAGCTTATCGCAGATCACCGACAGTTCATTGGCAAAGGCAATGTTGACATCGCGGAAACTGTTCTCGGTCAGTTTGGCCATTTCAGCGACGCGCGGACCCGAAGCGATCAGGCATTCACCAGTTACGAAGGTTTTATAGAGCGCTGCCGCGAGAGCAGAGCAGCGGTTGGTCATACCGCCAATGATCCGATCATTGGTGATTAGTTCCTGCATGACCTTGCCGGGCAGAACGCGCTCGGGACAATGGGCGATGCGGATATCCGACTGTTCCCCCTCTGTCTGGGGGAAACTCAGATCAGGACGAGCGGAAGCGAGCCAATTGGACATGGTTTCCGTGGCGCCGACCGGCGAGGTGCTTTCGAGGATCACAAGATCCCCCTTCTTGAGCACAGGGGCGATGGACCGGCAGGCAGCCTCGATAAAGGACAGATCGGGCTCGTGATGTTCGCCCTTGAACGGAGTGGGCACGGCGATAAGGAAAGCCTCGGCAGGCTCGGGAGTTGTGCCCGCGCGTAGATAGCCTTCCTTGACCGCAGCCCGCACGACCATGTCCAGAGCGGGCTCAACAATGTGGACCTCACCCCTATTGATTGTGTCGACGGCGCGCTGGTCTACATCGACGCCGATAACCTCGATTTTCCGCGAGGCAAACATGGCAGCTGTCGGGAGTCCGATATACCCAAGGCCGATAACCGAAATGCGTTTGAAGGGCCGATCGAGCATCACTGTTCTGCCTCGTATACGCCGAAGAATTTTTGGATGGCATCGCGGATGCGATAGGAAGCGAGGCCATCGCCATAAGGATTGTGAGCGCCCGCCATGGCTTGGTAGGCAGCTGTGTCGTCCAGAAGTCTGGTTGTCTCTCGAACGATCAGATCGGTATCGGTACCTACCAGCTTGACGGTTCCGGCATCAATTGCTTCCGGTCGCTCGGTCGTATCACGCATCACGAGTACGGGCTTGCCGAGCGACGGCGCCTCCTCCTGTACGCCCCCTGAATCGGTCAAAATGATGTCTGCGCGACGCATGAGGTGGACGAAGGGCAGATAAGTCTGCGGCGCGACCAGGTGAACGCGCGGCAACGCTCCGAGGCAGCTTTCGACCGGGCCTTTGACATTGGGGTTAAGATGGACCGGATAGACAATCTGGACATCCTCACGTTGCGCAATAAGAGCAAGAGCGTCGCAAATTCTCTGGAAACCGCCCCCGAAGCTCTCGCGACGGTGCCCGGTGACCAGGATCATGCGCCGGGACGGATCGATACCGAACTCGGCATCCAGGGCCGCACTCTGCTCCGGGTCCGCATCCAGCCGCCTCACAACCTCGAAGAGGGTGTCGATAACCGTATTGCCAGTTACCATTATCGTCGCTGCGGGCACTGCCTCAGCAAGGAGGTTGGCCGCCGCACCTTCTGTTGGCGCGAAATGCAGCCGGGCAATCGTGCCGGCGACCCGACGATTGATTTCTTCGGGCCACGGGGAATAAATGTTGCCCGTGCGCAAACCAGCCTCGACGTGCCCCACCGCTACCTGCTGATAATAGGCCGCGAGCGAAGCCGACAGAGTCGTGGTGGTGTCGCCATGGACCAACATCAGGTCGGGCGAGAAGTCGTCCAGGACCGGTTTGAGACCCATCAGCACCGCGCCGGTAATTTCCGAAAGGCCCTGGCCAGGCTTCATGATATCCAAGTCGTAGTGAGGTTGAATATCAAACAGGTGCAGCACCTGATCGAGCATTTCACGATGCTGGGCCGTGACTGCTACGCGAACCTCCAGCCCAGCCGTATTCCTCAGCACCTCATAGATCGGCGCCATCTTGATGGCCTCCGGTCTGGTTCCAAACACCATTAGTACTTTTTTCATATAACCTCTTGGGGCCAGACCTTGGTCGGCGTCCATCCGATCTGGATCGGCATTATTGATGGTTTATGCGGGGCGTGCTGGTGGCAGGAGCAACTTGACCTGCGCAGCGAGATAAGCTGACCATGAAGTGTGGTCAAGCTGATGCTAGGCTGCGCCGTGAATGACATGCATTTTTTGTCCTAGACGCTGACCGGACGTTCTGGCAGACAACGCTAAGCAAAAGCCTGCGCTCGCCAGAGACCACGCCTTGGGTGTCGACCCAAAGCAACCTGGCGGCTTGAGGCAGGCTAAAATAGCGAATTGCCTTAGCTGGGCCGCCGTACCTTTATGCCGGAAAACGGAGCACCGAGGATGCCTCAACAAACGCCTCGAAGCGCTGGTGAGCTTAGCCCCTTCGACATCGCCGATTGGCTCTGGTCATTCAGGTGGCTCGCTGTCGCGCTGTTTCTGGGCGCTACCGCCTGGACTGGATCGCTGTTATTTGCAAACGCTGGCAGCACGGCAGTTGAGGAGCCGCGCCATGATCTGGTCATAGGCATTTACAGAGCCGGGACGCCTGTCCGCAGCGTGACGGAAATCGCCGATATTTATGGTTCTCGCCTGATGTCTCCCACACGGGCCCTGATCAGTGAGGCCGGCGCAGCCCCCGTGGTCCTCCGCGCCCAGAACAGGGACGCCGCCGAAGCGGCAGCGACGGAATCCAGCGAGTTGGCAATGCAGCTGGTTGCCGAAGTTCAGGCGCAGGCAGACACTCTCGCGGTCTACATGCGGCGAGAAATCGTGCCCGATTTTATCGCTGAGCAATACTTCACAAACACTGCCTTCCTGGCAGGCGTTCAGTCGGGGCTGATCGAGATTTCTCGCCCGGTCATCAGGGAAGTGACTTCTGCTCGGGGGACCGGCCCAGGCATCAGATTGGCCCTGCCCTGGATTACTGCCGGCGTGGTGTTCCTTGCGGTTGCTGGTGTGATCAGTTTCGTTTCAGCCTGGAGAACCCGTCGCCAGCCCAAATGACGCTTCAGGTTATTGGTCCACAGCACAGTGCCTAGTGGGGAGATGATGTGGTGCCGTCGAAGGTTTTGACCCGAACATCTTGACCCGCCAAATCGCCAAACGGGTTATCGAAGATCGATTTCCTGCAGAACAGGAACGAGTAGTGGCTTCCGGACTTGCGAGAGCGCTCTTATTGATCGCAATAATTGCGACAATTATTCCGCCCGGCTACCTGGCCTATATTGGGTCATACGTCGCCCTGATCGCCGCCATTATTGCGGTCGTTACCTGTGGGTGGCGCGAAAAACCCGTATTGCTGCACCCAACGTCACTCGCAATTCTCGCCTCCATTGCATTGATATGTGGGACATTGCCGTGGGTCTATCATGCACCGCAGGACCTCTTGGCGCCGGTGCTTATTCTGCCCATGTTGACGACCATTGCACTTGGGTTGCTGGCGCGACCGGCCGGCCGTGTGCCGAGACCAACTACATTCGCGTTTATCTGCCTGGCTGGGTCGTTCATTGCGCTAGTTGGCGGCGCCTATGAACATTTCGTTCTTGGTCTCTACAGGCCTGGTCTGGGAAACAATCCCATCCATTACTCGACACTTGCCGCAATGTCGGGCTGCCTGGCGTTGGTCGGCATGATCTCCAGCAGCGCGCGATGGAGATATGTCTTTCTGTGTGGACCAGTCTTGGGGCTTGCTTGTGCGATAATTGCAGATTCGCGCGGACCTATGCTTGGGGCGCTGGTGATGTCGGCGTTCGGACTAGTTATGCTGACCATATGGCTCTGGCGCGAAACGATGTTTCGCATCGCGCTACTGGTCATCTCCGCCATAGCTGCAGGCGCCGTAGCGTACCTGATGCAAAGCGGTAGCGACCGGGTCGCAAGCGTGGTCCAAAGCGGGCTGAACCTGTTCACATTCACTGGCAGCCCGGACGATATCCGAGCAGCGTTTTATGCATCGGCGTTTGAGATCCTCCAGACCTCTCCCCTGGTGGGCCTCGGGCTCGGACAAATAATGGTGCCGTTTGAAGAATTGTTCCCCGACTTTGTCATCGCCTTGGGTCGCTTTGACAACCTGCATGCCGACTGGGCCAATTTTGCGGCCATGGCCGGAATCGTGGGATTGATCGCGTGGGTGTTGCTCCTGGTCTCTCCCATGCTGCTGCTCCTCGATCGAGCGGCTCGGCAGGATAGGTCAACCGTTCTCGGCACGACGGTACTGGCCACCGGTCAGCTCGTCATGGGGGTCAGCAACGCCACCTTTGGCATCTTGCCGCAAACCATGATGTTCGCTGTCGCGGCTGGCTACTTCCTGGCCTGGATGCGGCCGAGATCTGCTCAAATGCACACGCCGCTTCGCGACTAGCGCCAATAAAGGTTATGCGACAGCCGAGACTGGCGGGTACAAAACAACTCCAGCCCCCGAAGGCGTAAACACGTGCGGTCTTGCTCCTGAAGTCGTCAGCGCACTAACAGCGGCACCTTACCGGAGCTCGTACGGAAAGGCTGGGCAATCAGGCAAAATTTAAACGTCAGAGCAACGTTGGCTGCATCGAAGTCCTGAGCGAAACGATCAGCAGGCGCATCGGGACGCGCCACCCCAAATACGGTCACCTGTCCTGGATGCTCCTGCTTCAACTGAATGTGCGAGCAATAGTCAAAGCACTTGTGGTGCCGGCCAAAGATCAGCGCCGTCAGGAACACCTTATTGCCGTGGGCATCGATTATGAATTCGCCGGACCGCCCTTCGCGGATCTCAAATGACCTGAGCAGGCCTTCGTCATGCCGGCCCTCAACGAGATCTCCTGTGTCATAGCGTATGAACGGAGACGCCTGATTGTAGAAGCCGGTACAGATGAGCTTGCTATGGGTATCGATCTGCACCGCCTCCGCAAATCCATAGCTTTGAAAAGGCTCATAAATACCCTTTGCTGTCTCATACGCCAGCAAGGCGCGCTCAGTGTGGCCGTACCATGATATCGAGCTGCAGCCGAGCAGGCGCTCCGTTGCACTACGGGCCTGGGGCGCGGGAAACTCTGAGCCGAGCAGCATCCCCCTTACTTTGCCACGCATGAGGCCGAGCAAGGGATGGTTGTTGTCTTCCAACCACTGCACAAAGTCGAAAATGCTGCTGGGATATCCGTGAAGGTAAGGCGCCCGGAAACGCTGAAAAATGGGCACCAGATTGTCGGCTACCGCCTGCCATCCTGCATAGATGTCGACGTTGAACTGATGGCGGGCCGAATCGTACATAACCAGATTGCGAACATCGGACCGTCCTGCAAAAACAATGCGTAAATCCGTCTGGCGAAAACCAAGGCGTGCCCAGATCGTGTGCATATGAGCCCACTCGTGAGCCACGCTGGATGGCTCGATGTAGAACTCGAGGGTGCTGCCGCTGCTGCCACCGGTATTGACGATGTAACGACCTGGCTTGGAGGACGAACGGTGTTCCAACGGTACCGATTGGAGCATCGCTTTGTTGATAATCGGCAGGTCGGCCAGATCGTCGAAAGTGCTGAATCGAGCTGGGTCCACGCCGCCGGCTCGATAAAGCTCACTATAGAAGGGCACATTTGCGTACGCGTAGGATGCAATCGCCTTGACGCGTTCGAATATGGCTTTCTTGCGCTGCGCGACCCCTTGGGCCGATAGTTCAGCGATCTGCTTCTTACGCAGGCGGTAGATCGTCGCGATTCCCGGCCGAAACGCAAAGGGCACCAGCGAAACTGCCTGGCCAACGGGCATAGGCAGCCGCGTGAGATTGCTTTTGACGTAGCCGACGAAACTCATCCCTGGCTCCGACCAATCTCGTTGTACATCTCGAGAAGCTCAGCGGCGACGATGTCGGCGTCGTGGTACTTTTCGACGTATTTTCGACTGGCAACGCCAATCGAGCGGCGACGCTGAGGGTCCAGGATGAGCTCTTCCAGCGTTTTCTCGATTGTGTCCGGATTGGCATTAACCAGCGGCAATTCAGGGGGATAGCTATCGATCAGGTCGGGTCTGATATAAGTGATTGTCGGCTTCCCCGCCGCCATGGTTTCCACTGCTGTTACGCCATGTGAGCCACAGCGCAGCTCGTCAACATAGATGTCGCATTCTGAAATGCGTTCATACATCTGTTGCTGTGTAAGCTGCCGCACCAACTCAAATTTGAATTGTAATCCTTTTTTCTGCAGCCGCTCCACTGCAGCAACAAGATATTCCGTGCCCTTCACCAGCGGCTCGGTGGGAATATGCAGGACTACCGGAATCTTGGCTTCTTCATCCGGATATTTGGCCTGGATAAGGTCCAGGTTCACGGGCTGACGGAAAGTATATACTTTTTCAAAATAGGGACTTGCGTATGTCGCCATTTCCGGATCCGTAGCGGCGAACCGGATATTCCTTGACCACGAAAGATAACGGGCCTTGACGACAGCATCCTTTCTCCAGTCGGGCTCACGATAGAAATAAGGGTTGTGTCGATTTGCTTCGGCGAGAAAGCGCGCGTCCCCTCCGCCGAACGATATAACCATAGGGATTCCAGCGCGCCTCAGGACGGGCCCTTCATACAGCCAGTGCGCTTCGCGAAAGAATATGTTCGCACTGTGGTAGTGCACGAGCGAGCATTCGCGGCTAGCCCGCTTTATAAAGGCCGGGATCGACAGCAACTTGCGAAACAGACTGTCGTCCGGTCCGCAAACAGCTTCATCGTAAGGAAGGCGGCGTTTCAGGTCGTGAACGTCTTTCTCGTGGAAGATCACGTTGCGGCTTGGCGCGCCGAGCTTGCGGAGTGACTCCGCTACCCGGAAGGGCCATCCGGCGAGGCTGCCATACTGGAGAATGTACTTTTCACCAGAGCTTTCCATATTACCGTCGAACGACGGCGCATCGGACTGCTGCCGCCTCTGAAGAGATTCAGGGATGATCGTGGCACCTTTTGGTTGGCTCATCGCAGGGCAACTTTTCTCTAGATGGGAGGCTGCAGACGGGATGCTGCGGGTCGGCTTTGCGTCATGGCTATGCTTGTGCGCGACGGCAGCCGGACTGCTGGCTCCGACCTCGTTTCACAAGACATGCGCAACGCTGATCGTGCACTTCAGCGCGCGTCCGGTGGTGGACCATCTTCGTCCCTTGGTCAATGCCACATGCAGCGGTAGCGGCTGGGCAGCTCCTGGCTAATAACGCGAACCAAGCGAGGGCCGCAAGTATCGCCTTCGGCATAGTGCCCGCATGCGCCTCCCCAGGTGCGAGTGGCGCGGAACTCCAGCGACAGGCGCTTCTGTCCTAATGTGTCATCCAAGATCTGCCGACACGGTGCCGGACATGCGCTGCGATCCGGAACTGAACGGCAGACGACCAATTGGTCATCACCCGCACGGTAACTCGTTTGCCAAGGGTTTTTTGCTTGATCTCTCGTGGCGCTCGTACAGCACCCCCATCGAGGTCAGTCAGCATCAATGACTTCAGCAATCTGGCTGGGGCGCCAGGATTCGAACCTGGGAATGGCGGTACCAAAAACCGCTGCCTTACCACTTGGCGACGCCCCAACTGGCGCGGTTCCTACACGGTTTGCTTTTGCTTCGCAACATGATGTCGACGGCTGCTGAAAAGGTTGCGCGAGGCGCTTGAACAGGACGGGACACGCAGCTATAACGCCGCCACATCGCAGCTGCTGAGGCCCATTTTCGGAGGTCTCTGCCCGAGGCTGCGAGTTCGACGGAGTATAGCGCAGCCTGGTAGCGCACCTGCTTCGGGAGCAGGGGGTCGAGTGTTCGAATCACTCTACTCCGACCAATCAACCCCGGCGTCTCAGGACGTCGGGGTTTTTTACACCGACAGGGTCACCGACAGAGGTGGCCTCGATGCTGTAGTTGGCCCAAACCTTAGGCCGACTGCAGTTGCGGATAAGCACTATCGTCTGCTTCGCGCCCCAAATCGGCCATTCCACAGGGCATTCCAGTATCCTAAAAGCGGTCGGTCCTCTTTGGCCAAGGCAGCAACGCAATGGAGTAGGAACTTCTCTGTTCGCCTCCATCTCGAATAAATTCGGAAGCAGCCGAAAGAATGTGGTGTCAGTGACGGTTCAGAACTTGGCAAGAAAGGTAGAATTTTTGGATCCTGAACGTCTCAGTCGCGCGTCAGCCTCATAGCCTGGTCGTACGGTGCGCCTGCATCGACAGCTTGCCGCCTGGCTTCCCCGTCAATCCTAGGGCTATTTCCATGGCGCGCTTATCACGGGTTGCCCCTGTCTTGGCCGAGCCGACGAAATGAGCCAGCCCCCGCCGCTTGCCTGGCGTCAGCGCGTCCCAGGCCTGCTGCGCCGCCTTATCGCCGGACAGGGTGCCTAGCAGCTCCTCAGGAACGTCGACACAGTCTTGGTCGGCAATGTTGAAGCGCAGCTCTACCGGCATGCCGACCTTAAGACCCATGGCTTTGAGCCGTGCAGAGCCAAGGATCAGGTGATGGCCTTGTGATGAGGGAATGAACGCGCCGGAAAACGGATAATCGTTGATTTCCCCCTCGACGCGCAGCCTCGGATGAGCAGCGAGTGGCAGCTGGTTGGCGATTGCAACCGGCAGATAGATGACGGAATGGAGATACTTTTCATAATCGAGGGTATCGACGACCCCCTGAAAGTCGAAGGCATAAAAGCTCATCGCGTGTCCTGTTTCTCAACCAGCGTATTGCGTTAACTTGCCAAGGAGATAGGCGCGCACGGCATCATCCTCCGTCAGGCCAATGGCTCGCTGGAAAGCCGCTACAATCGCTTGCCGGTCTGTACCGAGCCGCTGCAGCAACTGCGCCTTGAGCGCCCAGAATGGCTGATAGTCCCCTGTCACCGCTTCGGGCATTTGCGCCAGTTCCTGGAGGCCCATTTCAGCTCCATGCACCTCAGCGGTGGCTGCGGCCAGGCCCACCAGATTGCCGATCGTGGGGGCCTTCTGCGCCAATAGCCGATGCAGCGCCCATGCCGGAAGGCGCATGTCAGCGCCCGTCACTCGCGACTGTACCAGGACGGACTGTATCGCTGCCTCCAGCTGGAAGCGCCCCGGCTGCTTGAGCCCGCCTGCCGTGCGCAGTTTTTCCTCTGCTTCGCCTACCATCGGCAGATTCCAAAGCGCGGTATCCTGTTCGGCCAGCGGCACATAGCGGCCTTCCACCCGCCGCGCCGCGCTGCGGCTTTCGCAAAACAGCATCAGCGCCAGAAGCCCCAGCGCCTCCGCATCCTGCGGCCGCAGTTCCACCAGCACCCGCGCCAGCCAGATCGCCTCTTCAGTCAGGCCCTTGCCCAGCTGATCGTCGCTGCCGGTGCTGTCCCAGCCTTGTCCGTAGGCTGCATAGATGGCTTCGAGCACATTACCCATGCGCTCGCCTAGTTCATCTTCTGCTGGCACTTCGTAGGCGATGCCGGTGTCCTTGATGCGCGCCTTAGCACGGCTCAGCCGCCGTCCCATGGCGTCGGGCGAAACGAGGAAGGAAGAGGCAATGCGCTCGGCAGTCAGCCCCAGCACGATTTGCAGCATCAGTGGCGTGCGTGCGGCAGCATCGATTGCCGGGTGGCCGCACACGAACATCAGTTCCAGCCGTTTGTCGGCAATCACGGGCATTTCCCCGGTCTCGGTCGGTGCCATAACAAGGAGGTTGCTGATCGTTTGTTCTCGTGTCTTCAGTACCCGGGCGCCATCGCGCAGCCGATTTTGCGCTGCCACCATCAGCCATGCATCGGGGTTGGCCGGCACGCCTTGTGTCGGCCAGATGTCGAGCGCCCGGGCAAACGCGTCGGCGAGGGCGTCTTCGGCTGCGGCCAGGTCGCGCCATGCTCGCGCGAGATATGCGAGAAGGCGCCCATAGGAGGTGCGGGCAGCGTTCTCTGCCGCCCGTCGCCCACGTTCCTGAACACTGCCGTCCACTGCGCCTAGCCTTGGTTAGGCGGCGGCAGCACGGGGCGCACTTCGGTCGCCCCATAGGTGGACGAAGGACTACGCGCCGCCCAGGATAGCGCAGCATCGAGGTCCGGCACCTCGATCACCACATAGCCGGCCAGCTGTTCTTTTGAAGCCGCCACGGGTCCGTCCTGCACAAGGCGGTTCCCACCATCGAGCCGTACCGTAGTTGCCGCAGCAGGAGGCAGGAGCCCGTCTCCCCTTAGGACGACGCCTGCCTCGTACAGCGCACCGATGTAGGCGTTCCAGGCTCCCCAATAGGGGCCGGCGCGGTCGGGGGATGTCGCGCTGGGCAGCGACCTCGGCCTCGTTCTCATAAAACATCAGCATGTATTGCATTTTGGGTTCCTGTCCTTGTTTGGAGAGGCGGATTATCCGGCTCTGCAATACTGACGCGCCCAGGGCTGCCATTCGGACAGGGCCTAAAACATTCTTGGCCAAATAGAAGAGCCATGACGAACCAAGCGCACGTGAAGACAGGCAGCCACCTGCATTGCCACGACCAGCCAATCCCTTCTCAGAAGATACCGTGGGACGGTTCGAGCCGCTCAATGGCAGCCTTCAGAGGTTAGCAGACCAGTTCGATTGTCCGAAACGTGGTCGGTTGGCGCAGTCAGCAACGCGCCCGTTTCCGGTCATCTCTGCTTCGTTCCATTTCACCCAAAAGCAGCCATAGCGAATATGGTCACTGGGCTGCGATTTTTTTCCCTTCCGCCCATTGTTCCGGTGCCTGCGTCTTGATCTCGAACTGATCCTGAGTACGGGTATAGCTGTGGCCACCGAGGCGGCCGACGGCATCCATGGCGTGCTGGTCGATATGGAGCTTGCTGGCATCCACAGCGCTGCTGCGCACGTAGAGCCCGACCACTTCCCCGAGGATAATTTCGCGCGCCTTGCCCACTTCCAGCGTCATGTAGCGCTTGCATTCGAGCGCGGCGGGCGCAGCCAGGATACGTGGACTGCGCACAGCGTGACCAGGGACGGTTTCGAGACCAGCCTCTGCCAATTCATCGATTTCAGGCCCGAACTTGATGGCGCATATCTCCATCTGGTCTACCAGCGCCTGGTCCACGATGTGGACGGTGAACTCCCCGGTTTCTCGGATGTTGCGCGCCGTATCCTTGAACCGCATGTCGGCATAGTTCTCGACGCCGACCGCGATGATGGCCGGGTCGTGGGTCAGCACGTTGAAGAAACTGAATGGGCCGGCATTGGCCTTCCCGTCAGTGCCGAGCGTTGTGATGAGGGCGATCGGCCGCGGGATCACCGTGCCGATGAGCAGCTTGTAGCGCTCGCGTTCGTTGAGCGCTCCGAAGTCGAAATGGGTATGTTCCATCAGACAGCGACCCGGTGGGTTTCGAGCGGCGTGTGGCGGCTGAGGTTTTCGAAGCCATCCTTGGTGACGAGATAGCAGTCGCCGATATTGCAGCCCGCCGACTGGGCTTCGAGCCACTGCGTATGCAGCACAAACACCATGCCTTCCTCCAGCGTGTCGAAATTATGCGAGGAGACGTTGAAGCTGTTCTGGGCGCCCGCCATGCCGACCGAATGGCCCAGATTGGGGTTATGAGGCCCGAAGGTCGCCGGATAGACATGCATGAGCTTGCGACCCTGAGCTTCCCAGTTTGCATCGGGCACATGCTGGCGCGGCACCAGGCGCGCGCCACCGTCATCGGCCGGGCTCCAGTTATAGGGCATGGTGCGGGCATGGGGCGAGGCCAGAAGGTCGTGCTCGATATAGGACGAGAAGGCGGCGTTGTTGACCTCGCTGATCAGCGCACCCGGCTTGATCAGCTTTTTGGCGCGCTTCACACCCTCGGTGCAGGCGGCCAGCACCTTTTCCTGCCGCGCCGTGATCTCGCCGACCGCGATCATGCGGGCGGTCTGGGCGGCGTAGCCGCGATAGGTGACGTTCGAGATATAGAGGTTGATGATGTCGCCCGGACGCACGATGTGGCCATAGGGCTTGCCGCAATGGGTGCCGTATTCGTTGATGCCGATCTGGTAGCCGTCGCCCGTCTCACCACCCCTGGCAAGCTGGGCCATGGTGAAGGCCGCATAGATTTCCGCATCGGTCACACCGGGCCGGGTGACGTGGTAAGCGGCCTGCGTACCGATGGAGATGAGCTGGGCAGCGGCGCGGAACATCTCAATTTCGCGCGGGCTGCGGATCTTCTGCATCCGGTCGATGATGCCATTGTCCTTGACGTACTTGGCCCTGGGCATGGCCTCGCTGAGATCGCTCCAGAAGTCGCGCGACGTGCGGTCGCCCAAAAGACCGATCTGGCCCTTGGCGAAACCCAGCTTGTCGACCAGCTTTGCAACCGCCTCGGCAGTCAGCGTCGTGGATGACCCGGGGCGATCGGCATATTCCCGCCCGATGGCGCCGACCTGCCAGATATCCTCGACCAGCACCGGCTCGCCGCCCGGGGGCAGGATCACCGACTGGGTGAAGAACGACACCAACGTCAGCGGCTTGTCGCTGTCGGTGGGGATGATCAGCACGCCTTCGCGCATCCAGTCGCAGACATAGCGCAGATAGGCGTTCGAGGTGTGGAACCAGCCCACCCCACGAGGTCGGGATTGTAGGCAATGCCATTGACCTCGACGGTGACGGTCGGGCCGTATTCGCCTTGGAAGGCCGGATCGAGCTTGTCCCAGTTGCTGAGACGCGACGGATCGATCTTCTGGATCAGGTCATTCTCGATCGCCACGGCGCCTTGGCCCGGCGACATCAGCAGCGTATCGAAGGCCGGCGCATCGGGGCTCGCCATCACCTTGGCAAACTGGTCCTGCGCCAGGGCCGGCGAAATCGTCAGGTCGAAGCCCTGCTCGGACAGCAGCGGGGTCAGGATGCGGCGATACCCATCCTCCCAGTTGCCGGGAAAGGTTGCGGCGACGAGGCCACCGGCCGCGCGGGCCGGCAGGGGCAATAGGCCGGCAGCAGCCGCACCCATGGCGAGAACGTTGAACTGGCGGCGGGACAATCTGGTCGTCATTTCAGGCACCCTTGGCTTCACGTTGATGAGGTTGGGAGAGAGAAGTGCCGGCCGCAGCCGGGAAGACATGACACCTGCTGGTGTCGATGCAAAGGAAGGTGGTTTCGCCGGCCGTGCCGGATAGGGTTGCGGGGCCGCGCATCTGGCTGGTCCGGATTTCGGCGCCGTCGGCCAGCGTCAGTTCGTGGACCAGGGTGGGGGCCGAGCGCGATGGCGACCGTGACCCGAGCCGGGAGGGTGTTGACGCAGGCATCGGCGGTCAGCGACACATCCTCGGGCCGGCAGGTCACGACGACAGGCGAGCCGACATGGTAGCCCAAGCGCCGCGGCAGGATGAGAACCTCGCCACCCGAAAGCCTGACCTTGCTCTGGCTCGCATCCACGGCCTCGACTGTGCCCGGCAACTGATTTGCTTGGCCGATAAACGTGTTGACGAACAGCGACTTCGGCTCGTCATAGACCCGTGTCGGTGTGTCGATCTGCTCGACCTGCCCCTTGTTCATCAGCACCAGCCGGCTGGCGAGGCTCTGGGCTTCTTCCTGGTCGTGGGTCACGATCAGCGTCGTGATGCCCAGTGACCGCTGCAGCCGCAGCATTTCGACCTGCAGGTCGAAGCGCAGGGCGCGGTCGAGCGCACCGAAGGGCTCGTCGAGCAGAAGCAGGTTGGGGCGCGCCGCCAAGGCACGCGCCACGGCAACGCGCTGCTGCTGGCCACCCGAGAGTTCGCGCGGCAGGCGGCGCGCCATGGTATCGAGGCGCACCAGCGCCAGCAGTTCGGAGACCCGCTCGCGGCGCTGTGCCTTGGGCAATCCCTGGCAGGCAAGGGGGTAACCGACATTCTCTTCGACGGTCAGGTGGGGGAACAACGCATAGTTCTGGAATACCATGCCGATGCCGCGCGTCCGGGCCGGCATGGTATCCAGCCGCTGGCTCCCCATGGTGATCGATCCTTCCTGTGGCCGGATCAGGCCGGCAATGGAGCGGAGCACCGTGGACTTGCCGCAGCCGCTTGGCCCGAGCAGAGCGACGACCTCGCCCGGCTGCACGTCGAAAGATATGCGATCGATGGCGAGCGCTGTCCCATACCGATGTGTCAGGCTGCTGACCCTGAGGCCGGCTTGCGGCGTAAGGCTGGCTGCGGAGTCGACGGTCGAAACTTGATCTGTCATGGTCAGGTCTCAGATTGGTCCTAGCCACCACATTGCAGGCGCTGTGCCAGTTCATCTTCGTCGTGGCATAATTTTCCCTATCGCAATGAATAATAAAGAGAATTGTAGCTTTTCACCGATTTGCGCAACCAGTTGCGAACGTACATTCGAAGTTATTTTCGGATATTATTTCGCACATTCGTGCGCCATATGATGTTATTGTAGGCAACACGAATCCGGGATTTGATGATCGCATGCCCCCTCGCAAACAGCCGCGCGCCAAGCCTATCGACATTGAGGTAGAAGATGCGGAAGACGTCACCGATCGCATCTGCGCGACGCTGTCGACAGCCATCGCAGATGGCGCGCTTAAGCCGGGCAGCAAGATCATCGAGGAAGCCATTGCCGAGCATTTCGGGGTCAGCCGTACGGTGGTGCGCGGTGCCCTGGGTGTTTTGCAGCGTGAGCGACTGCTAGAGCGCAAGCGCAACCGCGGCACCTTCGTCGCGGAGCCCAGCATCGAGGAAGCGCACCAGCTTTTTGAAGCGCGCCGGGCGCTCGAGCGCACGATCCTCGAACTGGTGGTTGCCAGGATTACCGAGGCAGATTTCGCTCGGCTGGAGGCCATCACCGCCGCCGAACTTCGACTGCACGAGCAGGATCATGACGCGGCAAAGGCGACCATGGTCGGCCAATTCCACGTCGAGCTCGCCGCCATCGCCGGCAATGTCGTGCTCAGCGAAATGCTCGCCAAGCTGGTGGCCAGACTATCCCTTGTGATGGCGCTCTATGAAGACGAGCGGCAGGACGACTGCGGCGCCGACCACCACCGCGCAATCGTATTGGCCTTGCGCGCAAAAGACATCCGCAAGGCCCAGACCCTGATGGATACCCACCTCGCCGACATCGAAGGACGCGTGAAGCTCACGCCGGGGCAAAGCGAACGGCACAGCTTCATGTCCGTGCTGGAGACGTTCAGCGAGTCCTAGTCGTTTGAGGTTGCGCGCCACCCATAGGCGTTTTTAATCTGGCCATCGGAGGCCAAAGGAGAAATGTAAGGGGTATCTCACAGTACGATCCTGCGGCTGCAGGAAGACCTGCTTGCAATGCCGGCAGGCAGGTTGGCGCGAAACGTGCATTGAAGGTCAGACAAATCTGGTCAATCCGCTTCTTCCTCGACCGAGAGGGAAGGATGAGGGACCGAGCACTTTTTGACCTTGCGATCGACAGCAAGCTTCGGGGCTGCGATCTGGTGAAGATCAAGATCGGCACGCTCGTGGCTGGCCCTGCCATCCTATCGCGGTCGATTGTAATCCAGCAGAAAACAGGCAGACCCCACCAGTTCGAGATCACCGCGAAAACAAGAGCCAGCCTGCGTGCCTGGCTCGAGCGACGCGGCGGCACAATCGTTGACTTCGCCTTCCCGAGCCGTGTGGTGCCAAATGGCCACCTGAGCACCCGTCAATACGTCAGGCTGGTGGACGAGTGGGTCACGGCCATCGGGCTGACGCCTGAGGAGTATGGCATCCATTCTCTGCGCCGTACAAAGGCGTCGCTTATTTACAAAGCCACAGGCAACCTTCGGGCCATCCAGATACTGCTTGGCCACAGCAAGATCGAGAACACAGTTCGTTACCTTGGCGTGGATGTCGACGACGCTTTGTCGTTGTCAGAGGCTACCGAGATCTGAGCAAGCGACTTCGAAGGTAGCCGCTTGTGCCCCGTCGGCGAAGCGCCCCATTCCGGACACTGGACCGGCTGTTTCGAATTCCGAAAAGCGGATATGCTTTCGGGAATTGATGGCGACCTAATTGGGGTGGAAAGCGGACTGTCCGAATCTGCAAAACATAGGTTTAGAGCAGCCGTTCTTGTCGGGCCGATGAAGCCGATTGCAGAGGTAAGGGCGGCAATAATCAATGCGCATGACCGTCGTAGAAGTCGGGTTCGCCAAGACGCCAATAGCCGGCAGCCTTGATCAGGTCTGCGTCATGCCCTGCAGTGATGAAGTGCTCGCGCAAGCCGGAGGACATGGCTGCCTCGCCGGCGATGAAGATGTATCCCTGACCTGGTGGAAGCGTCGCCGCTTTCACGGTTTGGGTAAGCGAGGCGCCGGCTGAGCGCTCGATCCAGGTCATTTCCAGGTTTGTCGCGTGGCTGAAATCTTGGCGCTCGGCCAGGGTGGCGACCTCGACAAAGGCAATGATCCTGGTCTCGGCCGGCAGTTCTTCGATACGCCGGCCGATAGCCGGGAGCGCCGTCGCGTCGCCGATCAGAACGTAGTAATCGAAGTCATCGCGCACGACGAACGATGCGCGAGGCCCCCCAATGCCAAGGCGGTCGCCGGGTTTGGCGCCTGCGGCCCACTCTGCCGCGATGCCACCGTCATGCAGAACGAAGTCGATCGCCAGCTCCTGCTTCTTCCTATCGAAGCTGCGAGGGGTGTAGTCGCGCCCTTCAGGCTTCGGCATTCCCTCGGGCCAGTCCAGGCCGTTCGGGCCAGGAACCGGAACGACTGGCTCTGTTCCTTCGGGATGAAACCAGATTTTGACGTGGTCGTCATAAGCAGCCGAAGGAAAGTCGGCGAAGCTTGGATCCGTGAACGTGACGCGCATCATGAGCGGGGTAATGCGCTCGGTGCGCACAACTTCGGCCACACGAAATTTGAGTTCGTGGCGCACACGCTCGGCTACCGGACGATCCATGGATAACTCCTATTCATAATAGATGCCGATGCGGCGGCCGCCGATGGTCTCGACATGCACCGGCGTTTGATAGACCGCGGTCAGAACATCGGAGGTAATGATGCGCTCAGGCGTGCCCTCACGGGCAACCTTGCCGTCCTTCATGCAGACGATGTGATCGGAGTAGACCGACGCGAAATTGATATCGTGCAGCACGACAACGATGGTCTTGCCGAGTTCTCGCGATGCCTGTCGCAGCTGTCGCATCATGCTGACGGCATGTTTGAGATCGAGATTGTTAAGCGGCTCATCGAGCAGCACGTAGTCGGTATCCTGACACAGCACCATGGCCACGAAGGCCCGCTGCCGCTGGCCGCCGGAAAGCTCATCCAGGAACCGTTCGGCCAGATCGGCTAGATTGAGATAGTCGATCGCCTGGTCGATATGTCCTTTGTCCTCGATCGTCAGGCGCCCTTTCGAATACGGATAGCGACCGAAGCTGACGAGGTCCCGTACGGTCAATCGAGCCGTCATGTGGTTGTCTTGGCGCAGGATCGACAAGCGACGCGCCAGCACATCGCTCGGGGCTTTTGTGACATCAAGGCCATCCACCGTCACCGTGCCGCGGTCCATGCTCATCAGCCGGCTGACCATGGAAAGGAAGGTCGACTTGCCGGCGCCGTTGGGACCGATGATCGACGTGATCCCACCAGAAGGCAGCGTGATCGACACACCATCGACAACGCAGCGCGAGTCATAGTGCTTGGTGACGCTATCGGCGACGATCATCGCGCGGCCCTCCGCAGGACAAGAAAGATGAAGACGATGCCGCCGAGGAACTCGATGATGATCGAAAGTGCAGTGTCGAAGGCAAAGACGCGCTCCAGCACGGTCTGCCCGCCGACAAGGCAGGTAACGGCAAGCAGTACCGCCGCCGGCAACACGTAGCGGTGACGCGAGGTGCCGACCAACGAATGAGCGAGGCTTGCGACAAGCAGACCGAAGAACGTGATCGGCCCTACCAGCGCGGTCGATACCGCTACCAGCACGGACACCAACACCAGGATGACGACGACCGTGCGCTTGTAGTCGACACCAAGATTGATGGCATGGGCGCGGCCGAGCGATAGCACGTCGAAGGTATGGCCTAGCCGCAAAGCGCAGAGACTGACCAGGACGACAATGGCGGTGGCCACGGCGAGCAGAGTGGAGTCGACGGTCGCAAAGCTTGCAAAGAACGAGTCCTGCAGCACCTGGAACGCATTGGGGTCGAGCAGGCGCTGCATGAACTGCGACAGTGAGCGAAAGAGAATGCCGAAGACGATCCCGACCAGAACCAGAAGGGTCAGGCTACGCTCCTCGCCGAGGAACAGCCAGCGGAACAGAAGGCCGGAAAACAGCACCATGACTGCTATTTCGATGCCGAACTGCATCTGCTGATCTATGTTGACCAGCGCACCGACGCCGAGGAAGAAGACAATGGACGTCTGCAACAACACGTAGAGGGCATCAAAGCCCATGATCGAGGGCGTCAGGATGCGGTTGTTGGTGACGGTCTGGAACAGCACGGTAGAGACGGCGACCGAATAGGCAACAAGACAGAGCGCCAGGAGCTTGCGACCACGAAAGGGCAGGATGAAGCTCCAGCTGCCCCTGGCGCCGATTACCATGAAGCAGGCGATCGAGACGAGGGCCAACGTCGCAAGAATGAGCAACGCGAAGGTCGGCCGCGACATGCCGCCGATGCGGCGCTGACCGGGCTCCTGGATCAACACGGTGACAGGCTCAGCTGGCATGGCGGCGCGTCCTGAGCAGCAGAAAGAGGAACATGGCGCTGCCGATGACGCCGACGACGACGCTGATGGGAATTTCGTAGGGATAGCGCACGATGCGGCCAAGGATATCGCAGGCGAGAACGAAGCCCGCGCCCATCACCGCGACCCAGGGAACAGTGCGACGCATGTTGTCGCCCACCATCAGGCTGACCAGATTGGGGATGATGAGGCCGAGGAACGGGATGGACCCGGCGGTAACAAGCACAGTGGCGCTGACCATCGACACGATGACCAGTCCGAGCACCATGACGCGCTGGTAGTTGAGCCCCAGGTTTGTGGTGAAATCCTTGCCCATGCCGGCGACGGTGAATCGATCGGCGGCTAGGTATGCGAACACACCGCAGCCAAGGCCAATCCAGAGCAGCTCATAGCGCCCCCGCAGGATGCCGGAGAAATCGCCCATATTCCAAGCCAGCAGCGAAGGGAGCAGTTCAAGGCGATAGGCGAAGAAGCTGGTCACCGCGCCGATGATGCCACCCAGCATGATGCCGACCAGCGGCACCAGCATCACGTCGCGCAGCGGAACGGCCCGAAGGATGCGCAGGAACAGCGCCGTCCCGGCCAGTGCGAACCCGGCGGAAATCAGCATTTTGCCCATCAGTGGCCAACCGGGCACGAAAACCGCGGCAACGAGAAAGCCGAGACTGGCGGACTCGGTGGTGCCCGCTGTGGATGGTTCGACGAAGCGGTTGCGCACGACCATCTGCATGACGAGGCCGGCTATGGCCATGGAAGAACCGGCCAGGATGATCGCCAGCGTGCGCGGGATGCGGCTGATCAGCAGCACCTGCATCGGCCGATCTTGCGGCGATGTCGAGAGCAAGGCGTCAAGCGAGACGTCGCTGACGCCGACAAAAAGGCTCGTCACCGCCAACAGCAGCGTCACAACGATGGCGAGGATGAGAAGGCGCAACAGCCAGCCCTAGATCAGAAGACCCGGGCATCTGGCGATGCCCGGGCGAGTTGGATTGAGCCGATTAGGCGTTGAGGCCAGCTAGAACCTGGTCGAGCAGCAGCATGACGCCCTGGTAGCCATGCATGGTGATGTAGGCGGCCTGCGGGTCGAGATAGATGATGTGCCCTTCCTGGGCAGCCTTGGTCTGATTGACCAGCTCGTTGTCGAGCAGGGCTGCGGCGGCGCCCGCCGTTTCGCCGGTGCCTGCGTCGCGGTCGACAACAAAGAGCCAATCGGGATTGGTTTCGAGGATGAACTCCATCGAAATGCCATCGCCACCATGGTCGCCGTCTTCGACATCGGCCATGGCCGAAGGAATGCCGAGCTGGTTATGGATCCAGGCGACGCGTGAGTCCGGGCCATAGACGCCGACATTGCCGGCATTGGTCACGATAACAAGCGCATTGCCCTTGTCGGCGGCGGCGGCCTTTACCTCTTCGACCTTCGCGTCGAGCGCAGCATTGAGTTGCTCAGCTTCAGCTTGCCTGCCGAAGATATCGCCGAGCTTGACGAGATTGGCTTTGATGCCGCCAAGGATATCGGAATTGTCGGCCAGCGACATGTCGATCGTCGGCAGAATGTCCTTTGCAGTGCCGTAAGCTTCGGCAGACCGAGCCGAAACGAAGTAGACGTCGGATTCAGACGCCGCGATGCCCTCGAAATCGGGCTCGAACAGCGAACCGAGCTGGAGATATTCAGCCGGTACCTTGTCGGCAAGGTAGCCAGGGACATTGCTCGAGGGGGCACCCGCAACGTCGATCCCCAGTGCATTGAGATTGTCGAAGGTCGCCCAATCCTGCACCAGTACCTTGGCCGGGACGCCCGACAAGGTGGTTTCACCTTGAGCGTGGTTGACCACGATGTCCTGAGCATGGGTTGGCGTCGCGAAAGCGACTGCGGCAAGGGCAGCAAGCCAGACTGATTTCATGAGCCGTTCTCCTGTAGCCAGAACGATCTATCTAACATGATATTCAGAATCAAGTTTTCTTCATGCGACATTTACGTGCTTTAGCGGGCTTCAGTTCTGGAGGACCGCGGTCTCCAACTCGGGCCAAGTTCATGAACGATCTACGCCAAATCATTTGGCTCACCGAACCTGCTGCTTCTGCCCTGTGAAAAATGCGGGCGGCGCATGACGCTTCCCTTGCGCTCAAGGCAGCGGCAGCTTTCAGGGTGTCCTGTCGTGATGACCGAATGACCGAAATGGGGTCGGCAGCTGCCAGGCAGAAACGCGCCCCATTTCGGCCGCTGAGACCGCGGTACTGATTTCCCGAAACCTGCCAGTCCGCTTTGGCCGCCGCGACGGCTGAATTGGGGTGACTAGCGGTCAGTCCGGTCATGAGGTGCTAACGACTGATCCGCGAAAATAATGGGCATTCAGGTGCCTTGAATTCAGCGCCAGAATCGGGGAGCTTTGACTCGCTTTCGGTTCCGCCATATCGCGCGGATTAAAAGGGAACACGGTGCGGATTACCCATCAAGGGCCAAAACCGTGGCTGCCCTCGCAACTGTAAGCGGCAAGTGACCAGCACATCGCCACTGACCTTGACGGGTTGGGAAGGCTGCCGGGAACGACAGAGCCGCGAGCCAGGAGACCTGCCAGAGCGCAAGACCATGTAGCCGGGCGAGGTGTCCTGGCAGGGAGCGCGTTTTGAAACCAGGCACGGATTCCGTGGCATTGGCGACATGCAGGCCTTCTCCCGACCGGAGAAGGCGAAATGCTTCGACCTGATGCCGTTATTGTTTGCATTTCCCAGCAGCATCTGAACGCCGCGCGGCAGCGCGAGCTTTCCGCACTCGTGTCCGAGGCTTCGCCGGTTCCGGCGCGCATGGTACGGCTCGAGGGCACCGGCCCGCATCTGGGCGATGCGCTGGATGAACTGGTGGCAGCGGGCCACCGCAGCATTCTCGTGCAGCCGCTCGGGCTACCCTTTTCGAAGAGTCTCGCGGCGTGGCTGCCGGGCGTGCTGGCGCACTGGCGGCAGGAGCGGCAGTGGCCGGATGTAACTCTGCTGATTGGGCCCGACCAGGCGATAAACGACGACACTATCCGTCGCATCGTCAGTGCGGCCGTAGCGGCGGATAATGCCGAGTTGATTGCGGAGACGCAGAAGCCCAGCCTCGGCAAGCCGGGCTGGAACCAGCCGCCGTCATTTCGGCATCACCTGATCGTCTGCACCGGCCCCCGTTGCCACTTTCGCGGCGCCCCGAACCTGAAGCTCGCGCTCAGCGAGGAACTCACCCGCGTCGGTCTCGGCGGCGAATGTCTCGTCGCCACCTCGGGCTGCCTCTACCCCTGCAATCAGGGTCCGCTGCTCGCCGCCTATCCACGCGGCGAATGGTACCGGCTGCTCGACCGCGAGGCTGTCGCCCGCTTCGTCGAGACCGTCATCGGCCGCGGCAACCCGGTCCCCGAACTCCTCGTCCACCGCGTCGCGCCGCTCGACGCCCCGGCCGACGTCACCCCTTTTAAAGGAGAAAACGAATGAAGCTCAAATCCCTCTTGGCCGCAGCGCTGCTCGCCACGCTGCCGGCCCTCGCGGTCGCGCAGTCGACGACCTATCCGCTGACTATCCAGAACGGCGAAAACACACTGGTGTTCGAAAAGGCGCCCGAACGCGCCGTGACCCTCAATGGTCATGTCACCGAGCTGGCATTGTCGCTGGGGCTGGCGCCGAAAATGGTCGGCACTGCCTATCTCAACCACCCGATCCTGCCTGAGCTCAAGGCCGACTACGACAGTATACCGATCCTTTCGGACGGCACTGGCTCGCGGGCACTTGAAGTGGTGCTCGGTACCAATGCCGACTTCGCCTTCGGTCGCCTCAGTGCCTTCCGCGACACCGCAGTGGCGCCGGTCGAAAAGCTCAAGGAACTCGGGATCAACGCCTATGCGGTCAAGGGCACCTTGATCAAGGGTGCCACCATGGCGGACGTCTACACGGACATCACCAACCTAGGGCTAATCTTCGACATTCAGCCGGCCGCGACGGCGCTGATCAACAAGATCAAAGGCGAAATCGCCGAAGTTGCTGACCTCATTGCGGCGGCGGGCAAGCCGAAGGTGAGAGTGCTGGTGTATGACAGCGGCGAGGACGCGATCTACACCACCGGCAAGGCGCTGCAAACCCATCTCATCGAACTGGCGGGCGGCGAGAACGTCTTCGCTGATCTCGAGGAGACCTGGTCGGATGTGAGCTGGGAAGAAGCCGTTGCCCGCGCGCCGGACGTGATCGTCATCAACGATTACGGTCAGACCAGCGCCGAGGACAAGATCGCGCTGCTCAAGGACAACCCGGCGCTGGCCAGCGTACCGGCGATCCAGAACGACCGCTTCGTCGTGCTGCCGCTGCCGTCGGCCTTCGAGGGTGTCCGCAATCCCGATGCGGTCCGCACTTTGGCGGCCGGATTCTATCCGGACCTGTTCCAGTGACCGCTCTTGCATCCGACGCTCCCGCCCGGACACGCTCGTCTTGGCAGGAGCACCTCCGCGACCTGCCGCTGCCGCTGGTCAGCGCCGTGCTGGCGGCTGGCCTTGTGCTGTCGCTGACGCTTGCGGTCACCATCGGGCCGGTGGACCTCTCCATGCGGACAGTGTGGCAGATCGCTTTCGCCAAGCTCACCGGCACCAGCGGGAACTGGACAGGCGCGCAGGAGAACATCGTCTGGATGTTGCGCTTCCCGCGCGTGCTGCTGGCGGCAGTGGTCGGCGGCGGGCTGGCTGCGGTCGGCGTCGCCATGCAGGCGGTGGTGCGCAACCCCCTGGCCGACCCCTACGTACTCGGCATCTCGTCGGGCGCCTCGGTGGGCGCAGTGCTGGTGCTAGGCACCGGCGCATTCGGATTCTTCGGCATCTACGCCGTCTCAGCTGGTGCCTTCGCCGGTGCAGTGGCGTCGTTCACGCTGGTGTTCCTCATCGCCGTCGCGGGCGGGCAACTCTCGCCTCTGCGGCTCGTGCTCGCCGGCATGGCCTGCGGCTATTCGCTCTCGGGGCTGACAAGTCTAATCGTACTCACCTCCGAGAATCGCGAACTGGCGCGCAACGCGATGGAATGGATGCTGGGCAGCCTCGGCGGCGCGTCCTGGTCCGATCTGGGGCTGCCGTCAGCCGTCCTCTTGGTTGGGACGCTATGGTTGTCGCTGAGCGGCCGCGCCCTCAATGCGCTGCTGGTCGGCGACGATACGGCGCGCACGCTGGGCATTGATGTCGGTCGCCTGCGGGTAACTCTGTTTATCGTGCTCTCGCTGCTCACCGGCGTTATGGTCGCCGTCTCTGGTGCCATAGGCTTTGTCGGCCTCGTCATCCCGCATGTGGTTCGTATGCTGGTCGGCACCGACCATCGACGGGTGCTGCCGGTCTCGGTGCTCATCGGCGCCATATTCCTCGTCTGGGTCGATGTCGTCGCCCGCATGGCCTTCGCGCCAATCGAGTTGCCGGTCGGCGTCATCACAGCACTGCTCGGCGGCCCGTTCTTTGTCTGGATGCTGGTCGCGCAGCGCTGGAAGTCGCGGGACGCAGCATGACCCAGCTCTCCGTCAAAAACCTGTCTGTCGAGATCGAGGGAAAGCAGCTCGTTGACGCCGTACTCTTCGATCTCCAGCCCGGCGAATTCGTCGGCCTGGTCGGTCCCAACGGCTCGGGCAAATCCACGCTGTTGCGCGCCATTTACCGGGTGCTCAAGCCCGAGTCCGGCCGTGTCATACATCTGGGCGACGATGTCTGGAAACTCACCGCCCGCGATGCCGCCCGCCGCACAGCGGTGGTGGCGCAGGAGCAGATGGGGGAGTTCGACTTTACCGTGCGCGAGCTGGTGCAGATGGGCCGAACGCCACACAAAGGACTGCTCGATGGTGACAGCACTGGCGATCGTGATATCGTCGACCAGTGCCTCGAAGAAGTCGCTATGAGCCATTGTGCGACACGATCGTTCCTCAGCCTGTCCGGCGGCGAGAAGCAGCGCGTGCTGGTCGCCCGGGCATTGGCGCAGCAGGCGCCATTCTTGGTGCTCGACGAACCCACCAACCACCTCGACATCCGTCATCAGCTTGAACTGCTGGACTTGATCCGGCGGCTGAAGATCACGACGCTCGCTGCGCTGCATGACCTGACGCTAGCAGCCCGCTACTGCGACCGCCTGGCGATGATGCATGGCGGTACGCTCATCGCTGTCGGCACACCCGCAGAGGTGCTGACGGCGGACCGGATCCGGGAAGCGTACGGCGTGGAGGCCGAAATCTCTAACTACGACGGGCGAACACGGATTGACTTCGACCTTAAGCGCTAGTGTCCGTTTCGGGGCCGAAGCGCTCGTTGCGGAAGCGGAGCACGAATGGCAGAAATGGGGTCGATACCTGCCAGGCATGAAAGCGCCCCACCCAGGACATCGGGCAATGCTAGGTCCGAAGAGACGGCCATCATCGTACTTTTCCAGAATAGAAGGGCGCGGCCATCGCCGCGCCCGTGCAAACAAATCACTTTACTCCGACCAATCCACCCCGGCCTCTCGCGAGGTCGGGTTTTTTACACTGACTGCGTTGACGGAAGCTCCCAGTGGCAGCAAGCTGTTGCCGGGCCCAAAAACCTTGGGCCAGCCGCTGCAACGGCTATCATTATCGTGCTGCGACGTGCGTTCACGATCTGCTCGAATCAGACATTCTCCTTGCCTGGTGCACTCATGGCTTACCCACGCTCACCGGGGGCGCGGGCATGGCGCTGGCCGCCATGTCCAGGATATGAAGCCAAGCCTTGCTCCTCCCCCGCGCCCGGCGCGTGCAGGTGCCGAAACCCTCATCGACCAAGTCGCGCAGCTCAGGCGCGCCATCGCCATTCTGGGTCTGGTCTATGGTCGGGGGCGTGGCCTTCGCCGCTTTGCTGCATAAGGCCCTGCCATGCCTCCAACGCCCGCTCGCGCTGGTCAGGACCTGCGACGGGCATCCTCCACTCTTGCTTGGCCCCGGCTTGCCGGTCTGAGCGACGTCAGACCTGCACCAGCTGCACGGAAGCAAGGGTCTCGGCATCGTCGAAATGCCGTGCCGGATCGCCGTTTGTCACCAGGACATCGACATCGGACACCTGCGTGACGAGATGGGGCGCCTTGCGGTCAAACTTGCCTTCATGCGCCACCAGAACCACTTTGCGGCTCTGCGCCAGCACCTCGCGGGTCAGCTCGACTTCCATGGGATCGAATTCGAGCACCGCGCCGTCCCTGTCGATGGCGCTGGCCCCGATAATGGCGAGGTCGAACTTAAACTTCTGCCGCACCCCGCCCGCCAGGGTCAGGATCGAGGTATCCTTGTTGCGCACATAGCCGCCATAGACATAGACCGTGGCATCGGTATGCAGTGCACAATTGTAGATGACTTCAAGGTTTGGCGAAGCAATCAGCACGCCAGGAAAATCGGCGATGACATGATGCAGGGCGTGAAAGGTCGTGCCCAATCCCACAAACAGGGTCGCCCCATTGAACAGCAAGGGCCGCAGGGCCTCCACCAGTTCCCGCTTGATCTCGATTTCGGTGCTGTGCCGTTCGCTGTAGGTATAGCGGGCCACGCCCGGCGCGGCAAAGGCGCCGCCAAACCCCTTTACCAACAGTCCCCTTTCCTCGAGAACCTTGAGGTCGCGCCGGATAGTTTGTGTCGTCACGTCGAACTGGGCGGCTAGCTCGGATACCGCGGCCGCCCCATTGGTGCGCACGGCTTCAAGGATCTGTGCCTGCCGCTGGTTCAGGTCGCCAACACCGCCTTCGGACGGCGTCCTAGGCGCGGAATAGGGAGAATCCATCCGCGCATGCCCGCTCATTTCAACCGCACACCCAGATAGGTGCGATCGTCGGTCAGCGCGATTTCGGTCGTTCCTTTGGTGCTCATGTAGCGGCCGATCTTGTGCAAGTCCTCGGCTTCCACGTCGCGGAACGCCTGTTCCCATGCTGCGACGCCAAAGCCATCCCCCAGCTTGAAATAGCCATCGGAGAATAGCTCTATCGTCTCGATATCGGCCAGCGCATAGGAGCGCGTCTCCACATATCGTTGCGGCACGGCAAAGCCGTCGAGCCCACCATAGCCCAGGACGGGGTCGGTGACGTTCTGGAAATCGCCCTGCGCAAAGCAGATGCCGCCATGCACCAAGGCCTCGATTTCGGCCTCCGGTATGCTGGGCAGATGCGCGCGACAGGCCTCGATCGAGCGGCGCTCGATCTCCGCGATGACGTCGGGTGCCGCGGTTTCGGCGCCTTCAGCCTGGTGCCTCGTGCCCTGCCAGGTGATGAGCGCCGCCAATTGGTCACAGGTGGCCAGGTCGCGGCCCAGCGCCTCGAAATAGCGCCAGGTTTCACGGCGCATGATCGCGGTGACGTCGTCGAGCGGCTTGAGCACCTGCAATACGTCGTCGCCATTGATGCGCAGGCCGCTATCGCCCACCGCCACCACCTCGAGACGATCGCCGATGATCATCGCCGCCATTACCGTACAGCCGCCGCGCAGCTTCCAGTCCGCCTCCACAGCCGCGACGGCGTCATTGGCCTGGTAGCGGGCATGGATGGCGCGCCCCAGATAGTCCACGAAATGCTGGCCACCGGCATATTGCAGGTCCGGCTGGCCGGGATCACCCTGCGCCAGCAGGAAGGTTTCAATGGCCGCCTGCACGGTGCGCGAGGCGAATTGCCCCGACAGCATGCCGTCATAGCGGGTGCCATTGCGGTCGGTCACGCCATCGATGACGGCGTAACCGCGATTGGGCATGATGACGAGGCTGTCCTCATTGGCTTCTGGAGCGCTGAACTTCTTGCCCAGCGAGAAGGCTTCCATGTGCTTCATTCGGATATAGGCCCCGTCATCATCTCGTCGTTATGGATTATTCGCCGATGGCCGTGCGCCACTGGCCGAGAACGGCCTCGGCGCCGCCCAGCTCGCTCAGCGGCTGGATCCGGAGCACGTTGACCTCGGACAGGTTCGGCGTGCCCGGAGGGGCGGCGACGTCGGTGCGCACGGAGCGGCGGCCGATTTCGGTGGCCAGCAATTCCTGGGTCGACTTGGACATGGCCCAGTCAATGAAAGCCTTGCCGTTTTCAGGGTTCGGACCGCCCTTGATAAGGCCGATACCGTCCGGAGTTGCCACCGTGCCGTCGCTGAGGAGCACCACGCCCACGGGCGCGCCACCCTGGACATATTCGAGGGCGTTGTCTTCCAGGGTCAGGCCCATCGAGGTTTCGCCATCGGCCACGAAACGCGGCACCGCGCCCGAGCTGTCGGTGAACACGAAGTTCTGGGCGATCTCGGCATACTTGTCCCAGCCTTCTTCACCGAAGAGGGTCAGCACGGCCTGCAATTGCTGCATGGCAGAGCCCGAACCGTCGGCGCGGGCCGATGCGATCTGGCCTTGCCACTTCGGATCGGCGAGTTCCGCCCAGCTCTTGGGCGCTTCCTCGAGCGGAAGCAGGTCGGTGTTGACGGCCAGCACATAGACAACGGCCGTATAAGGCGTCCAGGCATCGTCGGCGATGAACTGGGGGTCGATCGTGTCGAATTCAGGCGGGCTATAGGGCTCGAGAATGTCGGCGAGTTCGGTCAGCTGGCTGCCGGAAATGGACCAGATGACGTCTGCGGCCGGCGAACCGGCTTCGGCGCGGGCGCGGCGGGCAATATCGCCCGAACCCAGTTGCACGACTTCGGCCTTGAGGCCGGTTTCCTGCTCGAACACCGGCAGCAGCCGATCG
Organism: Devosia chinhatensis; assembly: GCF_000969445.1. Taxonomy (NCBI): domain Bacteria; kingdom Pseudomonadati; phylum Pseudomonadota; class Alphaproteobacteria; order Hyphomicrobiales; family Devosiaceae; genus Devosia; species Devosia chinhatensis. The sequence goes on along the minus strand of NZ_JZEY01000054.1, from coordinate 409,254 downwards.
ACGATGGACGATTTGTGGGCCGTGTAGACCACGACCGAGCCTTCCTGGGCCTGCAATGCAGGGCTCAGGGCAGTGGTGGCGGCCAGCGCCAGCGCCATACCTAGGAATGTTCGTTTTGCAACACGCATGATTTCCTCCTGTGCTCCCTTGATCAAATTCTGATCGCTTACGATCATGAAACGACATTCTACTTGTTGCAAGACGAAAATCATGTTTACGATTTGACATGTTGTGACTTGAGCTATGGGGGAGGGCTCGCATGGCCTATCTGACCGTTAAGGACGGGGTGAAGCAGTTCACCGGCTTCCGCGCGCTGAATGGCGTATCCATTTCCGTCGAGCGGGGGGAATTCTTCACCCTTCTCGGGCCCTCGGGCTGTGGCAAGACCACCCTGTTGCGGGCAATTGCAGGGTTCAACGACCTGACGACCGGCAGCATCCTGCTCGATGGGCAGGACCTGCGCGCCATCCCGCCCCACAAGCGGGATATCGGCATGGTGTTCCAGGATTACGCCGTCTTCCCGCATCTGTCGGTGTTCGACAATGTCGCCTTCGGCCTCAAGCCGCGCAAGGTTCCCGCCGATCAGGTCAAGACGCGCGTCGCCGAGGCGCTCAAGGCCGTGCATCTGGAGGCCCTGGCCGAGCGGCTTCCCGCCGCCATGTCCGGTGGGCAGCAGCAGCGAATCGGCCTCGCCCGCGCCATGGTCATCAATCCGCGCCTGCTGCTGATGGATGAGCCCTTGTCCAATCTCGACGCCAAGCTGCGCATCGAGCTGCGCGAGGAAATCCGCGACATCCAGAAGCGCGTCGACATCGCCACCATTTATGTCACGCACGATCAGGAAGAGGCTCTCGCCATCTCCGACCGTATCTGCGTGATGAGCGCCGGCCATATCGAGCAGATCGGCACGCCGCAGGACATCTACGGCAATCCCCAGACGCTGTTCGTCGCCAATTTCGTGGGCACGCTCAACACGCTTAAGGACACCGAGGGCCGTGCCAAGCTCCTGGCAGATCTCGGCCTGCATACCAAGGCAGCACATTGGACGGTCCGCCCCGAGCGCCTTTCCCTGGCCAAGGCGGGTGAACCCATTCCCTCGCGGTCCGTGGCCGTTCCCGGCACGGTGAGCAAGTTCACCTATCTGGGCCGCGAAGCCCATGTTCTGGTGGAAACCGCGGCCGGCGCCGTCGTCGTCCAGATCGCCAATCCCGCCTATGGCGCCGTGCGCAATCCCGGCGACGAGGTTTCGGTTCTGTTTGAACACAGCGCGCTGATGGCTTTCGATGCCGACAGCAAGCGCCTGCCGCTGGAGAGCTGAGCCATGTTGCGGCGTTTCGATTTCTGGACGCTGGTGATGATCGGCACCTGGGGCATCCTGCTCCTGCTGCTCTTCATCCCGGTCGGGTCAGTGCTCCTGTCGAGCTTCTTCGACACGGCGGGCAATGCCACGGCGGACAATTACGTCCGCTTCTTTGCAGAACCGCGGTTCCAGCGGGCGTTCCTCAACACCCTTGTGGTCGGCTTCGGCGGACTCGCGGGCGCGCTGCTGCTGGGCTCCATCATGGCCTTCTGCATTTCGCGCTTCAAGATCAAGGGCAGCCGCTTCGTGTCCCTGCTGGCGATTCTGGCGCTGGTGTCGCCGCCATTCATCGGCGCCTATTCCTGGATCGTGCTGTTCGGTGCGGGCGGCGTCGTGCGTGCCTGGCTGCGGGACTTCGGCATCACCATGCCGCCGATCTACGGCGTGGGCGGCATCCTCATCGTCTTCGCGCTCAAGTTCTACCCCTTCGTCTACCTGATGGTTTCGGGCGCCCTGTCCAACGTCAACCGCTCGCTCGAAGAAGCGGCCGAAGGTCTGGGCCTCACGCCCTTGCAGCGCACCTTCAAGATTTCCTTCCCGATGGTGTTCCCTGCCCTGACAGCCGGCGGACTTCTGGCGCTGATCCAGTCCATCGCCGATTTCGGCACGCCGCGCCTTCTGGGCCGGGGCTACAACGTGCTGGCGACCGAGGCCTATACCCTCTATTCGGCCGAAGTGGGCTCGAACATGTCCATGGCCACCACGATCAGCGTAGTGCTGATCGCGGTCTCAATGTTCTTCGTGCTGCTGCAGCGCTTCATGTCGCGCCGCAATGTCTATCATGGCAACATGATCAACAAGCCGGCCAAGATCCAGCTCAAGGGCTGGCGCAACGCGCTGGCGCACTTTGCGGTCTATTTCATTGGCCTCTGCGGCGCGATGCCGGTGATCATCTCGGTCATCTATTCGTTCCGCCGCACCAGCGGCCCGGTTTTCCAGGATGGTTTCGCGCTGCAGAGCTATGAGCGCATCCTGTTCAACCTGGGAGATGTGGTGCGCAATTCGCTCACCTTCTCGGCCTCGGCGGTGGTGATGATCGTCATCGTCGGCACCATCGTCGGCGTGCTGGTGGCGCGGCGTACCAATCTCAATACCTCCCTGCTCGATGGCGCGTTCATGATCCCCTATGTCATGCCCGGCATCGTCATCGGCATCGCCTATATCGCCGCCTTCAACACCGGCCCGCTGGTGCTGACCGGTACGGCCTCGATCATCGTGCTGTCGATCTTCATCCGTCGTCTGCCCTATACGGTGCGCACCACGTCCTCGTCGCTCAGGCAGATTTCGCCGTCGCTCGAAGAGGCCGCAGTCTCGCTCGGCTACAGCCCCTTCCAGGCTTTCCTGCGCATCACCGTGCCGCTCATCGTGCCGGGGATCATTGCCGGCGGCATGCTGAGCTTCGTCACCGCCATCAACGAACTGTCGTCCTCGCTCGTGCTCTATGTCGGTTCGACCATCACCATGCCGGTGCGCATCTACCTGCTGATCCTGGATGGCGATTTCGGCACGGCCGCCGCCATGTCGACCATCCTCCTCGTCCTCAGCGGCATCGCGGTCTATATCGCCTTCCGCCTCATGGGCCGGAACGAGCAGGCCCTGCTCTAGTCAAAAAAGCGCCGGGGGCGGCAACAGCCATCCCCCGGCGCATCCCGGCCCCGTCCAAGGGGGCTGGCTTCAGACGTCGACCCAGCCGCCGCTGCGCTCGCTGGCAAAGATCGCGTCCAGCACCTTCATCGATGCAATGGCGTCCTCCACGCCCCAGGGCAAGGATTGCTCCCCCAGCACGGCCAACGCGAAGGCCTCGGCCTGCTCGGTATACTGATCGCAGGCCGGCAGGATTTCCCGGCGCGCCAGCGAGCCATCGAAAGGCGCGCCGGTATCGACGGTAATCGCGGTGCGCTCATTGGCCGGCGCATTGAAGGGGATGACGATGTCGAGCTTGGCCTTGCTGCCCAGAACCTGCACGCTCTGCTCGCCAGTGGTCTGGGTCGAACAGACAAAGCTCAATTGCCGGCCCTGCCCAAAATCCATGAGCACGCTGGCAAGGCGATCGGTCTTGAACTGCTCGTCGCGCTCCACCATCGCCACGACGCGCTTCGGCTCGCTCTCAAACAGAAAACGCCCGGCGGTGATCGGGTAGCAACCGATATCCATCAACCCACCGCCGCCGATATCGGCCTGGTTGCGGACATTGGCCGGGTCGGCGTTGAAATAGGTGAAGACCGCATTGATCGCCCGCAATTCGCCGAGCTCGCCGGCACGGATGATTTCGCGGGCGCGCAGCCATTGGGGATGAAAGCGGATCATGAAGGCTTCAAGCACGATGCGGTCGGGCGGGCAGTCGCGCAATTGCGCGGCTTCTGCGGCCGACAGGGCAATCGGCTTTTCGCACAGGACATGCTTGCCGGCCTTGGTGGCCGCCAGCGTCATGGGCACGTGCAGATGGTTGGGCAGCGGATTATAGATCGCGTCGATTTCAGGATCGGCGAAAAGCTCTTCATAGGAGCCGTAGGCCTTTGCAATGCCCAGTTGCGCCGCAGCCGCCTTGGCCTTGCCCAGATCGCGCGAGGCGATGGCGACGACTTCGGAATGCGGCGAGGCCATGATGGCGGGCGTCACCTTTTCCATGCCGATATTGGCGGTCGAGAGAATGCCCCAGCGGACCTTCTTCATGAGACGTCATCCTTGTTGATTGGAGAATGCGCTGAAATCAGCGGAAAAAATCCTGGTCTTCGGGGCCGAGATAGCGCTGGGCGCGTTCGGGCACGATGTCGACGCCCATGCCGGGCCGGTCTGGCACCGTGATCATCCCGTTTTCCACCGGCGGCAGGCCGTCGACAATGTCGTTCCACCAATCCGGGTCGCCATGGGTATATTCGAAGGCGATGAAATTGTTGGGCAGCGTCGCTGAGACCTGCACCAGCGCGCCGAGGCCGAGCACGCCATTGGCCGTGCCGTGCGGCGCCATGGTGATGCCGTGCAGGTCCGCATATTCGGCGATCCACTTGAGTTCGGCGATACCGCCGACATCGGCCGGATCCGGCCCCACTACATGCACGGCCTGCGTCTCGATCAGTTCCTTGAAGTTCTGGCGCAGATAGATCTGCTCGCCGGTATGGATCGGGGTCGTCGAGGTGCGCGTCAGTTCCCGATAGATGCCGGCATTGACCCAGGGCGTGTAATCGCCGGTCAGAAGGTCTTCGATCCACATCAGGTTGAACGGCTCGAGCATCCTGGCCAGCCGGATCGCGTCGCCCAGCATCCAGCCCGGACCGCAATCGAGCGCCAGCCCGACCTTGTCGCCGGTGACCTCCTTCATGGCCGCCACGCAGTCCACGAAGTGCCGCAGGCCCTTCTCGGTGACCGGCCCCCGGTCGAGCGCGCCGTGAAAGGGGCTGGCGCTGGGCTCACCATAATAGAAGTCCGGCACCTCCCGCTTCATGGCCGAATGGAAGCCGATGGGCTGTTTGAAAATGGTGAAACCCTGCGGCAGATCCATCATCTTCTTCATGTCGTCGGCATAGTCTTCGGGCCGATACCCACTCATCGGAAACCGCACCGAGCCATTATAGACGCGCACCTTGTCGCGCACCTTGCCGCCGAGCAATTTGTGCACCGGCAGCCCCGCCGCCTTGCCGGCCAGGTCCCACAATGCCATCTCGATGACGCTGACCGCCGTCCCCCAGGGCTTGAAGCCACCGCGCTGGCGGATCTTGAGCATGACGCGCTCGACCAAAGTGGGATCTTCCCCGATCAGCGCATCGCGAAAGGCCAGGATATGCGGCTTGAGATAGGTCTTCCAGGTCTCTGCCTGCGCATAGCCCGAAATGCCTTCATCGGTCACGATGCGCACGATCGGGCTCTTGCCGATAATGGCACATTTCAGGTCGACGATTTTCAACGGATTCCCCCCGGGGTCTTGGTCTGTCTAGGCCGGCATGGCCCGGCTGATTTTTTCCGCCGTCTCGATAGCGGCCATGCGGATGACCTCCATGCGGGCGGTTTCGGTGCCGGTCAGGAACGGCACGCTGACCGCCGCCACCATCTTGCCGCCCCTGGTAAAGATCGGCGCAGCAAAGGCCTGGATCGACGGCGCGTTCTCTCCCTTGTCCTGCGCCCATCCCAGCCGTCTTATGCGCGCCAGTTCGGTGCGCAGCCGCTTGGGGTCGGTCACCGTCTTGCTGGTGAAGGCGCTGAGCGGCCGGTTGATCCAGCGCGCCAGTTCCTCGGGTTCGAGATATGCGAGCAAGAGCTTACTGGCTGCGCCGGCATGAACGGGCATGCGCTGCCCCGGGGCCACGGTTAGCGCATATTCGCGCCGCCCCTGTGCGGCGGCGAGCACCAGGATGCCTTCATTGTCGATGACGCTGAGCTTGACGCCCTCCCCCAGTTCGGCGGCCAACTGGTCGATGAAGGGCTGGGTGATGGCCACGAGGTCGATATCGCTGGCCCGCGACGCCACGTGGGAGGCCAGGGTCAGAAGCCGCGCACCCAGGTGATAGGCGCCCGCATCGTCGCGGCGCACCATGTCATGCTGCTGCAGCGTGTTGAGGATGCGATAGACCGAGGTGCGGGGCTGCTTCAGCACAGCCGTCAGGTCGCTGATCGTCATGCCCGGCTCGCGCTGCTCGAGCGCGGCCAGCAGGTCCATCATGCGGTCGATGACCGGTATGGTATGCTTGCTGGTGGCACTCGTGTCGATATCGCTGATCAAGGCATTCGTCCGCAGTTGACTTTTCCTGGCTCTGCACTAGCATAAGTTTGTGAACTGTCAAAGTTCATATTTGGATTGACTACTCAAAGGTCAACCGTCCGGCGCAACGACGCCAATGAGGATTTTCAAGGATAGAAACCCGCGCTTCGAGGGGAAAAGGCCCGCCCTTTTCGGTCGCCCTTGCGGCTGCGGCGTCAAAGGTTCGTTTCATGCTGACAGTTTCCGCCATCACCCACGTCGCCATCCGGGTCAAGGATATCGGCCGCACGCTCGATTTCTACGTCAACAAGCTCGGCTTTGCCGAGATGATGCGCCTGGATCGCGACGGTCGTCTGTGGCTCGTCTATCTGCGCATCACCGACGAGCAATATCTCGAGGTCTTTCCGGAGGGTGAAGGCGAGCGCGCCAGCGAGCGCGAAGCTGTCGGCTACAACCATATGTGCCTGCAGGTGCCCGACATCGAGCAGACCGTGCGCGAGCTCGATCAGGCCGGCGTCGAGATGATCCGCCCCAAGGTGCAGGGCGCCGACGGCAATTGGCAGACCTGGATCGAGGACCCGGACGGGCACCGGATCGAACTCATGCAGATGGCGGAAAATTCCATGCAGGCCCAGGCTGTGGCCCGGATCAAGGCAGGCTGAACCATGGCACGCATCACCTATCTGACCGCGATCGATTTCGGCGCCGGCGAGCTTGCCACCCTGCCCGCAGCGCTGAACGACCTCGGGATTTCCCGACCGCTCCTGGTTTCCGACCGTGGCATCGAGGCCGCAGGCCTTCTCGCCAGGGTCGAGGCACTGCTGCCCCAGGGGAGCGCAGTGTTTCTCGACACCCCGCCCAACCCCACCGAGGCGGCGGTCGATGCAGCACTCAAAGCCTATCGCGATCAGCACTGCGACGGCATCGTGGCGCTGGGCGGCGGCTCGCCGATCGATCTCGCCAAGGGCGTGGCGCTGCTGGCCACCCATGACGGCAATCTCGAACATTATGCCGCCATCTATGGTGGCCTCGAGCGCATAACCTCGGCCGTTGCGCCGATGATCGCCATCCCCACCACGGCCGGCACCGGTGCAGAAGTGGGCCGGGCCGCGCTCCTTACCCTGGCAGACGGGCGCAAGCTGGGGATCATCAGCCCCCACCTCATTCCGCGCCGCGCCATCTGCGATCCCGACCTGACCTTGGGCCTGCCGCCCTTCCTCACGGCCGCAACCGGGCTCGACGCCCTTTCCCATTGCATCGAAACGTTTCTGTCGCCGCGCTTCAATCCGACGGCGGAAGCCATCGCGCTCGATGGCGCCGGCCGCATCTGGCGCAACCTGCCGCTGGCCTTTGCCGATGGCGCCCATGCGGCGGCGCGCAGCGAGGTCATGCTCGGGGCCCTGCATGGCGGCCTCTCGTTCCAGAAGGGCCTTGGCGCAGTGCATTCGCTCAGCCACGCCCTTGGCGGCCTGCAGGATCTCAAGCTGCATCATGGCACGCTCAATGCCATCCTGATGCCGCTGGTCGTCCGCTTCAACGCGCCCGCCGTCGGCGACAAGCTGGCAAGGCTCAAGGCCGCCATGGGCCTGGCCGACAGCGCCGACCTAGCCGCCGAGCTCGAGGCCCTCAACACCAGCTTCTCCCTGCCCAAGGGCCTCGCGCAGATGGGCGTTCGACGCGACCATTTCGACTGGATCATCGAGCGCGCCCTTGCCGATCACAGCCATCCCACCAATCCCCGCGCCGCCTCCGCCGACGACTACCGCGCCATTCTGGAAGCGGCCATGGCGGACACGACTTCACCGGAACAATCGCAATGAAAATCGTCGCCCTCAAGACCTTCGTGGCCAATGTGTCGCGAACCAATTTCGTGTTCGTCAAACTCTATACCGACGAGGGCATAGAGGGCGTGGGCGAGGCGACGCTGGAATGGAAGACCAATACCGTCGTCGCCGCGCTCGAGGAACTCGAACGCGTTCTGATCGGCAAGGACCCCTTTGCCGTCGACGCCCTGGTCGAGCAATTGCACCGTGACAGCTATTGGCGCACCGGCGCGGTCTTCCGCACGGCCCTGGGCGGCATCGAGGCAGCCCTGCTCGACATCAAGGGCAAGGCGCTGGGCGTACCGGTCTATGAATTGCTCGGCGGCAAGTTCCGCGACCGCATCGCCTGCTACGCCAATCACTGGTTCTTCGGCGCAACCACGCCCGAGCAATATGCCGAAAATGCCCGCAAGGCGGTGGCGATGGGCTACAATGCCCTCAAATGGGACCCGTTCGACGTGGCCGATCTCGAAATGGATCGCAAGCAGCGCCGGCAGACCATCGAGATCGTCGAAGCGGTCCGCGACGCGGTCGGCCCCGACATCAACCTCATGCTCGATGTGCATGGTCGCCTCAACGTGCCGACCGCCATTGCCATGTGCAAGGCTCTGGCGCCCTATGACCTGACCTGGATCGAGGAACCCACGCCGCCGGAAAGCATCGATGCCCTGGCCGATGTGCGCGCCAATAGCCCCATCCCCATTGCAGCAGGCGAACGCTTCTACGAGCCCCCGCGCTTCCTCGAGGCGCTCGCCAAGAAGGCTGTCGACATTCTCCAGCCCGACGTCTCCCATGCCGGCGGCATGGGCGAGACCAAGCGCATCGCCCACAATGCCCATACCCATCTCATCCCCATCGCCCCGCACAATCCCGTCGGCCCGGTGATGAACGCCATGACGCTCCACATGTCGGTGGCGATCCCCAACTTCTCGGTCTTCGAGACGGTGTCGGTCGACGTCCCCTGGCGCAAGGAACTGGTGCGCGAGACCCTGCAGTTCGAGAACGGCTTCATGCTGGCGCCGACCGCGCCGGGCCTGGGCGTCGAGCTGATCGAAGAGGCCTGCGCCCGCTTCCCGTATGAAGCCACCAATGTGCCGCTTTTCGACGGCTCGATGAACACGACGGGCGTCGCCACCGGCAAGCAGACCTTCGGGCACTAAGCCATTGATCTTTGAGCAGATAGCCCCGAATCCGGACCTCTTTCCCGAGCGGCGGGCATAATCGCCCGCCGCCGATCCGCCATGTCTTGCAGAGGGCCGGAATGACCCTCGCAGGGCCGGGCAATCCCCGGCCGCCTTGAGAGCGCGAAACGCACCACACGTTCGGCACGCAGTTGACAAGGCGAGCCATTCTGCGCCAAAGTGCATAATAGAACTGACAGAGTTCAAATATGAACTGGATCGCCGATAAGATCCACTGTCGGACGGAGGAGTTCCGAGATCGCCGGTGACGCCAGCCCCTGGGGCTCGTCCGGCAATCCGGCATCCAGGCCGGCAGGTCATTTCCAGCCGATGTTGGCATCGGCACAGCAACCGCGACCCGTCGGGTCGCAATGGGAGGAAGTATGAAGACGCGTTTGATCAAGACCGGACTTGCGGGAGCCGTTTCGGCTTTGGCGCTGTCCACCGGCATGGCCTTTGCCGGCGAAGTTGTTTGGTGGACCCCCAACTTCAACGAAGCCCGCGCCCGCGAGCTCGTGACCAAGTTCCAGGAAGCCAATCCCGACATCACGGTGAACCTGCAGATCACCACCACGGATGGCCTGCCGCAGCGCGTTCTGACCGCCCTGCAGTCCGGCGCCGCCCCCGACATCATCGACGTCCAGCATGGCTGGGTGAACGGCTATGCCCAGAACAACCTGGTCATGCCGCTCGATGACGTGCTGCAGGACCGCGACGACTATGTCCCCGCCGCCCTCGACTACGTCACCTTCAACGACCAGCTCTGGGGCATGCCCTACCGCATCGAATCCCTGGCGGTGATCTACAACAAGGGCCATTTCACCGAGGCCGGGCTCGATCCGGAAAACCCGCCCCAGACCTGGGACGAGTTGATCGCGGCCGCCGAGGCCCTGACGCAGAACGGCCGTTCCGGCTTTGCCATCACCGGTGGCGGCGAAGTGGGCAACACCATCTTCCGCTCCATGCCCTTCATGTGGATGAATGGCGGCGGCATCATCTCGGAAGATGGCACGCAGGTGCTGGTCAACAGCCCCGAAACCGTGGCTGCGGTCGAGTTCTATACCAATTTCTACAAGAACGGCCTGTCCCCGTCCTCGACGCTCGAGAACGACGGCACCGCCAATCGCCGCCTGTTCATCGCCGAAACCGTCTCGATGTATCAGGCCGGCCAGTTCGACGTGAACTCGATCAAGACCGAGAACCCGAATATCGATATCGGCGTGATGACCATCCCGCATCCCGAGGGCATGGACACCGCTGCCGTGCTGGGCGGCTGGAGCTTCGTCATCCCGAGCGATGCCAGGAACCCGGACGAGGCCAAGACCCTGATCGCCTTCCTTTCGGAAGCCGAGAACCAGGGCTATCTGACCGACACGTTCCCGGCCCGCGTCAGCGCCATGGACCTGCCGCGCTTCGATGACCCGATCCTGCAGGTCTACAAGCAGATGCTGCCCTTCGGTCGTCCGGCTCCGGCGCATCCGAACTGGGTGCAGATCACCCAGGCCTATTTCGATGGCATCCAGCGCATCCTCCTGGGCGACGAAGATGCCCAGACGGCCATGGATGGCGCCGCCGCCGAAATCGAAGCCCTGCTCTAAGCCTTCCTCCCGGTCTCCGGCTGCCTCGGCAGCCGGAGTGCCCTTCCTTTTCGCCCGGTGAATGTGATGCACAGAAAATCGACTGGCTATCTCTTCGTCCTGCCCGCCTTGCTGGTGCTGGGCCTGCTGATCGCCTACCCAATCGCCTATACGGGCCTGCTCAGCGTCACGGACAATCAGGGCAATTACGTCGGTCTCGACAATTTCCGGACCATTCTGGCGGCCCGCGCCACGCCGACGGCCTTCGTCAACACGCTCTGGTGGGTTGCCGGCTCGATCTTCTTCCAGGTGATCCTGGGCGTGCTGACCGCCATCCTGCTCAACCAGAATTTCCGCGGCCGCGCTATCGTCCGTTCCGTAACGCTGATCCCCTGGGTCGTGCCCGGCATCGTGGCCGCCACGACCTGGGCGTGGATGCTGCATACCGAGTTCGGCATCATCAATTACATGCTCACCGCCCCTGGCATCATCGACGAGCCGGTCGGCTGGCTGACCAATGGCAGCACGGTCATGCCGGTGATGATCGCGATCAATGTGTGGAAGATGTTCCCCTTCGTCGCCATCATGGTGCTGGCGGGTCTGCAGTCGATCCCCAACGATCTCTACGAAGCCGCCCGCATCGACGGCGCCAGCTTCTGGGAAGAGGTCTGGTACGTCATGCTGCCCCAGGTGCGGCCGGTGATCATCGCCGTGACCCTGCTGCTGGTGATCTGGGCGCTCAATCACATCACCATCATCTACGCCATCACCCGCGGCGGCCCTGCAAACCGCACGCTCATCACCCCGATCCAGATTTTCCGCACGGCCTTTGAGAGCGTGCAGTTCAATCAGGCGGCCGCCCTTTCGGTGATGTTCTTCGCCGTCGCGATCACCGTGGTCTTCATCTACATCCGCACCACTGCGGCCAATGCCGGAGCATCCAAATGAGCGATACCGCGCTGAAGCTCAAGCGCACCGGATTGCCGGTGCCGCTCATCATCATCGGCTCCGTCGTGCTCGTTGCGGTGTGCCTGTTTCCGTTCTGGTGGATGGGCCTGTCATCGATCAAGACCCTGCGCGAGCTCTATACCATTCCGCCGATCTGGTGGCCCAGCATGCCGACGCTGGACAATTATTATACCGTGCTTTTCGAATCCAATATCCCGCGCTACTTCCTCAACAGCGTGGTGATCTCGTTGGGTTCGACGTTCCTGGCAATGGTGCTGGCGATCTTTGCCTCCTACGGCTTTGCCCGCTTCGACTTCAAGGGCAAGCCGCTGCTGCAATCCTTCGTGCTGGTGGGCCAGTTGCTGCCCACGGCCGCGATCATCGTACCGCTCTTCGTCACCCTGCGCGTCCTGGGCCTGGTCAATACCTATTGGGGCCTGATCCTCGTCTACATGATCATCACCCTGCCGCTCTCGGTCTGGATGCTGACCAGCTATTTCCGCGCCATTCCGGTAGAGCTGGAGGAAGCCGCGATCATTGATGGCGCCAGCCGCATGGGCGTGCTGTTCCGCATCACCCTGCCCCTGTCCATTCCCGGTCTTATCTCGGTCCTCGTCTATGCCTTCGTGACCACTTGGAACGAGTTCATCTTCGCGCTGGTCTTTGCCACCGACAGTTCGGTCAAGACGCTGCCCATCGGGCTCGCCGAATTCTCCACCGAGTTCAACACCGACTGGGGCGCCGTCATGGCCGCTTCCATGGTGATGACGCTCCCCATCGCCATCCTCTTTCTGTCCATGCAGCGCCTGTTCGTCGGCGGCATGACGGCCGGCGCCACCAAGGGCTGAGCCCGTTATCGAAAGGACCAGTCACATGGCTTCCCATTCCCATATCCCCCAGCTTGGCCTCGGGACCTTCGGCCGCACCGGCGACGCTGGCATCGCCGCCATCGAGACGGCGCTCGATATCGGCTACCGCCATCTCGATACTGCGCAGAGCTACGACACCGAACGCACCGTGGGCGAAGCGTTCCGCCGCTCGGGGCTGGCCCGCGACGCGGTGTTCATCACCACCAAGGTCGCCGACACCAACCTTGCTGCCGCCGACTTCATGCCCAGCGTGCGCAGGAGTCTCGACACGATCGGCGTCGACCAGGTCGATCTGCTTTTGATCCACTGGCCCGTCCCCGAAGACGTCGTCGCCTTCGAAAGCTACATGCAGGCCCTCAAGCAGGCACAGGACGACGGCCATGCCCGTCTGATCGGCGTTTCCAATTTCACCATCGAGCATCTCGAACGCGCCGCAAAGCTGCTGGGTCAGGGTGCGCTCGCCACCAATCAGGTGGAAATCCATCCCTGGCTGCAGGTGCCGATCCTGCGCGATTATGCCCGATCGGCCGGATTGCAGCTCACCGCCTACCAGCCGCTGGTCAAGGGTCAGGTGGCCGAGGACGAGGTGCTCAAGGCCATTGCCGCGACGCTCGGGACGACGCCCGCCGCCGTCGCGCTCGCCTTCCTCATGGCCGAAGGGCACATCGTCATTCCCGCCTCCAGCAGCCGCGGCAATCTCGAGAACAATTTCAGGGCGACCGCGGTGAGCCTGTCGGGTGAACAGATGGACGCCATCCGCGGCCGCAATCGCGGTTATCGCCACATCAATCCGGCCAAGTCCCCCCGCTGGGACGATTGAGCGGCATTTCGAAAGGAAATTCAGATGGGTTCGGTCTCTATTCGTAATGTCCGCAAGTCCTATGGCGCCGTCGAAATCCTGCATGGGGTGTCCATCGACATTGCCGACGGGGAATTCGTGGTCCTGGTCGGCCCATCGGGCTGCGGCAAGTCCACCCTGCTGCGTATGCTGGCAGGGCTCGAGGAAATCAGCGGCGGCGAAGTGGCCATCGATGGCCGCGTGGTCAATGCGCTCCACCCCAAGGAGCGCGACATCGCCATGGTGTTCCAGTCCTATGCGCTCTATCCGCATATGACGGTTGCGCAGAACATGGGCTTTTCGCTCAAGCTCGGACGCGCGCCCAGGGAAGAAATCCAGCGGCGCGTGGCCATCGCGGCCGACATGCTCAGCCTTAAACCCTACCTCGACCGCTATCCGCGCCAATTGTCGGGCGGACAGCGCCAGCGCGTCGCCATGGGTCGCGCCATGGTGCGCGACCCCAAGGTCTTCCTGTTCGACGAGCCGCTGTCCAATCTCGATGCCAAGCTGCGCGTGCAGATGCGGTCCGAGATCAAGCAGAACCACCAGCGCCTCAAGACCACCACCGTCTATGTGACGCATGACCAGATCGAGGCCATGACCATGGCCGACCGCATCGTGGTCATGCATGACGGTATCGTCGAGCAGATCGGCACGCCGCTCGAACTCTACGACTTCCCCAACAACCTGTTTGTTGCCGCCTTTATCGGTTCGCCGTCCATGAACCTGCTGGGGGGCAAGCTTTCGGGCACAGGCTTCGTCGCGGCGGACGGCAGCACCATTCCCCTGCCTTTCGCGCCGGCAGCCCATGCCGGCAAGATGATGACGCTTGGCATCCGCCCGGAACATTTCGTCCTCGATCCGCAGGGCATCGGCGCCGAGATCATCACCGTCGAGCCCACCGGCTCGGAGACGCAGGTGGCCATGCGCCTGGGCGGCCATGACGTGGTCGGCGTCTTCCGCGAGCGCATCACCCAGCAACCGGGCGAGATGCTGCACGTGACCCTCGACCCCCAGCGCATCCACCTCTTCGACGAGAACGGTCTGCGCGTCAGCCGGGACCAGTAGGAGCGCGCCCATGGCCATCTATCCCGATCTGGCCGGCAAGGTCGTGCTCATCACCGGGGGTGCCAGCGGTATCGGCGAGGCCATCGTGCGCGCCTTCGCCCAGCAGGACGCCAGGGTGGGCTTCGTCGACATCGATGCTGCTGCCGGTACGGCACTGGCAGCCGAGCTGACGGCCTCCGGCCGGACGGTGCATTTCCAGTCGCTCGACCTGCGCGACATTCCCGCGCTCGAGGCCGGCATCGAGGCGATCCGGGAGGCCCTGGGCCCGATCAACGTCCTCGTCAACAATGCCGCCCACGATGAGCGCCATCCGGCCCAGGACGTGACGCCGGACTATTTCGACGACCGGATCGCGGTCAATCTGCGCCATCAGTTCTTCGCCAGCCAGGCCGTCCTGCCCGACATGAAGGCGGCCGGGGGCGGCGCGATCCTGTGCATGAGCTCGATTTCCTGGATGGCCGGTTTCGGCGGCATGCCGATCTATACCGCCTCGAAATCGGCAATCATCGGCATGGTGCGCTCGCTGGCCCGCGATTTCGGCCCCGACAATATCCGGGTCAACGCCATCACCCCGGGCTGGATCGTCACCCAGCGCCAGCTCGACCTCTGGCTGACGCCCGAGGCCGACGCGGAGCGCAATGCCCGCCAGTCGCTCAAGCGCCGTCTCTATCCGGATGATGTCGCAAGGCTTGCCCTGTTTCTCGCCTCCGAGGATGCGAGCGCCCTTACCGCACAGAACTACATCGCCGATGGCGGCTGGGTCTGAGCCCATTTCCTTTTCCTATTGAAAGGCCCTTGCAAGTGCAGTCCCCTTCCGACATCCGCGACATCAACCGTCCCCCCCGCGCCCAGTGCGATGCCCTGGCGATCATCGGCACCGCCACCGCCAGCAGCGAATTGAGCCTCATGGGCATTCGCGACGCACAGATCCATGGGCCCCGGCCGCTCAGGACCGGTCGCTCGGTCGCCGGCCCCGCGCTGACGCTGCAGATGATGCCCAAGCGCGAGGACCTTTACGGCTCCAACGAATACGACAATCCCGAGCGGCAGCTGCACCGGCATGTGCTCTATCCCGCCCAGGCCGGCGACATGGTCGTGGTCGATGCGCGCGGCGACATGGCCAGCGGCATTTTCGGCGAGATGATGCTGACCTATCTGGCCGGACGCGGCGGCGCGGGCGTTGTGGTCGATGGCTGCATCCGCGATTCCGCCAAGGCTGCCGAGCTCGACCTGGGCATCTGGGTCAAGGGCGTCACCCCCAATTATCATGCCCAGACCAATCTCATTCCCTTTGCCGTCAACGTACCGGTCGCATGCGGCGGCGCCCTGGTCATGCCGGGCGACATCATCGTGGCCGATGACGACGGCGTGGTGGTCGTGCCTGTCGCCATGGCCGACGCGCTGATCGAGCAAGCCAGCAAGCACGCCGATTGGGAGGAATTTGCGCGCTTCCGCCTCTCCCAGGGCGCGGACCTGCGCAAATATTATCCGCTGACCGCCGAGGTCGAGGACGAGTACCAGGCCTGGCGCGCAGCCCAGTCCGCACGCAGCTGAGGGCGCGCCATGTATGCGAACATGACCGGATCGGCCCATCCCCTCGCTCCGCCGGAAATTGCCGTCAAGGCGATACCGGAGGATGAGCGGGTCTGGGTCCCCCAGGCCGAGGGCGTGTGGTTCCGGCCGCTCATGCTCAATACGCTGGTCGGGCAATGGTGCAATCTGCTGCGGGTGCGACGCTCCGGCGTGCTCTCGCGGCACCTGCACCCCAATCCCGTGCATGGCTATGTCATCAAGGGCCGCTGGCATTATCGCGAGCACGACTGGGTGGCCGAGACCGGCTCCTATGTCTTCGAGCCGCCGGGGGAAATCCACACCCTCCTCGTGCCGGAAGATGTCGAGGAGATGATCACCTTCTTCAACATTACCGGCTCGATGGTCTATCTCGACGAAGACAACGCCCATATCGGCTACGAAGACGTCTTCACCAAGATCGACATGTGCCGCGCCCATTACCAGCGCGTCGGGCTCGGAGCCGATTATGTCGACCAGCTCATCCGCTGATTACGGCTGGGCGAGGGACTGGTTCGCCGGCAGGAGCGTGCTCGTCACCGGCGGCACGTCCGGCATCGGGCAGGCGGTCAGCCGGGCCTTCCTCCGCGCCGGTGCACAGGTGAGCGCCACTGGCATTGCCCAGCGCGAACTCGATGCGCTGGCCGATGATGCCGACTTCGCCGCGGCGAGCCTCTCCGTCCTCGATGTCCGGGACAATTCCGCCATTGCCGCAGACCTTGGCGGACGCGCGCGGCTCGATATCCTCGTCAATTGCGCCGGCATGATCCGCCGTGGCGAGGAACTCGATCCGGCCGTGTTCGAACAGGTGCTCGATGTCAATCTCAACGGCACGATGCGCATGTGCGCTGCGGCGCGCCCCCTGCTCGCGGCCAGTTCGGGAAGCATCGTCAATCTGGCGTCGATGCTGTCGTTTTTCGGCGGCGGCCTCGTGCCGGCCTATTCGGCCAGCAAGGGCGGGATCGCGCAATTGACCAAGTCGCTGGCCATCGCCTATGCGCCCGAAGCCATCCGCGTCAATGCCGTCGCCCCGGGCTGGATCGAGACGCCGCTGACGCAGCCGCTGCGCGACGATGAGAGCCGCGCCGGTCTCATCCTCGCCCGCACTCCGCTCAAGCGCTGGGGAGGCCCAGACGAGGTGGCCAATGCCGTGCTCTTCCTCTGCTCGCCGGCGGCCTCCTTCATTACGGGCTCCACCCTGGTCGTCGATGGCGGCTATTCGATCACCTGAACCCACTGTCGCAAGGACACCTATCGTGCATCCCACGCCCAGCATGGACGCCCTTCTCGAAGAACAATCCCGCCTCGTGCTGAAACGGTTCGACTATGCCCTCGCCTGGCAGATCGGCGCTTCGATCCAGTCGATGGCCGCCGAGCGCAACCTGCCCATCGGCATCGAGGTCGCCCATGGCGCGAGCCCGGTCTTTCTCGCCATCATGCCCGGAGCCACGCCCGACAATGTCGACTGGGTGCGCCGCAAGCGCGCCGTGGCGCTGCGCTTCCACCAAAGCTCGCTCTACATGCGGCTCTTGTGCGAGAGCAAGGACGTCAATTTCCACACCCGCTATCGCCTGCCGGAGGCCGATTTCGCCGCCAGCGGCGGCAGCGTTCCGATCGTGGTCGGGACGGTGGGCGTGGTCGGCGCGGTGTCGGTCAGCGGCCTGCCCGATGTCGAAGATCATCGCCTTGTTATCTCGGCCATCAGCGCATTGCGCGACGCGGCCTGAACGCCGTCCAGACAAAAAAGGGCCGGTGTTTCCACCGGCCCTTTGTCATGTGTGGTGTCGGATCGATCAGCGCTTGGCGCCGAACAGGCCCCAGAGACCGGTCACGGTCAGCGCCGCAAAGGCCATCTTGAGCGCGTCCCAGACCAGGAAGGGTTGCACGGCCTTGGCAAAGGCGGAGGCCAGCACATTGGACTGGTCCACCCACTGGGCGGCGCCGGCCATGGCGACCAGCCAGGCAAAGCCGAAGGCATAGAGCACAGCCGTGCCCGCCAGCATCGCGCCGAACAGGGCGAAGGGCCGTCCGGAAGCGCCACGATCGGCGGCGAAGCCGACAATGGCGGCCTGTGCCAGGAAGCCGAGCAGGAAACCGCCGGTCGGGCCGACGAGATAGGGCAGACCGCCGCCGGTGGCAAAGACCGGCAGGCCGAACGCGCCCTGGGCCAGGTAGAGCGCCACCGTGGCCACGGCGATGCGCATGCCGAAGGTAGCGGCCAGCGCGGCAATGGCAAAGCTTTGCAGCGTCACCGGCACCGGCCAGACCGGCACGTTGATCTTGGCGGCGGCGGTGATGAGCAGGGTGCCCAGAACGACGATTGCGCCATTGATCGCCAGCTTGGCGACATTGCCCTTGGGCTGGAATGCGCCGAGCAGTGTATTCGGCGTGGTCAAAGTCACGGCCATTTCGTACCTTCCATGCTTAGTGGAAATGTCCGCGCCCCTCGTGACGCCGGATCATTCCGTCCCTCGCTTCATACTTTCTCGTGACATCCTGCGCAATGGCAAGCTCCGCCCCAGCCCCCCGCTTTGACACAGACTTTCGCCCCGAGGTCGGCACGCCCGTGGCCCAGGCGCCGGGCATCGTGCGGATCACCGCGCCCAATGCATCGGCCTATACCTTCACCGGCACCAACAGCTTTCTCCTCGGCGAGGAGCGGCTCGCTCTGGTCGATCCGGGCCCGGTCGACGTCATGCATGCGGCGGCGCTCGAAAAGGCCATTGCCGGCCGTCCCGTCGATTGCATCCTCCTCACCCATACCCATCGCGACCACAGCGCCTCGGCGTCGCGCTGGGCCAAAGGACTTGGAGCGCCGCTCTGGTTCGGCGGCCCGCATCGTCTCTCCCGCCCCCTGCGGCGATTCGAGTGCAATCCGATCCGGCGCTCCTGCGACTGGGATCTCGTGCCCGACCGGACCTTGCAGGATGGTCAATCCATCATGGCCGGCGACATGGAGATCGTGGTGCATGCCACGCCCGGTCATTGCGCCAATCACCTGGCCTTCGGCATTGCCGGAACGCCGATCCTGCTCTCGGGCGATCACGTGATGGGCTGGAATTCGACGCTGGTTTCGGTGCCTGATGGCGCAATGGCCGATTATCTGGCTTCGCTCGATAAGGTCGTCGCCCTGCCCTACGAGACCTATCTGCCGGCCCATGGCGGCCCGATTGCCGATGGTCCCGCCTATGCACGTGCCCTCAAGGCCCACCGGCAGATGCGCAACGGGCAGGTGCTGGAAGCCATTGGGCGCGGCGAACAGACCCTGGGCGCCATTGTCGATGTCATCTATCCCACCCAGCCCGCCAAGGTGCGGCTGGCGGCCCGGATGACCATGATGGCCCATGTCGAATATCTCGAAGGCCTGGGCCTGCTCGAAGTCCGGCGCGGGTTTTTCGGCATGCGCCTGGCGCTGACGCCGACAGGGCGAAACCAAGTCTAGGCACCTGTCGCCGGCGAGGCGAACGGGGCTAGTTGCGCTGGAAACCCACGCCGGCTTCCCGGCCCGTCTGGCCGCGATGGCGCAGCATGTGGTCGGCCAGCACCAGCGCCATCATTGCCTCGCCGACCGGCACGGCACGGATGCCGACGCAAGGGTCGTGCCGACCCTTGGTGATGATGTCGGCGTCCTCGTTGGCGCTCGTCACCGTCTGGCGCGGCGTCAGGATCGAGGAGGTCGGCTTGACCGCAAAGCGGCACACCACCGGGTCGCCATTGGAAATGCCGCCCAGAATGCCGCCGGCCTTGTTCGACAGGAAATAGGGCGCCTCCGGTCCGGCGCGCATTTCATCGGCATTCTCGACCCCGGTGAGGCTGGCGGCCTCGAAGCCGGCGCCGATTTCCACCGCCTTGACCGCGTTGATGCTCATCATGGCCGAAGCGAGATCGGCGCTGAGCTTGCCATAGACCGGCGCGCCCCAGCCGGGCGGCACGCCCTCGGCCACCACCTCGATTACCGCCCCCACCGAATTGCCG
This sequence comes from Devosia chinhatensis, assembly GCF_000969445.1. NCBI lineage: Bacteria > Pseudomonadati > Pseudomonadota > Alphaproteobacteria > Hyphomicrobiales > Devosiaceae > Devosia > Devosia chinhatensis. Next base: position 389,353 of record NZ_JZEY01000054.1, on the reverse strand, counting down.
TCCTTCCGGATGCCGTCGAGGTAATCCGCCCAGAGCGCGGCTGCCTTGGCATCGGCACAGAAGAAGGGGTTTTCGCCCACCTGCGCCCAGTCGAAATTGTCGTAGTCGATCTTGTGCGGACCCACCTGCACGAGGCTGGCGCGGATGGTGATGCCGGACAGTACCTGCCGCGCCACCGCGCCCGCTGCGACCCGCGCCGCCGTTTCGCGCGCCGAGGTGCGACCGCCGCCCCGATAATCGCGGATGCCGTATTTCTGGTCATAGGTGAAGTCGGCATGGCCCGGGCGATACTTGTCCCGGATTTCCGAATAATCCTTGGAGCGCTGGTCGGTGTTCTCGATCATCAGCGAAATGGGCGTGCCGGTGGTGCGCGGCCCGTCGGTACGCTCGTCCTCGAACACGCCCGAAAGGATGCGCACTTCGTCGGGCTCGCGTCGCTGGGTCGTGTATTTGCTCTGGCCCGGCTTGCGGCGGTCGAGGTCGCGCTGGATGATTTCGGGGGTCAGCAGAATGCCCGGCGGGCAGCCATCGACCACGACGCCCAGCGCCGGCCCATGACTTTCGCCCCAGGTGGTGAACCGGAAAAGATGCCCGAACGTGTTGAAAGACATGGCGCTGCCCCCTGGCTTAGCGGCTTTCTAGGCAGGCGCGGCCCGCAGGTCAATCAGAGGTCGGCGGCCCCGAGCAGTTCCAGGCGACCGGGCGTGAAGTGCATGATCACGTCCTGGGGCGGCGCCCAGTTGATGACCTCGGCGATTGGCGCCCGCTCGATCAGGACGCGCAAGGCCCGGGCGATGCCGCCATGCGCCACCACCACCGACGGGCCCTTGAGCACGCCGGCAAATTCGGTCAGCCGCGCTTCCACGTCGCGGTAATTCTCGCCGTTTTCGGGCCGGAATTCCCAATAGGTTTCATCGCGCGCGCCGGGCGCCACGGCCATGTTGGCGGGCAATTCGTCGTGCAGGCTGCCTTCGAGCACACCGAAGCTGATTTCCATCAGCCGCACGTCATATTGCACATCGGGCAGGTGCTGGGAAAATCCCAGCCGTACCCTGTCCATGGTTTCGCGCGTGCGCCCCAGCGGGGAGGCGTGCCATTCAAAGCTGGTGGGGTCGATGCCGCGCGCCGCGAACAGGGCCGCCAAGGTCTTGCCGTTCTGGCTAGCCTGGCCTCTGCCCTTGTCGTTGAGGGGAATATCCTTGCGCCCCTGATAGCGGCGCTCGGCGTTCCAGGGCGTTTCACCATGCCGGATGAAGTAAATTTCCGGCCAGACAAGGGTGGTCATGGCATCTCGCGCGGCGTCGTCGCGCGTCCTCATGCTGGAGTCGACCTGTTGCTTGTGGCACATGGTGTTACGGGCGAACAAGGTCGCCGCCCGCATATCTGTCCAGCTTTCCGGATTTGTCATGCCCCTCAGCACCGCCGAAATCGCTTCCGCCCTTGCCGACCTTGTCGGCAGCGACAATCTGGTGACGGATGCGACCCATATGGGGGCCTGGCTCAACGAGCCGCGCAAGCGCTTTCATGTGCCCGCCGCTGCCGTGGTCACCCCGCCCGATCTTGCCGCCGTGCAGGCCGTGATGGCCTGGGCGCATGCGCATGGCGTTGCCATCATCCCCCAGGGAGGCAATACCGGCCTCGTCGGCGCACAGGTGCCCCGCTCGGGCGGCGAGGTGATCCTCAGCCTGCAAAAGCTCGACCGCATCCGCTCGCTCGACCTGGCCGCCGGGGTGATGGTTGCCGAGGCCGGCGTCATTCTCGAAACCGCCCACAAGGCAGCCGAGGACGCCGGGGCCATGTTCCCGCTCTGGCTGGCCTCGCAGGGCTCGGCCCGTATCGGGGGCGTGCTGTCCTCCAATGCCGGGGGCGTCAATGTCCTGGCCTATGGCAATGCGCGCGAACTCACCCTCGGCGTCGAGGCGGTGCTGGCCGATGGGCGGCTTTATCGCGGGCTCAACGCCCTCAAGAAGGACAATACCGGCTACGATCTCAAGGACCTCCTGGTCGGTGCCGAGGGCACGCTCGGCATCATCACCGCCGCGAGCCTCAAGCTTTATCCGCTCCCCGAGGATTATGAGACCGCGCTCGTCAACGTCGCCTCGCCGCAGGCGGCGCTCGAGATGTTCCAGCTCATGCGCCAGCGCGCCGGCGCGCGCCTCAATGCCTTCGAGCTGATCCCCTGGATCGGGCTCGATTTCCAGCTGCGCCACAACATGCTCGACCGCGACCCGACCGCCAGCGCCTCACCCTGGTACGCGCTGATCGAGCTTACCCGCATGGCCGGCACCGCGCCCGGCGCCTTGCAATCGAGCCTCGAAGCCGCGTTCGAGGCCGGCCTCATCTCCGACGCCGTGCTCGCCGAAAGTCTTGCCGACCGCACCCGCATGTGGGCCTTTCGAGAACAGATGAGCGAGTGCCAGTCCCGCGAAGGCGCCTCGATCAAGCACGACGTTTCCGTGCCCATCGCCGCCATCCCGGCCCTCATCGCCGAAGGTTCGGCTGCCGCCGAAAAGCTCGTGCCGGGCATTCGCCCCGTGCCTTTCGGCCACATGGGCGACGGCAATATCCATTTCAATTTCTCCATGCCGCTGGGCGCCGATCCGAAGGCCTTCATGGCCGAGTTCGACGAGGCCATGCACGAAGCCATCTACGAGGTCGTGCTGCGCCATGGCGGCTCGGTCTCGGCCGAGCACGGCATCGGTCAGCTCAAGGTGGACCTGCTGGAGCGGGTCAAGGACCCGGTGGCGCTCGAGATGATGCGCGCCATCAAGACCGCGCTCGATCCCAAGGGCATTCTCAATCCGGGCAAGATGCTTCGCGCCGCGCCATAAGACTGACGGCAGCGCTTGTCCGCACCCGGTCACTCCCCTGTGCCTTCTTGATCGCGGGCGCACATCGCCCCATCTGTTGGCCCATGCTGCTCAAAGACATACAATTTCTCGACGACGCCACCCGTCCCGCCATTCCGGCCCTTCCCGGTATAACCGAGGCGCAGAAGCGTCCCGGCCAGCACCTGCGCATGATCCACGATCACCTGCGCGAGAACATGGAGGTGCTCGGGCGCCTGATCGAGCGCGCCGCGGCCGGCGAGGCGACACCCGACCAGGTCCGCGCCGAGACCGCCGATCTGGTCATGGTTTCCAATTATCGCCGGTTCGGCACCCTGTGCGGGCAATATTGCCAGTTCGTGCATGGCCACCACTCGATCGAAGACCAGATGATCTTCCCGTCGATCGCGGCGAAAGGCCCGGCCTTCAAGGCCATTGCCGATCGGCTCCAGGCCGAGCACGTCATCGTGCACCAATTGCTCGAACAGCTGATCGACGCGCTGATCCGGCTCTCCGAGGCCCCAGGTCGCAGCAATTTCGACGACGCGGTCAGCGTGTTCCGTGCGCTCGAAAAGGTGCTGCTCAGCCATCTCGGCTACGAAGAAGAGGCCATCGGCGACGCGCTGGGCTATTTCGACATCGGCGTCTAGAACAGATCCATCTGTCCGCCGCCGCCGGCAACCTTTTTCGTCCGCGCCGGCTTGGCCTCCGGCATCGGCGCCTCGTCGCTCACCGGCTCGATCAGCCCCGGATCATCGTCGCGCGCCGAATTGACCCGCGTCGAAACGGGATGGAATTTCAGCACGCCATCGGCAAGCGGCAGCGCCAGTTGCGCCGCCTCCCTTGCCCGCACCTCTCGTACATTGAGCCAGGCATCCTGACTCTCCGCGTCGAGCAGGATGGCCGGCATGCGATCGTGCACGACCGACAATTGCGCGTTGGCCGGAACGGTGATGGTGGCCACCGAATCCACCTCTTCCCCCTCCGGCCCGCTCCAGGTGGCATATAAACCCGCCAGGGCCAGGGGCTGACCGTCGGCGCGGGTGATGTAATAGGGCCGCTTCTGCTTGTCGGGCCCCGTATGCCATTCGTAATAGCCGCTGGCCGGCACGATGCAGCGACCATGCTTGAGCGGGTCGCGAAAGGCGGGCTTGTCGGCCATGGTCTCGGCCCTGGCATTGACCAGCAGCGGGAATTCGCGCGGATCCTTGACCCAGGACGGCACGAGGCCCCAGCGGGCAAAATGCGGCTCCCGCCGCCCCTCGCCTTCCCAGATGGCCACGATGGGCTGGGTGGGGGCGATGTTGAAGCGCGGCACCATGTCGATCGACTTGAGCAGCTTGAACAGCGCGACCATCATTTCGGGCGGCAGGGTCGAGGCATAGCGTCCGCACATGACGTGTCTCCTTTACCAATGCAGAGGTAATCTCTTGCAGGACGAATCGCAAACCCGGCTCCCCCGCCATGAATGACCAACCCAATGCAGCCAGTGTCGGCATCGTGCGCCACGGCAAGATCCTGCTGATCAAGCGGGCGCTCGCCCCCTACCAGAACCTGTGGACCTTTCCTGGCGGCCGCATGGACCCGGGCGAAACCATCGAGCAATGCGCCATCCGCGAAGTCCAGGAAGAACTCGCCCTGACGGTGCGCAATCCGCGCCATGTCGTCACCCAGGCGCTGGGCCGGGACGGCACCTATCGGCTGGCCGTCTACACCACCACCGATTATATCGGCACGATTCGCCCCAGCGACGAGATCGCCGACCACAAATGGGCCGATCCGGGCATGCTGCTGGCCCTGCGCACCACGTCCCGCCTCGATGACGTGATCACGCAATGCTTTCGCGTCCTCGGCCAGAACTGGTAGAAGGCGACATGACCGTCGCTGCCCGACCCCTTTTCCAGTTCTGCCGCCCGCTTCTTGCGCTGGGGCTCGCCCTTGCCTTTTCGGCTCCAAGTCTGGCGGTGGACCCGCCCTATCAGCGGCAGATGGAACGACTGTCCGAAATCATGGGCAGTCTCTATTTCCTGCAGCCGCTCTGCAAGGCCGGCACCGAGGACTGGCGGGCGCAGATGGCGGACCTGATCGAGCTGGACGAGCCCGACGAGGATCGCCGCCAGCGTCTCGCCGGGGCCTTCAACGGCGGCTACACCGCCTTTTCGCGCTTCCATCGCAATTGCACGCCGGCCTCGCGCGAAGCGCTGACACGGCTATTGTTCGAGGCGCAAAAGCTCTCCCGCGAGATCCATACGCGCTTTGCCGAATGAAGCGTTAACGCCCTGGTAGAATTGCCTACAGCGCATTAACCTTTGCATTACTTCTGCCGCGCCCGCCCCGGATACGCATGTTATGCGGGAGCCATGAGCACCACCAAATCCATCTTCTCGCCCGCATCCGGCCTTGGTCCGTTCGACCATCAGGCCGAGCGTCAACTGGCGCTCGAATATCTCGCCGAGGCCTGGAACAGCGCGGAAGAAGATGGCCTGGAAAGCGCGTCGCTGGCCCATGCTTCGCTTTTTGCGGCCCTTGCCACCTTCGTGCGCCTGCATGGCGACGAGGCCACTGCCGATCTTATGGAGCAATTGCCCGAGCGGATCCGCAATGGCGAGTACAATCTCGAGCGCATCCTGCAATAGGCTTTCGCCTTATCCTCGACGCATGCCCGCCCTAGCGTTTCCTCCACACAGGAGAATCGCCCATGCGCAAAACCCTCGTCCTCGCAGCCAGCCTTGCTCTTTGCCTGCCCGCCCTCGCGCAGGAGACAGCGGAGACCCCGCAATGGCCCGAGCCGGAAATCAGCGATGACATTTCCGCCCTACCCGAGCCCGTTCGCGCCAAGCGGCAGGCTTTGATCGATGCGGCGCGCAGCGGCGATATCGAAGAGCTTCGCGCTTTGGTCGAGGCGCAGGCATCGCCTCCCAATGTGAGCTTCGGGAACCCCGAGGACGCCGTCGATTATCTCAAGGACGCGTCCGAGGACGATGATGGTCGCCAGATCCTGGGCCTGCTGATCGACCTCTTCGATCAGCCCTATGCCTTCTATCCCGACAGCGGCGGGCAGACCAATTACATCTGGCCGTACCTCGCCGAACTTCCTCCCGATTCCCTGACGCCAGAGCAGCAGGTCGACGCCTATCGCCTGCTCGACAGCGCCCAGATCGAGGAGCTCAAGCAATTCGGCGCCTGGTATTACTGGCGCACCGTGATCAACGAGGCCGGTGACTGGTCCGCCTTCGTGGCTGGCGATTGAGCCTGCGGCGCCTGCACGCCTAGAGACTGGCGCCCACGACCTGGTTCCGGCCACGCGTCTTGGCGTCGTAGAGGTTCTTGTCGGCGGCGCGGAGCATTTCGGCAAATGTTTCCACGGCCGGGTCGCCGCGATGCACGCCAAAGCTGGCCGTTATCGTGTGCGGCTCGCCCCCCAGGCTCGGCCGCCAGCCCTCGATGGCGCTGCGGATGCGTTCGGCGGCCAATAGTCCGAATTCGAGACTGTCGTCCGTGGCCACCACGCAGAACTCCTCGCCGCCGATCCTGGCGATGAGGTCATAGGGCCGCAACTGGCGCTGCGTCACCTCGGCCACGATCATCAGCACTTCGTCGCCCGCAGCATGGCCGAAGCGGTCGTTGATGTCCTTGAAATGGTCGAGGTCGAAAGCGATCACCCAGACCGCCTGGCCACGTCGCGTGGCGCGGTTGATTTCGATGGAAACCGCATTCTGCAGCCAGCGTCGATTGCCCAGCCCGGTGAGGGAATCGCTGTTGGCCTGCCGCTTGAGCACGGCGAGCGAGCGCTCGTGGGATCGCACCAGCCCCAGCACCTTTTCGGCCAGCCGCTTGATCCCGTCGCTGCCGCGCACTTCGACGAAGGGCTCGATCCCGTCCTGTTGGTAGCGATCCACCGCCCGGATCAGCCGGTCGATCGGACTGACCAATTGATAGACCGCCAGGAACGAAAGTACCGCTCCCAACAGCGTCGCCAGCAGCGCCACCACGAGGATCGGCAGCGGGTCGGATGGCCGCCCCAGCCCCAGATAGACGATGAGCGCGATCAGCGGCAGGTGGATGGTCAGGAAACAGACCAGGAAAACCTTGGCGGCCAGGGAATTGCGGATGATTGACGGCATGGGAACGACATTGCTTGCGCTGGTGTTGGCGCGAAGCTACCCCCGCCCGGTTAGGTCGATCCTTCCCCTTACGATAAAATTGTATCCATTGCGCCGCGCCGGGGGTCTACCCGGCCAGAGCCTCGAGGAAGCGCATGGGCTGGCCCTTGTTGGGGGTCAGCAATTCGCCCTGCCACATCACTTTGTGGCCGCGCACCACCGTGCCCACCGGCCAGCCGGTCACCGTCACCCCATCATAGGGCGTCCAGCCGGCGCGGCTTTCGATCCAGTCATTGGTGATGGTTTCGCGCCGCTTCATGTCGACGATGGTGAGGTCGGCGTCGTAGCCCACGGCGATCCGGCCCTTGTTGGCGATGCCGAACAGGCGATTGGGCCCGTGACTGGTCATGTCGACGAAACGCTGCAGGCTCAGCCGCCCGGCATTGACGTGGTCGAGCATGGTCGGCACCAGCGTCTGCACCCCGGTCATGCCCGAATGGCTCTGCGGATAGGGATGATCCTTTTCCTCGCGCGTATGCGGCGCATGGTCGGAGCCAAGGATGTCAGCAACGCCATTGGCGACACCCTTCCAGATGCCCTCGCGATGATCCCGGTCGCGCACGGGCGGGTTCATCTGCGCATAGGTGCCCAGCCGGGTATAGGCCGTTTCATCCAGCGTCAGGTGGTGCGGGGTCACCTCGACGCTCGCCACGTCCTTGTGGTCGGCCAGATAGACCATCTCTTCCTTGGTCGAAATATGCAGCACATGGATGCGCTTGCCGGTCTTGCGCGCCAAGTTCACCAGCCGCGTCGTGCAGCTCATCGCCACTTCCGGCGAGCGCCAGACCGGATGGCTGGACGGATCGCCCTCGACACGCAGGCCCTTGCGGTCTTCGAGCATGTATTCGTCTTCCGAGTGGAAGGCGGCGCGGCGTGAAATCGCCCGCAGGATCGCCTCCACCCCCGCATCGTCCTGTACCAGTAGCGAGCCGGTGGACGAGCCCATGAACACCTTGACGCCCGCGCAGCCCGGGAGCTTTTCCAGAACGGCAAGCTCGCCGACATTTTCGTGGGTGCCGCCGATATAAAAGGCGAAGTCGCAATGCATGCGATCGGTACCGGCGGCGATCTTGGCCTCGAAGGTTTCGCGCGTCGTGGTCAGCGGATTGGTATTGGGCATTTCGAACACGCCCGTCACCCCGCCCATGACCGCGCCGCGCGAGCCGCTTTCGAGGTCTTCCTTGTGCGTCAGGCCGGGCTCCCGAAAATGCACCTGAGTATCGATCACGCCGGGCAGGATGTGGAGGCCGCTGCAATCGACGATCTCGGCGGCGCTGCCCTCGATGGTGCCGAGCGCGGCGATCCGTCCATCCTTGACCGCAATGTCGGCCAGGCCCTCGCCATCATGGTTGACCAGCGTGGCGTTCTTGAAAATCACGTCGTACTGGGCCATGTCTCGGTTCCTGCTGCTGGTCATGTCCGGCCGGTTTAGCATGGGTGCTCCGAGAGGCAAGCCACCATGATTGTTCATCTGCGCGCCGACCGCGCCCTGTTCCGGTTTTCCGGCCCCGATGCTCACAAGCTGGTCAACGACGTGGTGACCGGCCATGTACCCCATCAGGATGAGGAAAGCGCCGCCGCTTGGGCGCTGCTCTCCCCGCAGGGCAAGATTCTCGCCGAAGGCCTTTCCATTTGGCGTGAGGACGCGCTCTGGCTGGACACCCACATGTCGGTCGCCGACGACTTCTTCAAACGCATGCGCATGTACAGGCTGCGCGCCAAGGCCGAGATCGAGGATCTTCGCGAGAGCCACCGCGTCGGCTTTTCCGCCAAAGCCGTGCCCGGCGCGGCGCGCAACCGGCTTGGCCCGGTCGAGCTTGGCCACCATGTCATCGCCCCTCTCTCGGATACGACCGACTGGTCGAGCGATGAGCGCCCCTACAACGCCGCACGGATCGAGGCGGGCATCCTGCATCAGGGCAATGACTTTCCGGCCAATGATACATTCGCCCACGATATTGGCCTGGACATCCTCGAGGGCATCGACTTCGTCAAAGGCTGCTATGTCGGCCAGGAGGTCGTGTCGCGCATGAAGCATCGCGGCACTGCTCGCCGCCGACCCGTCCTCGTCACCGGCATCGATGCCCCCTCGGGCAGTCCGATCCTTGCCGGCGGGCGCGAGGCCGGCACGACCGGTCAGGTGCTCGATGGCAAGGCTGTCGCCATCGTCCGCCTCGACCGGGTTACCGATCCGGCCGACGTCACAATCGCTGAAAAGCCGGTCAGCCTGGCCTTGCCCTCATGGGCCACGTACCAGTTCGGTGAAACAGTCGCGGAAGAATAGCGCCGCATTCTCGAATCGACCGCATCTGCTAGTGTCGGCGCTCACAGTCTGCTAACCAAGTCGCCTCAGATGTCACGTCAAAGCTCCCGCGCCTGGCAGCGCATGCTGTCGGGCCGCCGTCTCGACATTCTCGATCCCTCTCCGGTCGATGTCGAGCTCAGCGACATTGCCCATGGCCTGGCGCGCGTCGCCCGCTGGAACGGCCAAACCCTTGGCGATTATCCGTTTTCCGTCGCGCAGCACTCGGTTCTCGTGCTCGAATTGTTCCGCGCCACCCAGCCCGCCGCGACCCCGGTGGCGCAATTGCAGGCGCTTTTGCACGATGCACCCGAATATGTGATGGGTGACATCATCTCGCCGTTCAAGGCGGCCATGGGCGGCAATTACAAGGATGTTGAAAATCGTTTGTTGTCAGCGATTTACCTGCGCTTCTCCTTGCCCGCCACCATGCCCGCTATACTGGTGAAACAGGTCAAGAAGGCCGACCAGGAGGCCGCCTATTTCGAAGCCACCCACCTTGCCGGGTTCGAGCCGGCCGAGGCGCGGAAATTCTTCGGCGAACCGGGCCAGCCAGCCTTTGACGTCGAGGCCTTCGACCGGCTGATCCGGCCCTGGCCGACGCATCAGGCACATGATCGATTTATCCAGGTTTTCGAGGACATTACGCGATCTATCCCCGGCCGCTGAATTAACCATAACAAGGGATTAAGGTCGCGGCGCAGGAGCGGTATGGTTACTGATCCATTAAGGCCTATGTGCCGAATTGGAACAGATCGGATCGCCGAAATGAACCTGCCGACCCGCCAAATGCTCATGGGCATGACCCTGGGCGCGCTCTGCGCCACCGGCCTTGCCGCCATCGGTCCGGGCTATGTTCTGGAAGCTTTTGCCGACGAAATGCCGGCCGGCTTCAATGCCGACAAGCTCGTCCGCTTCGGCGACCGCGACTACGAAGTGGCCTATGCCGACTGGGTGTCCACCGACCCCTTGTCTACCGCAACGGTCAAGAAGATCGAGGCCGGAAAGGTGAGCTATGTCAGCATTACCACTACCGCCACCGGCACCTACTCGACCGACGCCCTGACCTCGCCGCACGTGCTTTATCCCGGCATCGACGTGCGGGAAGCCAATCCAACCGGCAATTTCTTCGCCTTCTGGTCCGGCGGCAGCTGGCAAGGATTTGCCAGCCAGCGCGGCAATTCCTTCATCTCCATATCGGGCCCGGCTCGCTAGCCAAACAGCCAGCCGCGCTTGAACTTGTAGAAGACGTGCAGGCCGATCTGGGTGACCTTGTCCATGCGGGGTGCCCAGGCGGGGCGAACGTAAGTGGCATGGTAATGGGTCGCGTCGCCGACTTCGGTCAGGTAGAGCTCGCCGGTCGTCACCTTGCTGGCAATATCCTCGGCCTGATCCCAGGGCTTGCGCTCGTTGACCACTTCGGGAATGCCGTCACAGGCAAAGGAGAACTGGCAGGCATTCTTGCGGTGCTGGTTCTGGAAAACCACGCCGCAGATCGTGTCGGGATAGCGATGGTCCTTGGTCCGGTTCATCACCACCTGCGCCACGGCAACCTGGCCGCGATAGCTTTCGCCACGCGCTTCGAAGTAGATGGCCGTCGCCAGGCACCAGAGCTCCCGATCGGAGACCTTGAGCTCTTCGGGCTCGAGCGACCGGGCCGTGACCGGCTCGTTGGCACGGGCATAGGCAAGCTGCTCCGGCATGGTTTCGGGCATGGTCACCTGCCCCAGATTGTCGCGGCTGCCCGGAGCGATGCCGGCAATGGCGTCGAGCGCGGCGGCGGCATTGGGATGAAGCGAGGCCACCGACATGCGTGGCCCTTCGTCCTCGGCTGTCGCGCCAGCATCGGCGAGGCTGGACTGGCCGAGCGCGGCGGCATCAGCCGGACTGCGCAGGGCCGCAAGACGCGTCCGGGCATTCTCGAAGCTCTTGGCAATGGTGAGGGCGTCAACGACCGGGCGGACGCGATCACCCTTTTGGGCGCGATTGGGTCCGGCAAATATCTCCGAGGCGAAGAGATGGTCGACCGAACCGGTAATGACCGGATCGACGCCCGAGAAAGTGAGGCTGGCCAGGGCCAGGTCGGGTGCGGGCTGTCCCGGCACACCATACTCGCCGAGGGGACCGGAACCGGGGCCGAACGCGCCAGTGGCGAGGCCCAGATAGGCAAGGGACGCGACACCGCCCAATGTCAGAGTCCTGACAAGGGCTAGTCCCAGGCGAACCGCTCTAGCCCGGTGCACATGCACCTGGGGCCGGTGGGAAAGGGCCATAAAAGCTACTCAACGCTACAAAACACAACTCAAGCGCGGCAATTGTGACGCTCAAATGCCGCTGAGCGTGATCATCTCTTATTAGGGTTAGCGGGGAGTAAATGCTGTTCCGGGCCGCGAAAGGGCGTCGATGTGGCAAGGATTGGGCAAGCGGCCAATAGAACTGGTGCGACGGGCCCTCGGCGCACAAAACCCCGCGTTGACAGCACTTTGCATGTTACAACGCGAGGAGATGACAATCCCGTTATGTCGGGAACGATTAGGAGCAGGCCGCCAGGACCGGTGCGACGCTCTGGGCAAAATCGGCGACGCGGAAGCGTACGGACAGCGTTCGCGTGCTGGCCGGCGTCACCCGCACAGTCAGGTTGGTGACCCCAGCCAGGTTGTTGATGAACGCCAGGGCATCGCGGCTGCTGTCGATGAGGACGGCCGTGTTTTCCGAATTCACGGGCAAGGTGCTGCTGCGCCGGGTCAGATCGTATTGCAGCGTCAGCCCCACATCATTGCCAAGAGACGACAGGATATTGCCGGCGAAGCCGAAGGCGACCTGCAGGCCATTTGGCTCGCAGGAGACCGTAATCGTCGCCGGTGCCCGCCCACTGGGACGGGCCGGGATCAATTGCTCGGATTCGAGCACCACCGCATCGCCAGTCGTTCCTTCGGCACCCATGAAGAGATCGTCATAACAGGCCAGTCGCGCCGTATCATCGGCTATGGCGGAGCATTGCGCTCCAGTTTGCCCCAGGGCCGGAGCAGACACGGCCAGCAGGCCCGGCAAAACCAAGACAGCGATTAATCTCTTCACGAACGCTATGCCCCCTTCGATCGGCCCTTCGGCCTTGTTGGTGGATTCTATATGGGTATTTGTTCTGCCATTTTAAGCCGAAGCCTGCGCCAGGGTCAGCCGGGCAACCGGAACACGATAGGGTGAGCACGACACGTAATCGATGCCCAGCCCTGCAAAGAACCGTAGCGAAGCAGGGTCGCCAGCATGCTCCCCACATATGCCGACCTTGAGCTTGGGATTGGCGGCACGCCCCCGTGCGACGGCGATCTCGATCATCTCGCCCACGCCCTTTTCGTCAATGGTGACGAAGGGATCGCGTTCATAAACGCCCTTGCGCTGATAGGCAGCAAGGAAGGTGGGCGCGTCGTCTCTGGAAATGCCGAACGTGGTTTGCGTCAGGTCATTGGTCCCGAAGGAAATGAAATCGACCATGGACGCGATATCGCCGGCCCTGAGGCAGGCGCGCGGCAATTCGATCATGGTGCCGAAGGAAAAGCGGACCCGATCCGAGCGATTGAGCCCGGAATTGTCGAGAATGGCCATCGCCCTGTCGCGCACCCAGGAAACTTCGGTGGCCGTCGACACGAAAGGCACCATGACCTCGACTGCCACCGGCTCGGATTGACGTTCGCTGGCGGCGCGCGCGCCGGCCAGCACGGCCTGCATCTGCATCTGCAGAATTTCGGGATAGGTGATGGCGAGGCGCACGCCGCGATGGCCCAGCATCGGATTGACCTCGGCGATCCGTTCCAGCCGCAGCCGCAGCGCCCGCACGGCGACGCCAAGCGAGGCCGCTGTTTCCTCGATTTCCTCGTCCGTCCGCGGCAGGAATTCGTGCAGCGGCGGATCGAACAGGCGCACGTTGACGGGCAGGCCCTTCATGGCGGTGAACAGGGCCGAGTAATCGCCGGTCTGATAATCGACCAGCCCGGCAATGGCGCGCGAACGGGCATCCTCGTCTTCGGAGAGGATCATGCGGCGCAGCGCGATCATGCGTTCGGGCGAAAAGAACATGTGTTCGGAGCGGGCAAGGCCCACGCCCTCGGCGCCGAAGCTGAGCGCGGTCTGCGCCGCCTCGATGGTTTCGGCATTGGTACGCACGGCAATGGTGCGGCTGGCATCGGACCAGCCCAGGAGTTTGCCGATGGCGCCGCCGATCTGGGGCTGCGCCAGAGGCAGGATGCCCGGGTAGACCGCCCCGTCGGTCCCGTCGATGGTCAGCCGGTCTCCGGCGCGCAATTCTCGCTCGCCGATATGGCAGATCATTTCACCGGCATTGACGGACAGGTTGCGCACGCCGGCAACGCAGGGCTTGCCGGTAATGCGGGCGATGACGCCAGCATGGCTCGACATGCCGCCGCGCGCCGTCAGGATGCCGGTGGCCGCCTTCATGCCTTCGATATCGGCAGGGCCGGTTTCGTTGACCACGAGGATGCAATGCTTGCCCCGCGCTCGCATCCGCGCTGCGTCTTCGGCGGTAAAGACGATGGCGCCGCTCGCCGCGCCGGGAGACACGCCCAGTCCCATGGCTATCGGCGCTACACCGTCGGCCGATTTGAGCCGCGGATGCAGCATCAGGGCCAATCGGGTGGGATCGACGCGTGTCACTGCGTTATGCGGCGTCCAGACCTTGCGCTGGACCCTATCCACCGCAGCCTCGAGATCGGCGCCGGCGCTGGCCTGCGCGGCACGGGCCGAGAGGAACTGCACCTGCCCCTTGTGGATCGAGACCAGGCAATTCATGTGGCGCCCGGCCTTGGCATCGAGCAGCGCCACCAGCGCGCTGACACTTTCGGGCAGGCGCGGCAATTGACTGCCGGCCAGAGGCGCGGGACCAAGCGCGCCGGTCTGGGTATTGCGGGTGACGAATTGCTCGATCGCCCCCTCGGCAAAGGCCTGTACCAGCACGATCTGGCGGGCCCGGTCCTCGTCCTGCCGCGCGCCGGTCCAGCTGCGGCCGGAAAAACCATAGCTTTCGAAAGCCTGCTTGATCGCCCGTGCCAGCGGCCTGGCCGGATCGACCGCGTCCTCGGGGGCGGAGGGCGCCGCGATCCCGATCCGGGCCGGCATCAGCCCGCCATTGTGGCCGGACGCGGATGTGCGCACCACCAGCATGGGGGGCTTGCCGTCCTTGTCGACGAGCTTGAACAGGCAGGCGACCCAATGGGTGCGCAGGCGCACGTCGCGCCGGCCGCGTTCAGCCTGCAATTCGTCCCAGGCGGCGCGACTGATGGCGATGGTCGGAACTGTGGGAAAACCGGCCTCGCAGACGCGGAAGATCCAGCGCGCCTTGCCCGCGAGCAGCTTGAGCTGGCTGGCGCTCAGGTTCGCTTTCCCCATCGCCGGGGCAATCGCAAACATTTCCTGCGCCAAACTCACGGCCTGTTCCCTTCCCAAGCATTCAACACATATTGCCCATGCCCCGCGCGGCTGCAACAGCACTTGACTTGCCGGGGCAGTGAAAGCATCTGATCTGGCATGGAAAAAAGGCCGCACCTCGACATTCTGCTCTGCGCACCGCGCGGATTCTGCGCCGGCGTTGACCGCGCGATCCAGATCGTGGAGCTGGCGCTCCAGAAATATGGGGCGCCGGTCTATGTGCGCCACGCCATCGTGCACAACAAATATGTCGTGGAAGGCCTGAAGGCCAAGGGCGCCGTCTTTGTCGAGGAACTCGAGGAGATCCCCGACACCGAGGCCCCGGTGGTCTTTTCAGCCCATGGCGTGCCCAAGAGCGTGCCGGCCGCGGCGCGTACGCGCAACATGTTCTTTCTCGACGCCACCTGCCCTCTCGTTTCCAAGGTGCATGTCGAAGCCTCGCGTCATTTCGAGGAGGGGCACGAGATTGTCCTGATCGGCCATGCCGGTCACCCCGAAGTGATCGGCACGATGGGCCAGTTGCCGCCGGGCGCCGTCACGCTGATCGAAACGGTGGCGGACGCGCACAAATTCAGCCCGCGCGATCCCGACGCCCTGGCCTTCGTCACCCAGACCACGCTCTCGGTCGACGACACCCGAGAAATCGTCGCGGCGCTCAGGTCGCGTTTTCCAGCCATCAATGGGCCGCACAAGGAAGACATCTGCTACGCCACGACCAATCGGCAGGAGGCCATCAAGGCCGTGGCGCCGCGCGTGGACGCGATGATCGTGGTCGGTTCTCCCCATTCGTCCAATTCGCAGCGTCTCGTGGAAGTCGCGCTGCGTTCGGGATGCCGGGTCGCAACCCTGGTGGACCGGGCCAGCGATATCGACTGGACGCTTTATGGCGACCTGACTTCGCTGGGCGTTAGCGCCGGGGCGTCGGCCCCCGAAAGCCTGGTCGAAGAAGTGATCGATGCCTTTGCCGCCCGCTATGCGGTGCAGGTCGAGACCGTCACCACTGCCGAAGAGCACATTGCCTTCAACATCCCCAAAGTGCTGCGCAATCTGGAAGTGGCATCGGGGCGGTGAGCGAAAAGGTCATCATCCATACCGATGGGGCCTGCTCGGGCAATCCGGGTCCGGGGGGCTGGGGTGCCATCCTGCAATTCGGCCCGCACACCAAGGAATTGAAGGGTGGCGAGGCGCTGACCACCAATAACAAGATGGAGCTGACAGCTGCCATCGAGGCGCTGAGTGCGCTCACTCGCCCCTGCGCGGTCGAGCTCCATACCGACAGCCAATATGTCAAGAACGGCGTCCAGAGCTGGATCCATGGCTGGAAGCGCAATGGCTGGAAGACCGCCGACAAGAAGCCGGTCAAGAATGTCGAGCTTTGGCAGGCGCTGGACGAGGCCACCAAGCGTCATGATGTCGAATGGCATTGGGTCAAGGGCCATGCCGGGCATGACCTCAACGAGCGTGCGGACGAGCTGGCGCGCGAAGGCATGGCGCCGTTCAAGGGCAAGCGTACACCGAGCCTGACGCCGCCGGTGTAATAGTTCGTTCTCTCCGTCAGTCAGAGGCAGAACCGTTTCACGCCCGCCGGGGCAGTATGGTCTTCACGCCTTTCCAGGCGGGGCTGATGACATATCCGGCAATCGGGATCAGCAGGGCGCCCAGCGCCAGGCCAATGACGAAGTCGACCAGCGCCGTCGCCAGCCAGCCGGCAATGTCGGCGATCGCGGGGAAAGTCTGTTCGGCCCAATGGGCCGCAGCTTCGATGACATGTTCGGGACCGGTAATGCCGAACTGATACAATCCGTGAGCAATGATGCTGCCGCCGACCCAGGTCATGGCCGCAGTTCCCACGAGGCTCAGTCCCTGCATGAAGGTGGGCATGGCCTGCACCACCCCGCGCCCGAAACCCCGTCCGGCGCCGGTGCGGCCATTCCTGGCGAGCCAGAGACCCATGTCGTCGGCCTTCACGATCAGCGCCACCGCGCCATAGACGGCAATGGTGATGCCCACTCCGGCCACGGCCAGGATACCGGCGCGGGTCCAGAAGTCGGGCACTTCGATCGCCGCCAGGATGATGGTCATGATTTCGGCGGAGAGGATGAAGTCGGTCTTGATGGCGCCGGCGACCTTCTGGTCTTCGAGGGTGGCCGGAGATATCGCAGTGTGCTCGATGCTGGCTTCGTGATGCTCGGCCTGATGGGGCGCAAAGAGATGGAAGACCTTCTCGGCACCCTCATAGCAGAGATAGGCGCCGCCGATCATCAGGAGCGGGGTGATCAGCCAAGGCACGAAGAGCGACAGCAGCAGAGCCGCGGGCAAGAGAAACAGCAGCTTGTTGCGCACGGAGCCCCAGGCGATCCGGGCGATCATCGGCAATTCGCGGTCGGCGTTGAAGCCGGTCATATAGCTCGGCGTCACGGCGGCGTCATCGATGACCGCGCCTGCGGCCTTGACCCCCGCCTTGGCTGCCTGCCCGGCAATGTCGTCGAGGGACGCGGCTGCAACCTTGGCGAGGCTCACGACGTCATCGAGAAGCGCGATCAGTCCGACAGCCATGTCTTACATCCGAAACGTTGGTGCAGTGACAAAGCGCGCGAGCCCTTGCGGTTCCGTCTTAGCCGGCAACCTTCCCGAAATCGGCCACCAGGTGCATCGTATCGCGCAGCCGCGCCAGAAGGTTCAGACGATTTGTCCGTACTGCCGGATCGGCATCGTTGACGAGCACTGCCGTAAAGAAGGCATCGACCGGAGCGCGCAGGGTGGCCAGCTCGGCCATGGCGACCTTGTAATCGTCCCGGGCCACGTGAGAGGCCACGGCGGCATGCACGCCATCCACGGCAAAGGCCAGCGCTTCTTCCTCGGGCAGCTTCAACGCCGACTGGTCGATGGCCCCGGCATAGGTCCTGCCGTCCTTTTTCTCTTCGGCGGCCAGAATATTGGCGGCGCGCTTATAGCCGGCGAGCAGGTTGGCGCCATCTTCGGTCGCCAGCAGCGAGGACAGGGCCTCGGCGCGCTGGGTGATCTGCAGGATGTCGGTGCTGTCGCCCGAGATCACGGCATCCACGAGGTCGTGGCGCGCGCCGGCATCGCGCAGCGAAACCTTCAGACGATCGTGGAAGAAGGCGAGCAGATCGCCATCGACCGCGAGCGGGAACTTGAGCCCGTTCTCGGTGATGATGCGGATCACGCCCAAAGCCGCGCGACGCAGGGCGAAGGGATCACGCGAACCGGTCGGCTTTTCGTCGATCGACCAGAAGCCGGTCAGCACGTTGAGCTTGTCGGCAAGGGCGACGGCGATGGAAACGGGCTCGGTCGGCACACGGTCGGAGGGGCCGACCGGCTTGTAGTGCATTTCGAGCGCATTGGCGATTTCCGCCGGCTCGCCCTGCGCGCTGGCATAATAGCGCCCCATCAGGCCCTGCAGCTCCGGAAATTCGCCGACCATGCCGGTCACGAGATCGGCCTTTGCCAGCATGGCGGCACGCTTGGTCATCTCGACATCGGCACCGACCTGGGGCGCGATCTCGGCGGCGAGATTGACGAGGCGCTGCACCATCGCAAACTGGCTGCCCAGCTTGGCGTGGAACACCATGTCTTCGAGCTTGGGCAGGCCGTGTTCCAGCGGAATGGCCAGGTCGCCCTGATAGAAGAAGGCAGCATCCGAGAGGCGCGCGCGGATGACGCGTTCATTGCCGGCCACCACCACTGCGCCGCCATCGGCGGGGATGGTGTTGGACGTGATGATGAAATTGGGCGCCAGCTTGCCGGCGCTGTCGCGCAGGCAGAAGCATTTCTGGTTGGCGCGGATGGTGGCGATGATCACCTCTTCGGGCAGCTTTAGGAATTCGGCATCGAAGGCGCCCATCATCACATTGGGCCATTCCACGAGCCCCGCCACTTCCTCGAGCAGGCCTTCGTCATGAATGACGCTGAGGCCCTGTGCGAAGGCGAGATTATCCGCGTCGGTGCGGATGATGTCCTTGCGCCGGTCGATATCGAGCACGACCTTGGCGCGTTCCAGTGCCACGAGATAATCGTCGAAGCGCTTGACGCGGATCGCATCGGGCGAGAGGAAACGGTGCCCGAAGGTGGTCTGCCCCGATTGCAGCCCCGCAGCGGCAAACGGCACGACCACCGGCTCGTCGTTTTCAGTGCCGAACGTGGCCGTGATGGCGCGCAGCGGGCGCACCCAGTTGAACGTGCCCGAGCCCCAGCGCATGGACTTGGCCCAGGGGAAGTCGCTCATCACCTTGGGGAGGATGGCCGAGAGCAGGTCGACCGCGTCCGCGCCGGGCTTGTCGATCTGCGCCACGTAGAAATCACCCTTCTTGGGATCGCTTTCCACCTTGGCCTGGTCGATGGAGCTGAGGCCGGCCGCGCGCAGGAAGCCGTCGATGGCCGGCTGCGGCGCTCCCACCTTGGGACCCTTTTTTTCTTCGCGCGTGTCGGGCGAGCGCACCGGCAGGCCCGAGACGGTCAGCGCCAGCCGGCGCGGCGTGGCGAAGGCCTTGGCGCCCTCATAGACCAGGCCCGCATCCACCAGCGCATTGGTGACGGCCTTCCTCAGGTCCTCTGCGGCGCGCCGCTGGAAGCGGGCGGGGATTTCCTCGGAGAAGAGTTCGAGCAGAAGTTCGGGCATGAGAAAGTACCGGATTTTGAGGCGTGTGCGTGATTAGCGCGGGGGCGTTTGATTGTCCATGGCGCGCAGCTTTTCACCAGCCGCCGCCATGCCCGAGGAGGCCGTGGCAATGGCGCTCGAAAGGTTGCCGGGGGAGAAGCCCCGCCCACCCCGGTAAAAGCCCGGGCTGTAATCGGGTGCCGCATCGTCGACGGCATTACGCGCCAACTCCGCCTCGAAATGCTCCGACCAGGGCCGCTCGACGCCCAGCGCAATGGCATAGGGCAGGATGCGTTCGAAGCGCTCGACGGTCATGGGCGGCTCGGCCACCATGTTCAGCCGGTTCTTTTCGGCCGTCTCGAGATAGAGCCGGAAGCCCTCGATATCGTCCATCACCTTGCGGCCCTGCACGGTCGGCGCCCGCATGAGGATGGAGAAGACGACACTGATGAGCACGAGCGAGCCGGCCGCGAGCGCGGCATTGTTGATGTTGAGCCCGGTAAAGATATCGAGCGCGCCACCCGCGAAATTGAACCCGAAGATGACCACCCAGACGAGCACGAAAAGCCGGCTGAACCAGTTCCCGGAGGTGATGGCCCCATAGGCGACCGACCCGATAATGCCCATCAGGATGCCCGCAACGACGGCCACGATGAGCCAGAGCGGTTCGAGCACGTCGAAGACCACCATGGCGCCGATCATGGCCGCTGCCAGAACGAAGCTGAACACGGCAAAGCCGGTATTGTTGTTGAACCAGACCGCGCGGTTTTCCCTCTCGATCGCCGCGGTGAATTCGCCGCGCTTGGTCGCAAGCTCGACGCCATTGGCCTTGTCGAAGGTAACGGCCTTTCGGGATGCGAAATAGTTGAACAGCACCTGCTCGCCCACCGGCAGCTTCTCGGCCGGTTCGCGGCCGGTGGCAGTCACCGTCAGTTCCTTGTCCGGGTTGTCGATCCGCACCAGTCCCTTGACGCCCAGGCTGAAAATGGCCGCCGTCATCGCCGTCCAACCGGAATTGGCAAAGCCCCATTTGCTCACATAATGCGTCAAGGCCGGCGAGAAGTCCTTGGGCGGATGAAAGAGGGGAATAATGGTGCCCTTTGGCGGGTCTCGCCCGACGCGCAGCCATGCCGTGAAATTATAAAGCAGCAGGATCAGCACCGAGCCGACGGCGAGCAATGTCTCGCGCTGGTCGGAGAGCGCCTGGATCCAGGCATGCGTCCCTTCCGGATAGGCAATTATGCCTTTCTGGAAGGACACGGCAAAGGTCATGCCCTCGGCCGGTGCCAGTTCTGCCTGGGTCCGGAATATCGCACTATTGGCGCTCTGCCGCGTGATGGTCACGGCCGCTTCGCGCGATCCGGCCGGCCCGGCATAGGCCGCCAGATTGTCGATGACCGCGCCATCGGGCAGCTGCACGCGCGCCACTGCCGTGACGATCGGAAAATCCCAGTAATTGCCGGTGGCGTTCCAATAGAGCTCATCGCCGCCATCGGCGCTGGGGCGCACCATGCGGTCCATAGTGTAGCGGATCGTGTATGTGTGCACGCCCGGCCGCAGCAGGCGGTCCGCATCTCCGATCCAGATCCGCTGGAAATCCCCCATGCGCTCGACACGAAAGGGCTCGGGATCGCCGTCCCGGGTCACCGCCTGCACGTCGAGCGCGATGCGGATCTTGTTGCCGCTCTCGCTCAGCATGGTGACGGGAATGTCCCGATAGATACCGCGCCGGATCGCGATGCCCTCGGCATTGACGTCGAGCGTCTCGATGACCGCGACCGAGCCGTCGGTCCGCAGCGTGACATCGGAGGCATACGCGCGGAATTCTTCTCGCGCGGCAACCGGAAGGACCAGGGCCAGCAGCAGGGCGAGAGCGGCGAAAATTCCGGTAAAGATGGGCTTTGACATTTGGGCTCCGTCGCCTCCCTCCCCTTCGAGGGGAGGGAATGAGGGTGGGGTCCATCCAACGATCCGCTGCGCCGCCCCCTCCCCAG
The DNA here is from genome assembly GCF_000969445.1 of Devosia chinhatensis. Taxonomy (NCBI): domain Bacteria; kingdom Pseudomonadati; phylum Pseudomonadota; class Alphaproteobacteria; order Hyphomicrobiales; family Devosiaceae; genus Devosia; species Devosia chinhatensis. Next base: position 368,009 of record NZ_JZEY01000054.1, on the reverse strand, counting down.
TCTCTTCTCCAGGGCGAGGAAGCACAGTCTGGCAATAGGGGTTTGAAAAAACCTCAGCGCCTAGAACTTGACCTGCGGCACGGCGCGCTCGGCTTCGTTCTCCAACTCGAAATATTCGGCCTGGCTGAACTTGAAGACATTGGCGACCACGTTCGAGGGGAAGCTTTCCACCTGGATATTGTAGTTGCGCACTGCGCCGTTGTAATAGCGCCGGGCCATCTGGATTTCGTCCTCCACGCCCTGCAACGCTGCCTGGAATTCGAGAAAGGTCGTATTGGCCTTGAGGTCGGGATAGGCCTCCGCCACCGCCAGCAGGCGGCCGAGCGCCGAGGACAATTCGCCTTCCGCCTCGGCGCGCGCTTCGGGACCGGCAGCAGCCGTGCTCGTCGCCCGGGCACGGGCATTGACCACCGCGTCGAGCGTTTCGCGCTCATGGGCCATGTAGCCCTTCACCGTCTCCATCAGGTTGGGAATGAGATCGGTGCGGCGCTTGAGCTGCACGTCGATCCCCGACCAGCCTTCCCGCACCATCTGCCGGTTGGACACCAGGCTGTTGTAGATGACGATGGCATAGACGACCGCGCCTGCCAAAAGGGCAAGGATGACCCATTCCATTTCCCAAGACTCCCTGTCGATGGATGGCGGGAACACTGGCAGGTCATGACCGCGGTTGCAACGGCCCGATCAGTGCTGCACTTGACCTTGCCTGCCCCAATCCCTAGCTTTGTCGCCATGAGAACGCGCCTGCACCATTGCTGCACGATCCTGCTCGCAGGATAGACGCCCTAGGCACGCTCACGCCGGAGCCTGTTTAGGGCTCCAGGGCATTTTTGCTTTTCCGGCGCACCCTCATTCCCGTTTCAAAAAAAACCATCAAGGCTTCGTCGCTGCGCCCTATTGCGCGCCGAAGCTTCAGGAGAATCAGCATGACTGAAATTCGCCGCGACCTGTCGCCCGCCATCCTCATCGGCAAGGCCGATCATGCCAAGCTGCACGCCCTGGGCGAGGCCGGCCTCGATCGTAATCCGGCCCTGGCCGAAACCCTGCTCACCGAGCTCGACCGTGCCAAGGTCGTTGCCGACGGGAAAGTCCCCGAGGACGTCGTGCGCATGGGCTCGGCCGTCACCTACCAGACCAATTCCGGGCAGGAGCAGACCGTGACGCTGGTCTATCCAGCCGAGGCCGACATCGATGCGGGGCGGATATCGGTGATGACGCCGATCGGCACTGCGCTGGTGGGTCTCAAGACCGGCCAGTCGATCACCTGGCGCGACCGCGCCGACAAGCGGCACAAGCTGACGGTGCTCGAGGTCAAGGCGCCAATCATGGCCCGCGCCGAGTAGCACCCCAGGCGCGTGGCGCCCTTGTCCATTGGGCAAGGGCAAGCCTGGCCTGTGGCTGAGGGGGCAGAGTGTGAAAGGTCGGCCTAGGCCGCTCCGCCGCCTTCGGTCTGCAACCAGGCTTCGCCGCAGCTCTTGGCCAGTTCGCGAATACGCAGGATATAGCTCTGCCGCTCGGTCACCGAGATGACGCCACGCGCGTCGAGCAGGTTGAAATTGTGCGCGGCCTTGAGCACCTGCTCATAGGCGGGAATGGCCATGGTCTGCCGATTGCCGATGACGCCTTTTTCCAGCACGGCGCGGCATTCCTTTTCCGCGTCCGCGAAATGGCGGAACAGCATGTCCGTATCGGCGGCCTCGAAATTGTAGCGGCTCGATTCCTGCTCGTTCTGCAGGAACACGTCGGCATAGGTCACCTTGTCGGCGCCGGCACCGCCGTTGAAATTGAGCTCCATGATGGAGTCCACGTTCTGCAGGTAGCAGGCCAGGCGCTCCAGCCCATAGGTCAGCTCCCCCGCGACCGGATTGCATTCGAAGCCGGCAACCTGCTGGAAATAGGTGAACTGGCTGACTTCCATGCCGTCGCACCAGACTTCCCATCCTAGTCCCCAGGCGCCCAGCGTGGGGTTCTCCCAATCGTCCTCGACGAAGCGCAGGTCATGCACCGATGGATCGATGCCGATGGCGTAAAGCGACTTGAGGTAAAGGTCCTGAATGTTTTCGGGCGACGGCTTCAGGATCACCTGGAACTGGTAATAATGCTGCAGGCGATTGGGGTTCTCGCCATAGCGACCATCCTTGGGACGGCGCGAGGGCTGCGCATAGGCCGCATTCCAGGGCTTCGGCCCTAGGGCGCGCAGCACCGTGGCGGTGTGGGACGTGCCCGCGCCCATGGGCATGTCATAGGGCTGGAGAATGACGCAGCCCTGCTCCGCCCAAAACTGCTGCAGGGTCAAAATCAGACCCTGGAAGGAGTTCTTCGGATCCATATGGGCGGGGCGAGAGGTCATGGCTAAGGTCCTGCAAACATGCGGGACAAACCTCTAGTTTGGCCGCCCCTTTGGGTCAATGGCACAGAACGGCCGAGGGTCTTAACGGTCGTCTGCGTCCCTGCCAGTGCGGTCCTTGGGACGATAGGTACCGTCGTCGTCGCGCTTGAGATCGATGACATCGGGACGCTGGCGCTCTGCCAGGTCGCGCTCACGGCGCGCCAGACGCGCCTTCTCATCGTCGCTCTTGAACTTCTTGGACCAGTCCAGCCAGATGCGGCGGATACCGAAATAAATGAGCAGGCCGAGGCCGACGATAAGCAGGATGCGCAGGAGCATGGCGAAGTTCTAAAGTCCCAGCCGCGCCCACCAGGCGCGGTCCTCGATCGAATGGGTAACGTCTTCTACCATCGCTCCGGCGGATAGTCCCAGCCGTGGCAGGGCGAAGAGAGGGCGTTTTGGTGCGATATGTTTCAGAACGATCTGCTTGCCGAAGCGCTCCCTCAAGGTGCCCTGCAAATCACCGACCCCGTCGACGAGGCCCAGCTCGATCCCCCGCAGCCCGGTCCACCACTGGCCGGTGAACAGGATATCGTCCTCGGCCTTGAGGCGGCCGCGGCGCCCATCCTTGACATGGTCGATGAACACCTCGTGGATATCGAGCTCGAATTGCTTGATGCGCTCCACGTCCTCGGCCTTTTCGGGCAGGAAGGGATCGAGGGTCGATTTGTTGCGCCCGGCCGTATGCACGCGTCGCTCGATGCCCAGCTTCTCGATGGCGCCGACAAAGCCGAAGCCGGCCATGATCACGCCGATCGAGCCGACGATCGAGGAGGGATCGACCAGGATCTCATCGCCGGCCACGGCAATGAAATAGCCGCCCGATGCCGCAGCATCCTCCACGAACACCAGGACGGGCTTGCCGTTCTCGTCGGCCAGGTCGCGAATGCGCTTGGAAATCAAACGGCTCTGGACCGGCGAACCGCCGGGGGAATTGACGACGATAGCGACGGCCGGCGCCGATTTCATCGCAAAGGCCCGAGCAAGGAGCGGTTCGACCGACGCGATATTGAGCCTGCCCGGCCGCTGATCGGCAGCGATGACGCCCTGCAGGCGCACGACCGGGATTGTCGTCGGACGCTTGAACACCCGGCTCAGCCAGTTGCGTTTGGGCATCGGCGTCTGGCTCATGTCTACTCCCTTGGATTTTCACAGCATTTAGGCATGCCTGGGCGCAATTACCAGTCCAGGGCCGCTCTTCCCCGAAAGATGGCATCGAATTCGCCGGCAAAGTCGTTCCCGCTTGCCCCATGCAGAAAGCGGGTGGCGCGCAGAGTCAGAGGCGCTCTCGACCCCTTGGTCCCGCGCACTATGATGCGCGTCGCTGCCTGGCCGGGGCGTGGCGCCAGCGGCAGGATGGTCAGCCCGCCGAACCTGGGCGCGAAGGCCGCCATGACCTCTCCAAGTCCCTCGGCAGGATAGATCACAATGGCCTGCCCGCCTGCCGCAGCGCTGGCAGCGGCGCAGCGCAGCCAGAGGTCGAGGCTGCCCGCCTGCATGTGCCGGGCATTGGCCCGGTACCGGCCCTGGGCCGGTGTTCCCTGGCCGGCGGCAAAAAACGGTGGATTGGCAATCACCACGTCATGGGCATTGTCTTCCAGTCCAGCCTGCCGGCGGTCCTCCGCCCTCGCCTCGATATCCACCTCTATCACCCGCGCCCGCCCGGCCCAGCCATTGCCCGCAACATTGTCGCGGGCGAGGGCCAGGGCCTCCGCGTCCCTTTCGGCCAGGACAGCGCCTTCGGCACGTCCCAAGGCCAGCGCCACCAGCGCGGCAGCCCCGATTCCGGCCCCCAGATCGAGCAGCCGGATGCTGGAGGCCGGCACCGCCGCACCCAGAAGAACGCTGTCGAGACCGGCCCTGAAGCCCTTGGGCGGCTGCGACAGAGTGAGCCTTCCCCCCAAAAAGGCATCGCGCGTTGGGTTTTGGTGTTTTACAAGATCGGCTGGCTGGTCTAGGGACATCGCATCCGGACGGCTGGTTTGATGCGATCCTATATGGGTCGCCGCTAAGGTCTCAACCCGATTTGCCGCGTGTGGCAACAAGGACGTTATGGCGGTGTCTGTTCTGCCCCAGATGAAGCAAGCCCCTGCAAGCAACCCCGTGGAACGGCTGATGGCCGCGACTGCGGCGGATATGGCGCGCGTCAACGACCTCATTCTGCAGCGTGCCCAGTCGCATGTGGACATGGTGCCCGAGCTGGCCCGTTACCTCATCGACAGCGGCGGCAAGCGCCTGCGTCCCATGCTGACGGTTGCCGCAGCCATCCTGTTCGGGGGCGGCAAGGGCCACGCGGTCAATTTCGCGGCGGCCGTCGAATTCATGCATAATGCCACCCTGCTCCATGACGATGTCGTCGACGACAGCGACATGCGCCGGGGCAAGCCTGCCGCCCGCATGGTCTGGGGCAACAAGGCTTCGATCCTGGTCGGGGACTTCCTTCTGGGCCAGGCCTTCATGATGATGGTGGAAACCGGCGATATCGATGCCTTGGGGGTTCTCTCGGCCGCCTCCGCCGTCATGGCCGAGGGCGAGGTGTTCCAGCTGGCCAAGACCGGCGACCTCGACACCAGCGCCGCCGACTATGCCGAAGTGATCCGCGCCAAGACAGCCGTGCTTTTCGAAGCCGCCTGCAAGGTGGGTGCGATGTCCGGCGGCGCCGACCAGGCCGGCTGCGCAGCGCTGGCTCTTTACGGGCTTGAGCTGGGCAATGCCTTCCAATTGGTGGACGACGCGCTCGATTACGGCGGCGAGGCCGGCACTTTGGGCAAGAATGTCGGCGATGACCTGCGCGAGGGCAAGATGACCCTGCCGGTGATTCTGGCGCTGCAATCGGCCAGCGAGAGCGAACGCGCCATCATCGCGTCGGCCCTGGGCAAGCCGGATGCCAGCGACCTCGAGGTGCACCAGGTTGTCGCGATCTTCAACCGCTACGACACGCTCAAGCGCACGCTGGACAAGGCGCGCGAGCATGCCCGGTCCGCTATCGACGCGCTGTCCGGCCTGCCCGACAGCGAGATGAAGACCATTCTTGCCGAAGTCGTCGAGCACAGCGTCGGCCGCGCCAGCTGAACTAGTTCCCTGCGCCAAGCAGCGGCGCGGTACCAACCCAGTAATCGGGATGCAGTCGGCGGATCTGTGCCGCCGCGTCATGAGCCTGCCCCTCGGCGCCGAACAGGCCGAACACCGTCGCTCCCGACCCTGACATGCGCGCCAGAATGCAACCGGCCGTCTGCGCCATTTCCTCGATGACGATGCCGATTTCGGGCACGAGCTTGATCGCGGGCGGTTCGAGATCGTTGCGCGTCTCGGCCAGCCAGAGGCCAAGCTGGGCCGGCCGTGTCAGCGGATCGGGCAAGGCCGGCAGGGGGTAATTGTCATGGGCCCGCAGGCGGCGGAAAATGTCAGCCGTCGCTACCGCCACACCCGGATTGACCAGCGTGACGAAGAGCCCGGGAAAGTGCTGCAGCGGCGACAGTATCTCTCCCACGCCCCGTGCCAGGAGGGGGCGGGAAAGCAGGCAGGCCGGCACATCCGCACCCAGCCCTGCCGCCAGGTCCGACAGATCGCTGACGGCGATGGGAACGGGAGAGAGACCCGCCAGCATGCGCAGGGCCGCCGCAGCGTCGGCCGAACCGCCACCGATGCCCGCCGCGACCGGCAGGTTCTTGGTCAGCGAGAGGGCAAGGCCCCTGGGCGCCAGCTCTGGCCAGCGCGCCCGGAAGGCCGATACGGCGCGAAGCACGAGGTTGTTGGGCTCGGCATTGAGCTTGCCCCCGAAAGGGCCCGAAATGATCAGGCTATCGGAACCTGCCAGGCTGGCCTCGAGCTCGTCGCACAGGTCGGCGAAGACGATGAGGCTTTCGAGGTCGTGATAGCCGTCTTCGCGCCGGCGCGTGACATGCAGCGCCAGGTTGATCTTGGCTGGCGCCGCTTGCGTGACGATATCGGCCATGGGTGACTATTCGGTCTCGTTTTCCGGTGTCAGCCCCTCGGCCAGCTTGGGCAGGACGCGCTCGGTCACCGTGCCGATCGTGTCGACGGACCGGGCAATGTTCCACTGGAACTGCGCTTCGAGCCGGCGCCCCACCTTCCAATAGGCGTCGCCAAGATGGTCGTTGATCTCCGGGTCGCTGGGCAGCAGCATCACCGCGCGTTCAAGCGTTTCCACCGCCTCGTCCAGCCGGTCGAGCTTGTAGAAGGCCCAGCCCAGCGAATCGATGATATAGCCGTCCTGCGGCTGCGCCTCGACGGCCTTCTCGATCATGGCCAGCGCTTCCTCGAGATGCATGTCCATGTCGATCCAGCTATAGCCGAGATAGTTCAGCACCTGGGGCTGGTCGGGATTGAGTTCGAGGGCACGCTTGAAATCGGCCTCGGCCTTGGGCCACTCCTTGGCCCGCTCATAGGAAATGCCGCGCACGTAGAAGAAGCGCCAATCGGCGGGTGCATCCCCGCCGGCAATCTCGATGGCCGCGCTATAGGCATCGGCTGCCTCGAGATATTGCTCGTCGTAACGCAGCAGGTCGCCCAGGACCGACACGGCATCGAGGTCTTCGGGGCTCGTGGCCACGATATTGCGCAGCCGGCGGATGGCTTCCTCGCGGTCGCCCATGGAATCGAGGTTCTGGGCGATGCGCACCACTGCCGTGGGCTTCAGCGCCGACTTGGCCGGCACGGCGTCATAGATCGAATTGGCCATGTCATGCTGGCCGACTTCGTCCAGCAACTGGCCCAGCGCCAAGGCTACCACGTCCGATCCCGGATCGAGATAGACGCCCAGCCGCAGGAAAACCAGCGCCAGGTCGGCACTGCCGTCGCGGGACAGCGCGACGCCGATGCCATGGAACATTTCGGCCGCGCCCACCTGAACGCTGGTGGTGAATACGCCCGGGCGGCGTCCGGCTTCGATGGCCTCGCGCACATTGCGGATGATGGGATGGCTCAGCCCTTGTGCCTCGAAGGCGTCGAGCACGTCGGTGGCGGCTTCGGTGTCGCCGGAATTGGCCAGAAGGCGGGCATAAACCTCGGCGATGCGCGCCACATAGGGCTCGACGTCATAGGCGCGCTGCGCCAGCGTCAGGGCAAGTTCGGTATTGCCGGCGGCCTCGGCCATCAGGGCGCGGTGAAAGACGAGGAAATCCTCGAGCCCCCGCACGCCCAGCCGGTTCATCATGGCTTCGGCCTCGTCGGCCTTGCTCTCGCCCACCAGCGACCAGGCGCGCAGGATGCCCGCGGTGATGCCGCTGAACGAATCGTCGGAGACATTTTCGAGCCGACGCAGGGCGGCACCATAACGACGTTCCTTGAGCGCCTCGGTGGCGACGACGAGCGAAGCAAGCTGATTGTTGGGGTCGATTTCAAGCATGCGCCGGGCCGTATTGGCCGCGCTCTCGATCTGTCCATCGGCCGCCAGCGCCACGAAGGCGCGCTCGACCAGAACCGGATTGTCCCAGTCGGCTTCGGCGGCGCTCTTGAAATAGCGGGCAGCTTCGTCGGTGCGCAGGTCCTTTACCGCCTGCTGCCCGGCCAGGTACGAGCCCGAAACGCTCGGACGAAACAGCTTGAGGATATCCCGCGCGACATCCTGGACGGCCATGCCCGCATCGAATTGCGCCGCCGCCGGGAGAGCCATCAGCGCGATACAGGCCGCCGTGAAAACGGGCAAAGCCCGACGAATGGAAAACAGGGTCACGAGGCTCAATTCTCCCTAGAGCTGCGATTCGGCCGCTTGGCGAACCGGGCTGAACCGATCTTGCAGCAAATCGGCGCAAACATTGTCCGTTTTGGGACCGCGCCGCAAGGCCGCGGCGCCGGATGGGGCGTCACATTCCGCTGTAGTTCGGGCCGCTCCCGCCTTCGGGCGGCACCCAGGTGATGTTACGGGCCGGGTCCTTGATGTCGCACGTCTTGCAATGCACGCAATTGGCGGCATGGATGCGAAAGACCGGAGCGCCGTTTTCCTGGGCGAGTTCATAGACACCCGCAGGGCAGTAAAGTGGCGCCGGTTCCCCGAAACGGGGGAGATTGTCTCGGATCGGCACGGCGGGATCGGCCAGTTTCAGATGCACTGGCTGGTCTTCGTCATGGGCAATATTGGCCAGGTAAACCGAGGAGGCACGATCGAACGTGGTCCTGCCATCGGGCTTTTCGTAGTGGCGCGGGCTGACCTCGGAGATCGGCTTCAATTTTGCGGCATCCGGGCGCGTCCAGGCCTGCGTGCCGAAGGGTGAAAAGCGCAGCACCGCCTGGCACCACATGTCGAACCCACCCAAGCCGGTGCCCAAAAGCGTACCGAAGCGCGACCAGAGCGGCTTGAGATTGCGGACGCCGGACAATTCGGTGCGGATGCCGGTGTCCATGATCCGGTGTTCGAAGTCCTCGATCACGTCCTGGGCGCGCCCGGCCGCAATGGCCGCGCCGACAGCGTCTGCCGCCCCGATGCCGGAGAGGATGGCATTATGGATGGCCTTGAGCCGCGGTGCGTTCATGAACCCGGCCGAACAGCCGATCAGCCCGCCACCAGGGAAAGCCAGATGCGGGATAGCCTGGAGCCCTCCTGCCGCGAGGGCCCGCGCCCCGTAACTGATCCGCGTTGCGCCCTCGAGCAGCGGCGCGATGGCCTTGTGCGTCTTGAAGCGCTGGAATTCTCCGAAGGGCGAGAGCGTCGGGTCGGCGTAGTCGAGGTGGACGACATAGCCCAGATAGAGCTTGCGGTCTTGAGCGTGATAGACAAAGCCGCCGCCATTGGTGCCGTTGTCCAGCGGAAAGCCGAGATAGTGATCGACCTGGCCGGGGCGATGCCGTTCCGCCGGGATTTCCCAGACCTCCTTGATGCCCAGGCCATATTTCTGCGGGCTGGAGTCCCGGTCGAGCGCGAAATCGCCGACGATGGTTTTGCCCAGCGATCCCCGGGCGCCTTCGGCGATCAGGGTGTATTTTGCTTCGAGCGCGATACCCTCGGCAAAGCCGGGCTTGGGCTGGCCCTGCCGGTCGCGGCCCAGATCGCCGGTAATGATGCCGCGCACGGGGCCCTGACCCTCGCGCAGCACGTCGACTGCCGCGGTCATCGGGAAAATATCGACGCCCAGCGCGGCTGCCTCTTCGCCCAGCCAGCGCACCAGGTCTCCGAGGCTGACGATCACTCCGTTCTTGGTCCGCATCTGCGGTGGGATCAGAGCATGCGGAAAGCTGAACTGTCCCTTGGCCGTCAGGAAGTGATAGCGGTCCGACACCACGTCGGGGCCCACCGGGGCGTTCTTGAGCCGCCAGTCGGGGATCAGTGCATCGAGGCCAACGGGGTCCATCACCGCGCCCGAAAGGATGTGGCCGCCGATCTCGGCGGCCTTCTCGACCACGGTCACGGCAATCTCGGGATGACGCTGCTTCAGCCGGATGGCCGCCGCGAGCCCTGCGGGGCCCGCGCCGACGATCAGCACATCTGTGGACAGCACTTCACGATTGCCGGCATCTGCCATCTGAAATTACCTTTGCGGCCGGGGCGCGACTTTCCGCCCGTTCCGGGGTGTGACATAACGGGCCCGATGTCTCAAGATCGCGCCCTCAATAACGCCGAAATGCTCTCGGTGCTCGACTGGTATCGGGCTGCCGGTGTCGACCTGGCCGTGGGCGAGGAGCCGGTGGACCGGTTTGCGCAAAAGCCGCCGGCCGCGAGCATCATGCCGCCCCGCGCCAGCGCCCCCCAGGCTGCCCCGCTGCCCCAGCCCACCGGACCCGTCGGCGGCGATCCCGGTGAGGCGCGTCAGCTTGCCGCTTCGGCCCAGACGCTCGATGCGCTCCAGGCCATGCTCAATGATTACAATGGCTGCGGTCTCAAGTTCCGCGCCACCCAGCTGGTCTTTGCCGATGGCAATCCGGAGGCCAGGATCATGCTGATCGGGGAGGCGCCCGGTGCAGAGGAAGATCGTCAGGGCAAGCCCTTTGTGGGGCGATCCGGGCAATTGCTCGATCGAATGCTGGCCGCGATCGGCCTCGACAGGACAAAGGTCTATATCGCCAATACCGTGCCTTGGCGGCCGCCGGGCAACCGTACGCCGACGCCCGAGGAAATGGAATTGTGCCTGCCTTTCCTCAACCGGCAGGTGGAGCTGGTCGCCCCTCAGCTGGTCCTGACTTTGGGCGGACCGGCCATGCAGACCGTGTTCAAGACCACCAATGGCATTATCAAGATGCGCGGCAAGTGGCAGGACGTGACCATCGGGTCGCACGCGGTCGCCGCCTTGCCGACGCTGCATCCGGCCTATCTCCTGCGCAATCCGCCCGCCAAGCAGCAGGCCTGGAAAGATCTTCTCAGCCTGCGCGCCCGCATGGAAAGCCTGGGGCTGGTCTAAACCTGCCCGGATGCCAAATTCGGGGTGTCGCCAGCGCAACTTGCCACGTTATGGTCGCGTTCGACTGATTTGCAGCGTCACGCACACTATCGAAGGCCCGCCCGCGTCATGGCTTCCGTTATCAAGATCTACGCCCTTTTCCTCGGTTCTGCCCTGCTGATGTTCGGCGGCGGCCTGCAGGGCCTGCTGCTCTCGGTGCGCGGGGCCGAGGAGAACTTCTCCCTTCTGGCCCTTGGCCTGATCGGCACGGGCTGGTCGATCGGCTTCGTCGCCGGCTCGCTGACCGTTCCGCTTGTCGTGCGCAAGGTCGGTCATATCCGAGCCTTCTCGGTCATGGCCGCTATCGGCACGATCACGATCCTGCTCAACCTGCTCTGGATCAACGATGTCAGCTGGATCGTGCTGCGGGCCTTGTCCGGGTTCTGCTTTGCCGGTGCCGCCATGATCGTGGAAAGCTGGCTCAACGAAGTCGCGGACAACAAAAGCCGCGGCACCATCTTCTCGATCTACACCACCATCAATATGGGCGCCTCCACCCTAGGCCAGGTGGCCATGTCGATCACCGGCACGGCCGGCTACATCCCGTTCGTCATCGGTGCCATCAGCTTCATCTGCGCCGTCCTGCCCACGGCACTGACCTCGAGCCCGCAACCCAAGCCGCTGAAATCGGCCAGGCTCGACATCGGCTTGCTCTACAGGACCTCACCCGTCGCGGCCATCGCCGCCTTCTCGGTGGGCATGGCCAACGGCGCCTTCGGCACGCTGGCGCCTGTCTATGGATACGAACAGGGGCTCGACGCCTCCGGTATCGCGCTGCTCTTTGCCATCGCCGCCATTCTGGGTGCGGTGGCGCAGGTGCCGTTCGGCCGCCTGTCGGACCGGATCGACCGGCGCATCGTGCTGATCGGCCTCTCGGGTTTCGCCGCTATTGTGGGCGCGCTGACGACGCTCATCAATCCCAGTGCGGGGTGGCTGATGTATGTGCTGTTCGCCGCCTATGGTTTTGCGGCCAATCCCATCTATGCGGTGGCCGTCGCCCATGCCAACGACTTCGCCAAGGATGGCGATTTCGCCACCATTGCCGGCGGCATGCTCCTTATTCTGGGCGTGGGCCTCGCGCTTGGGCCGGCGGTCGCCTCGATGATCATGGGTGCCTGGAGCCCGGTGGGGCTGTTCGTCGTCACCACCACCTTCCATGGTGCCCTGGCCGGCGCGGCCTATCTGCGCATGCGGGTGCGCAAGAGCGTCGATGCGGAAGGCCGCGCGCCCTTCCAGCCGATGAGCGATCGCCAGATCACCCCGGAAACCTTCGTGCTTGACCCGCGCGGTGAAAGCATGGAGGACGACGATATCGTGGTCCGGCATGAGCCTTCCGTGCCCGAAGAGCTGATCGAAACCCTGGGGAGCGAGCGCGATGTTCAAGACAAGCCGGTTTGAGGATCGGGCCTTCAAGCCTCTCTCCATCGCCGTCATAGCAGTGTCCGACACGCGTGACCTCGAAACCGATACGGGCGGCGCCCTGCTCAAGTCGCTGCTCGAAGCCGATGGTCATGCCTGCCATAGCCGGCAGGTGGTGCGCGACGATATCCAGCTGATCCGTGCTGCCGTGCAGGCGCTGGTGGCCGATCCTGGCGTCGATGTCGTTCTCACCACCGGCGGCACCGGCTTTTCCGGCCGCGACGTCACACCTGAGGCCGTCGAGCCGCTGTTCGACAAGCGCATGGAAGGGTTTTCCGTGCTCTTCCATCAATATTCGGCCGGCACCGTCGGCACGTCCTCGCTGCAATCGCGCGCCACGGCGGGCCTCATCGGCACCACGTTCGTCTTCTGCCTGCCCGGTTCGCGCGGCGCCTGTCGCGACGCCTGGGAAGGCATCCTCACCCACCAACTCGATTACCGCCACAAGCCGTGCAATTTCGTCGAGCTGATGCCGCGGCTGGCCGAACGGTAACAAACGACGAACAACACGTTCGCCGCCCCTCGCTTTAAACCGGGGCGGTTCGGGCGCATGTTCCGGGCAACAGCGCGCCCAGCCGCGCGCGCCAGGAGATTGCCATGCCCGCTTCGGCCACCGCCCCCATGCAGATCGGCCTCGTGACGCTCAATGTGCGTCAGCTCGACGTCGTCGCCGATTATTACCGCCACCTGCTCGGCCTCGAGACGATCGGCCGCGACGGCAAGACGCTGCGCCTGGGCGTCGGCGACACGGCGCTGCTCGAATTGCGTGGCGATGACAGCCTCGCCCAGCGCGACCCCCGCTCCGCCGGTCTGTTCCACACTGCCTTTCTGATGCCGGATCGGGAAAGCCTCGCGGCGTGGCTGCGCCATATCGCCAATGCCCGCATTGCGGTCGACGGCGCGTCCGACCACCTGGTCAGCGAGGCGGTTTATCTGCACGATCCGGAAGGCAATGGCATCGAGGTCTATGCCGACCGGCCCCGCGCAGTGTGGAGCGATGACAACGGTCGTATCGCCATGGCCACCGAAAAGCTCGATATTCCCACGCTTCTCGCCCTTGCGCCCGAACGGGAATGGCAAGGGGCGCCCGCCGGGCTGATCGTGGGCCATATGCACCTGCAGGTCGGCGACAACGCAGTGGCCGAGCCCTTCTATTCGGGCGTCTTGGGCACAGAGATCACCGCGCATTATCCGGGCGCCAGTTTCTACGGAGCGGGCGGCTATCATCATCAATTGGCGAGCAATGTCTGGTCGAGCCGCGGTGCCGGCCCCATTGCACAAGGCCGAACCGGCCTCTCGGCGTTCGAGCTCATCCTCGACACGCCCGCCCAGCGCGACGCCATTCTCGGCCGGGCACAGGTCAAGAACACGACGATCACCGATCCCTGGGGCCTTGCTCTCTCGCTCTCCGTACGGGCCTGAGCCAGCCCGTCCCGGAATGAAAAAGGGCGCCGGTCGAACCGGCGCCCTTTGTGTCTTTGGCGGTGTGACCAGCCTTAGTGGCCGGCAGGCATCGCGCCCGGCGTCGCCATGGTGGGTCGACGCACGAAGGTTGCCGCCACCACCATCAGCACCGACACCACTGCCCCGCAGAGGAACCCGGCCCGGATACCGGCGGCGAGAGCCTCGACACCGTCAAGACCTTCGGCTGCGCTGGCCGCCGTGCGCAGGCTCATCACGGCCACGAACAGCGCGATGCCCGCGGCGCCGGCCACCTGCTGCACCGATCCGAGAATGGCGCTGGCATGGGAATAGAGCGGCATTGGCACCGAGCCCATTGACGAGGTGAAAAGCGGGGTGAAAGTCAATGCCAGCCCCAGGCTCAGGGTGACATGGCCCGCAACGACGGCCCAGACCGGCGTGTCGGTGCCCACCATGGTCAGCGCCCACATCACGGCCGAGACCAGGATCACGCCCGGAACCAGGAGCGGTCGCGGTCCGACGCGGTCGAACAGGCGCCCCACGATCGGTCCCATCAGGCCCATGAGCAGCCCGCCCGGCAACAGGATCATGCCGGTCTGCAGCGTATCGAGACCCAGCACGTTCTGCGTATAGATCGGCAGCAGGATGGAGGACCCCAGCAGCGCCACCATGGCGATGGCCATGGTCACCAGCGCAAAGGTGTAATTGCGGTGCTGCAATGTGCGCAGATCGAGCAGCGCCTTGTTTTCCGAGGCGAGACGCATCTGGCGCCAGACGAAGATCGCCATGGCCACGACACCGACCAGGATCGGCACGAAGGCCGGGATGGGTGAGGGGTGCTCGGCACCCTCGCCCAGGCTCGACAGGCCATAGACCAGGCCGCCAAAGGCCAGCGCAGACAGGATCACGGAGACGATGTCGAGCGGCGCAAAGCGGGGCGTCGAGACATTGCGAATGCGCGTTGCACCCAGGATCAGCGCGCCAATGGCGATGGGCAGGGTGAAATAGAACATGAAGCGCCAGTCGAAATGGCCCAGGATGAAGCCGCCGATCGTGGGGCCGATAGCCGGGGCAACGGCCATGACGATGGAGATATTGCCCATGGTCTTGCCGCGCCCTTCGGGCGGCACCAGCGTCATCACCGTGGTCATCAGGAGCGGCATCATGATCGCCGTGCCGATGGCCTGAACAACGCGGCCGGTCACCAGCAGCTCAAGGCCCGGCGCCAGCGCGCAAACCAGTGTCCCGACCGAAAACACCGACATGGCCAGAAGAAAGATCGGTCGCGTATTGATGCGCTGCAGGAGGAAACCGGTGATCGGAATGACCACCGCCATCGTCAGCAGGAACGCGGTGGTCAGCCATTGAGCCGCGCCGGCCGTCACGCCCAGATCAACCATCAGGTGGGGAATGGCCACGCTCATGATGGTTTCGTTGAGAAACACCACGAAGGTCGACACCAGAAGGATGGCGATGACCAGCCGGTTTCGTGCGGTGTGGTCGGGCGTTTCCGCCAAACTTTCCGGCAGCTCCTGAGCTGCTGCATCCATTGTCATCTCGTGTCCCTTTCGCGGTGGTTGCGGCCATGCGACGCTGCAGGCCGCCCAGTTTCGACATCCGTTCCGAACTTTGTGTGACAAGCCCTGTCAGCAGCGCGCCGCAGCCGTAAATCGGGCGTGGACAGCCCTTGGGATAGCGACGATGCGGAACCGGATGAAGGCCGGTTGTCTACGTCACGCGCCCTCTTGCGTCCAGTCTTGTAATGCATGGCGGCCCTGCCGATATATGCTTCAGGCGGACATCGGCCCAAATTGATGTTCTTGTTTTGTTCTCATTAACCTGCTAGCGTTCTGTCCTGTCGGACACAGCTCGATTCTGTGGCCGCAGCAGGCAGGAGACCACGACCATGGCCCTTTATCAGGCCCCTTCCTTTGAAGCTCTGGAGCGCTTGAGCCGCAGCCGCGACGCCGATCTGGCACGGCGCGAGCTGGTGCAGGCGCGGGGTCGCGGTGCGCAGTCCAACCGCTCGGGCCGTTTCGAGCCGCATCAGCGCGACAGCTTCGACGATGGCTGGGGTAGCGTCGAGCCAATGCCCCTGTTCGAAACGGTCGAACATATGGAGCGCGCCAAGTCGATCATCACCAGCAATGACAGTCCCGATATCGGCTTCGAGCGCTCGATCAATGCCTATCGCGGCTGCGAGCATGGCTGCTCTTACTGCTTCGCCCGGCCCAGCCATGCCTTTCTCGGTCATTCGGCGGGCATCGATTTCGAGCGCGACATCTACGTCAAGACCAATGCGGTCGAGGCGCTGAAATCCGAATTTGCTGCCCGGAACTATCGCCCCAAGCCCATTGCCATGGGCACCAATACCGATCCCTACCAGCCGGCCGAACGCAAGCACAAGCTGACGCGAGGCATTCTCGAAGTCATGCTGGAGACGCGCCATCCGGTGATGATCACCACGAAGTCGGCGCTGATCGCGCGCGATCTGGACATTCTGACCGAGCTGGCAGGGCTGGGCCTGGTCAAGGTCGCGATGTCGGTCACCTCGATGGACCACAAGCTCAGCCGCAAGATGGAGCCGCGCGCCTCCTCGCCCGCCCGGCGGCTTGAAGCCATTCGCCTGCTTTCCGAGGCCGGCATCCCCACCGCGATTTTCGCCTCGCCGATGATCCCGGCGATCAACGACATGGAGCTCGAGCGCATTCTCGATGCGGGCAAGGCCCAGGGCGCGATCAGTGCGCAGATGATCCTGTTGCGCCTGCCGGGCGAGGTGCGCGACGTGTTCCGCGAATGGCTCCTGCGGCACTTCCCGGACCGCGTCCGCCACGTCCTTTCGCTCGTGCGCGACACGCGCGGCGGCAAGGACTACGATTCGCGCTGGGGCACCCGCATGACCGGCGAAGGTCCCTATGCCACGCTTTTGCGCCAGCGCTTCGAAAAGGCCCGCGACCGCTATGGGCTGGAGGCCAAGCTTGCGGGCCTGCGCACCGATCTGTTCGAGGCGCCGAAGCTGGAAAGCAAGCAGATGAGCCTGTTCTAGGACGGGCCGCTGTCAGGCGAGCAACCGTGCCTTGATGAAATCGATCACGGCTTTTTCCCGATAATCGGGGACGCCCATGATGGCGCCCGCCGTCACCAGCTGTTCCGGCTTCAGTCCGGTTGCCATGCCGATGGTGGCAATACCGGCGGCAACGGCCGACGCGATCCCGGTCCGGGAATCCTCGAAGGCGACGCTGTGGGCCGCATCGGCGCCCAGCAGGCGCAGGCCCTCCAGATAGGGCAAGGGATGCGGCTTGCCATGGGCAAGGTCCTCGGCCACCACCACAGCCCGGAAGCGGTCCCGCACGGCTATGGCATCGAGCAATTGATCGGCATTGGCGCGCGGTGCATTGGTCACCGCCACCATCGGCACGCCCTCCCCGTCCGCCCAGTCGAGCAGCGCGCCCAGTCCCGGGACCGGCTCGATCCCCGCGCCGGCAAGCCGGCGGAAGGTGGCTTCCTTCTCGTTCATCACCGCAATGCGCTGCTCGGGCGTTTCCTCGGGCAGGAAGCGCGCCGCGATAGCCTCGTTGGCAAGGCCCTGCAGATGCTGGCCGAACCGTTCGCGATCGAAATGATGCCCACGCGGACCAAAGACCCGGTTGAAGGCCTCAAGATGCAGTGGATCGCTTTCCACCAGCGTGCCATCGATATCGAAAAGCAGCGCGGCGCCGGGCTTGAGAGGCATGTCGGTCCATTCCTTTGGAGTGGGGCGAACCGACACCATAGCGGCTAGGACGTCAATACTCGGCGACGCGCCGCGCATAGGTGGACATGAAGTCGAGCGAGGCCAGCACGCCGCGCAGCGACATTCGGCTTTCCACCGGCCTGTCCACACCGAGGAGCGGCACCGAGAGGGTCAGCGCATTGCGGTCACCCATCTTGTCGAGCACCTTCTGGCGGTCGTCGCCCAGAAGGAAGAACTGGTTCACGGTATTGTGCCGGGTCTCGATATCGGCGCCGAAGGAGAGGGCCAGCGGCGGCTCACCGCCGAAGCGCAAGACGATTGGTCGGCTCGTATCGTATTCGCCCTCATCGGGAGACACCGTGATCGCCAGGTCGATGTCGCCATTGAGCCGGTTATGAATCAGCGTCAGCTTGTAGGCCGGCAGGCCCGCGCCGTTCAATTCCTGGCTACCGGTGCTGGCAAAGCAGGAATAACCGTAATAATCGGTGGCATCTTCCTCGATGCTGTCGGGGCAGGCGGCCAGCCAGTCGCGGTGATATTCTCGCCATTCTCCAAAGGGATGATGGAAGGGCTCCGCCGCAGCCGGGCCGGCAAAAGCCAGCAGGGCGGCAAGCCAAATTGCATTGCGCATGGGTCTCTCTCACCTTTGCCCCCCGGCGCGACTCCTATATCAGCAGAGGACCGGATTGCGAAATGGACATCGGGATGCAGACCGAGATCGTCAACGGCGTTCATCTGTTTTTCGTCGCCGACCAGGGCCCTGCCCTGGGCAGCGAAGACGATGCGCTCGACCTGATCGGGCAGACCTATGGCAGCGCGGCGGAAATGCTCGTCGTGCCCGCGGCGCGTTTCGCTCCCCACTTTTTCGAGCTGGCCAACAAGCAGGCGGGACACTTCTTCCAGAAGCTGCAGAATTACCGGATGCGCCTCGCCATTGTGGGGGACATTTCCGCGCCCCTCGCCGCCAGCGGTGCGCTTCGCGACTTCGTGGGTGAAACCAACCGCATCGGGCATCATCTTTTCGTGGCGGACCGGGCCGCGCTCGACGCCGCCCTCGGCAGCAAAGCCTGATCATGGCCGCTCGCAGCAAGCCGGCACCGGATGCAAAAGCGCTCTTTGCGCCCGAGGCTGATTTTCCCGATTACAGCCACGAGCAGATGCTGATGGCGCGCGGCGCCCGCCTCGTTGCCGGCGTGGACGAAGCCGGCCGTGGCCCGCTGGCCGGTCCGGTCGTGGTCGCCGCCGTGCGGCTCGATCCGGACCGCATTCCCGCGGGGCTCAACGATTCCAAGAAACTGACGCCCGAGCGCCGCGACGCGCTCTATGACGAGATCATGGCCCATGCCGATGTCGCCATCGTGTCCGCGCCGCCGCTCGACATTCTCACCCGCAATATTCGCGGGGCCACGCTTGCCGCCATGGCCCGTGCCGTTCGCGCCCTGCCCCAGCCGGTCGATCGTGTGCTCGTCGATGGCCGCGACTTACCGCCCGACCTGCCCTGCCCGGGCCTGGCGCTGATCGGCGGCGACGGGCGCAGCGTCTCGATTGCGGCAGCCTCGATCATCGCCAAGGTAACGCGCGACCGCATGTGCGAAATCATGGATTGCGACGCGCCCCATTTCGGCTTTGCCGGCCACAAGGGCTATGGCACGGCCGCCCATCTCTCGGCGCTCGACCGGCATGGCCCCTGTCGCCACCATCGCGAGGCCTTTGCGCCGGTGGCGGCGCTCCTCGTGCGGCGGACCACGATCGCGGCGGCCGGTTAACCCCCTGCTAACCCCTTGCGAACGCTCCATTAACCTCGACGGTCTATAACGGGATCGTTAGTACTGCGTTAGGGTTAAGAGCATGTTGCGTACCGCGCGTACGGCCGCCAAGGCCGATGCGGAAAGGGAGGCCACGCGCCTTCCGATCGATACTATCCTTGTGGGCGATTGCATCGACCACATGAATAGCTTGCCGGCCGGCTCCATCGATCTCATCTTCGCCGATCCGCCTTACAACCTCCAGCTCGAGCAGGGGTTGACCCGTCCCGACCAGTCAAAGGTCGACGCCGTCGACGATGACTGGGACAAGTTCGACAGCTTCGCCCATTACGATGCCTTCACGCGCGGCTGGCTGGCTGCCGCCCGACGGCTGCTCAAGCCCGATGGCGCGCTCTGGGTCATCGGGTCCTATCACAACATTTTCCGCGTCGGCGCGGCGCTCCAGGATCTCGATTTCTGGATGCTCAACGACATCGTCTGGCGCAAGGCCAATCCGATGCCCAATTTCCGCGGCACGCGCTTTACCAATGCGCATGAGACGCTGATCTGGGCCGCCAAGAGCCAGAAGAGCCGCGTCACCTTCAATTATGAAGCCATGAAGCTGGCCAATGACGACACGCAGATGCGCAGCGACTGGCTGTTTCCCATCTGCACGGGCGCCGAACGCCTCAGGGGCGAGGACGACAACAAGCTTCACCCCACCCAGAAGCCTGAAGCGCTGCTGTTCCGGATTCTCAACGCCACCACCAAGCCCGGCGACATCGTGCTCGATCCCTTTTTCGGCACCGGAACGACCGGCGCCGTTGCGCGCAAGCTGGGCCGTCACTTCATCGGCATCGACCGCGAGGCCAGCTATATCGAGGGCGCGCGCCAGCGCATCGCCAGCATCCGGCCCGGCGTGTTCGAGGCGCTGCAATCCGTCACGCCCAAGCGCAAGGAAACCCGCATTCCCTTCGGTTCGCTGGTCGAACAGGGATTGATCGAAGTGGGTGCGCAACTTTTCGACTTAACGAAACGTTACTCTGCCATGGTTCGTGCAGACGGCTCGCTCGTCTCGGGTCCACACCAGGGATCGATCCACAAGGTCGGCGCTCTGGTTCAGGGATCTGAGTCATGCAACGGGTGGACCTTCTGGCACCACGAACGTTCCGGCAATGTCGAACCGATCGACTCCCTTCGGGCAGACATTCGCCAAAAACTTGATTTGCTTTCTGCCTGATCCTGACCTCCAATCTCCCTATCAGGCTCTACTCACTGGCCGCCGGTTTGCCCCGGCGGCCTTTTTCTTTGCGTCATCCGGCCGAAGCGAGCGGGTGACAAGGCTGGTGTTCAGCTGAGGCCGGCCTCGGCCAGCACCTTGCGGAACAAGGTCGGCAAAGCCTCTCTTCCGAGCGTCGCCGGCTCCGCCCACCAGCCATGCTCGAGCCCCTCGGGCGCAACCACGGCCGACCACACGTCCAGCTCCAGCCGGAAATGGGTGAAGACATGCACGATGCTGCCGCAGCGCCGCCATTCAGCGGTGAGGGGAAAGTCCGGCTCTGCCGGCTCGGCGACCCAGGGCGAGGTCGGCACCTCGGTCATGCTGGCCAGAAGCCCCTTGGCGGGGCGCGTCTGGAGATAGACGTCGCCGGCCGCATCCCGCATCACATAGGCATGGCCGCGCCGCACCGGCTTTTCCGCCTTGGCCGGCTTGACCGGATAGAGCAGAGGCGTGCCCTCGCGCGCGGCGATGCAGCCCGGCTGGAGCGGGCAGATGAGGCAGCTGGCATTGCGCGGGGCGCAGATCGTGGCGCCCAGATCCATCATGGCCTGGGCGAAATCCCCGGCCCTTTTTGGCACCGAAGCCTGAAGGGCAGCGCGCAGATCGTCCTTTACCTCCCGCACTGGCACGGGCACGGCATAAAAACGCGCCAGCACCCGGTCGAGATTGCCGTCGAGCACGGCAATGGGCTCGTCAAAACAGATCGCCGCAATGGCAGCGCTGGTATAGGCGCCGATCCCCGGCAGGGCCTGCAGGCCTGCCGAGCTTTGCGGAAAGACCCCGCCATGCTCTTTCACCACCGCCTGGGCGCAGGCATGCAGATTTCGCGCCCGGGCGTAATAGCCAAGGCCGGCCCATTCGCGCAGCACCGCATCGAGCGGGGCGGCGGCCAGGTCGAAGACTGTGGGCCAGAGACCGGTGAAACGCAGGAAATAGGCTTTTACAGCCGCCACCGTGGTCTGTTGCAGCATGACCTCGCTCAGCCAGACGCGATAAGGATCGGGGCTGATGCCGGCACGCCGGTCGCCCGGTGACACCCGCCAGGGCAGGTCGCGGGCGTGCAGATCGTACCAGTCAAGGACGGCGGACGAATCGACGGGATGATGATGGCTGAGAGGCATGGCCCCTCATACAATGCCAAAACGATCAATTCGCGCCAAAAAACGCCATCATGACCGGCGCGAGAGCCTCCTCGCTGACATCATGGCCCTGGCCTGGAAGAATGCGCCGGCTTGCGCCCGGCACTCCCGCCGCCACCCAGGCTGCGCCGGCATCGATGAAGTCAAAGCTGCTGTCTCCATTGACCACGAGTACAGGCACGGCAACGTCCCGCCAGCGCGCGGGCTGGCTGTCGCCATCGCGCGCCTCGGCCATCACCCGGTAGTCGTGCTCGATCGTGGCGCCGACGGCAGCGAATGCCGGCCAGGCCGGTGACCGCCTGAAAGCCTCCAGCTCCTCGGGCGACATGAATGCCCCCATGAAATGGCACATCATGCCTTCGCCATCGCCCTTCTCGGCCAGCGCCGCCACTTCCCCATGCTGCTTCCAGAGATCCTCGGTGGGCTGGCCGACATCCACCGGCGGCTCATAGAGGAACAACGAGGTCACTTTTCCGGGCAGCGCCGCAGCGGCTTCCAGCGCCAGCACGGCCCCCGACGACATGCCATATAGTCCTGCACGCCCACCCATGGCGTCGATCAGCGCTTCGATGTCCTCTATTTCACGCGCCACGGCATAAGGCAGTGTGTCGGTAGAGGCGCCGCGGCCGCGACGGTCGAAATTGACCATCGTGAAGTGCGATGCGAGATGGTCTATGAGCCGTGGCGTGGCATGGTCTATGGCGCGATACTGGGTAGCCCCTGCGACCAATATAATGACCGGGCCGCTCCCCCTGACGTCATATCCAATGGTGGTGCCGTCCCGGGATATCAATGTCGGCATCTGTGCCTCCTGCGAACAAAATCAGTACCGCGACGGATGACGGACGACAGTCTCGACAATCCAAGGCACTTGTATCTGCGCCTGAGCGGGCGATATGTGGATCATGCCCGAGGATAAACTGCCAGAATACAAGCGCCGCAACCGAGCCGTTTCCGTCGCCGATGCGCTGGCAGGCGCGATCGACCCGGTGCTGCGCAAACGCGGCTTTGCCAGCCGGGACATCATTTCGCACTGGTCGCTGATCGCGCCGGCGCCCTTTAACGAAACCACCCTGCCCGAAAAGCTGAGCTGGCCGCGCGCCAGCAACAATGCCGATGGGGCAACGCTGGTGCTGCGCTGCGCGCCCGGCCAGGCTCTCTTTGCCCAGCACGAGGCGCCCGCGATCGCGGCGGCGGTGAACCGCTATTTCGGCTATGTGCTCGTGCGTGACGTGCGCCTCTCCGCCGAGCCGTTCACGCCCGGTTCAGGCCGCAAGGTGCAGAAACAGCACAAGCCCAGCCCGGACGCCATTGCCAGGGTGGGCGCACAGACCGAAAGGGTCGAGGATGAGACTTTGCGGGAAGCGTTGCGGGTCCTGGGCCTGGCACTGTCCAGCAAAACGGAACGAAACAACGGATAGACTGTTCACCGCGTGTTGATATCTGTGCCCACTTGCCGACACCTTCACGCGGTGTAGTGTCGCCCAGCCAATTATTAGGAGCCTTCGACGTGAAATTCAATCGCCGCGAAACCATCATTCTTGCTGCTGCCGCTTCGGCGCTGAGCCTTTCGGGGGTCGGGCTGGCGCAGGGCGCTGAGGGTGACGTGATCGATACCGCCAGGTTGATGGCGCCCGCCGGCGGCCTGGTCGATCACGCCGAGGGCAATCCGGACGCTCCGGTCACGGTGATCGAATATGCTTCGCCCACCTGCCCGCACTGCGCCACCTTCCACAATTCGGTCTACGAGCCTTTCAAGGCCCAGTATATCGACACCGGCAAGGTGCTGTTCATCGTGCGCCCGTTCGCGCGCAACGCGCTGGACGCCGCCATCTTCATGCTGGCCGAAGCCGCTGGCCCGGAAAACTACCACAACGTCGTGGCCACCTATTTCCGCACCCAGAATGACTGGGGCATGTCGGAAACGCCGCGCGACGCCCTCTATAACATTGCCCTGCAGCTCGGCTTTACAGAGGAAAGCTTCAACGCTGCCTTGACGAATCAGGACGTGCTGACCGGGATTGAAGCGCAGAAGAACCAGGCTCTCGACGAGTTCGGCCTGACGGGGACGCCGACATTCTATGTCAATGGCAAGACACTTTCCGGTGGCAAGACGCTCGAGCAGCTCGCTGCCGAGATCGACCCCCTCGTGCCTGCCGATTTCGTCGCTCCGACCACGACGAGCGAGACCCCTGCGGCGCCCGCACCGGCTGCCGATGCAACGGCTCCAGCGGCCGACGCCATGGCTCCTGCCGCCGAAGCTCCCGCTCCCGCTGCGCAGTAAGTATCGAGACGGAGCTCCGGCTCCGTCGCGTCCCTCCCCCTTGAGGGGAGGGAATGAGGGATGGGGTCCAGCACCGGATTACTGGACCACCTCGACCTTCGTCTTGATCCTGAGAGGACCAGAGGTCGAAAATCCGGGCTCTGACATGGGTGGATGCCCATGAAATTCTCCCGCCTGCACCTTCATGGCTTCAAGTCCTTTTCCGATGAAACCGTGCTCGTCATGGAGCCTGGGCTGACCGGCATTGTCGGACCCAATGGCTGTGGCAAGTCCAATCTTGTCGAGGCCATGCGCTGGGTCATGGGCGAAAGCTCTTACAAGGCCATGCGCGCCTCGGGCATGGACGATGTCATCTTTTCGGGCTCCGGCAATCGCCCGGCGCGCAACACGGCCGAGGTTACGCTCGTCCTCGACAATGCCGACCGCACGGCGCCCGCCGCCCTCAATACGGCCGACATCCTCGAAGTCACTCGCCGCATCGAGCGCGAGGCCGGCTCCGTCTATAAGGTCAACGGCAAGGAAACCCGCGCCCGCGACGTGCAGCTCCTCTTTGCCGATGCCTCGACGGGTTCGCGTTCTCCCTCGATGGTGCGGCAGGGACAGATTGGCGAACTCATCGCTGCCAAGCCCACCGCCCGGCGCGCCCTGCTCGAAGAAGCCGCCGGAATTTCGGGCCTTCATTCCCGGCGGCACGAGGCGGAATTGCGCCTGCGCGCAGCCGAGGGCAATCTCGAGCGCGTCGACGACATCATCGCCCAGGTCGGCTCCCAGCTCGAAACCCTCAAGCGCCAGGCGCGCCTTGCCACCCGTTATCGCAGCCTTTCGGGGGACATCCGCCGCATCGAGGCGACCCTCTTCCATCTGCGCTGGGTGGCGAGCCGCGTCGCGGAAAAAGAAAATGAGGCCAGCCAGGCGGTGCTGATCCGCGCACTGGCAGACGCCAATCACGCCCATCACCTGACGCTCCAGGCCGCCGAGACCGCTGAGGGCGCGCTGACCCCGCTGCGCGAGCGCGAAGCGGTCACCGGGGCGGTGCTGCAACGCTACACGATCCTGGCCGAACAGCTCGCCGACGAGGCGCGCCGGCTTGGCCAGCGCCGCGTCGAGCTCGAGGGACGCCTGCACCAGATCGCAGCAGACGGGACGCGCGAACGCGACCTGATCGCCGAGAGCGAGACGACCCTTTCGGCCTATCATGACGAGATCGCGCAGCTGACCGCCGAGCAGGAAGAGGCCCAGGCCGCATTCGATGCCGCGCGCGAACTGGCCGACGCTGCCCGAGCCGCCGCCAATGCGGCCGAAGCCGAGACCCGCGAGGCCGCCGATGCGCTGGCGCAGATGCGGGCCCGCCGCGCCCAGGCCGAGCGATCGGTACTCGATGCCCGCAGCCGCCAGACGCGCCTTGCCCAGCAATTGGCCGATATCGAAACCGAGCGAGGCGAACTCGTCGCCCGGCTCGATGCCGATGAGACGCTGGGGCTCAGCCGGGCCGCACTCGAGGCCGCGCAGGAACACGCCGCCCAGGCCGAACAGCGCGCCATCGCCGCCGAAGAACAGGCCGGGTCGGCACAGGACGCGCTCGACGAGGCCCGGCCGCGCCTTGCCGAGCTCGAGGCGCTCGTCACCCGGCTCGACGCCGAAGCCTCGACCCTGGCCCGCATGCTCAATACCGGCGCCAGCCTCTGGCCTGCCGTCATGGACGAGTTGCAGGTTGCGCCCGGCTACGAAACCGCGCTCGGCGCCGCCCTGGGCGATGATCTCGAAGCGTCCTCGGATGCCGGCGCGCCGATGCACTGGTCGATCGCCATCGATCGCTATGACGATCCGCCTTTGCCGCAGGGCGCCGAGCCCCTGTCGCGCCATGTCAGGGGGCTCAATCTGCTCGAACGCCGCCTGGCCCAGATTGGGCTCGTTGACGCGGTGGACGGCCCGGCGCTGATGGCCGCTCTCAAGCCCGGCCAGCGCCTCGTGACGCTGGATGGTGCGATGTGGCGCTGGGACGGTTTCGTCGCCGCTGCCGATGCGCCCAGCCCGGCCGCGCAGCGCCTGGCCCAGCGCAACCGGCTGGCCGAGCTGGACGAGGAACTCACCCGAGCCAAGGCCGAGCGCAATGCCTGGAAGCGCGATGTCGAGGCCCGCGCCAAAGGGCTCGATGAAGCCCGTCATGCCGAGCGCCAGGCGCGCGAGGACTGGCGTGCCGCCCAGCATGCCATCGGTGCTGCCCAGGCCGGCCATGACAAAGCCCAACGCGCCGCTGGCGATCTCGCCACGCGTCGCTCCACCCTCGAAGAGGCGCAGGCCCGGCTCACTGCCAGCCTTGTCGAAGCCGAGGCGATGCAGGCCGAGGCCGAGGACTTGCTGTTCGAGGCGGGCGACGAGACGACGATGGCCGATGCTGTCGAAGCCGGGCAGCAACGCCTTCTGGCCCTGCGTGACCGTGCCGATCAGGCCCGCGTCACGCTCGGCAATGTCGAGGCCGGCGCGCGTATGCGCCAGGCCCGTATCGATCAGCTGGCCCGCGACAGCGCAGCCTGGCAACGCCGTCGTGACGCCGCCCGCGCCCAGATCGATATCCTCGACCAGCGCCTGGGCGAGGTCAATGCGCAGCTCGCCGAGCTCAGCGAAGCGCCGGACGGCTTTGCCAGCCGCCGCGCCCAGCTCGAAGACCAGATCGAAACAGCGCGAGACGAACACCAGGCCGCCGGTGACAGCCTCAGCCGCGCCCAGACCGAATGGCGCGATGCCGACCGGGCGCTGAAAGCCGCCGGCGATACGCTCAATTCGGTGCGCATCGAGCTGACCCGCATCGAGGAGCGGCTCAAGGGCAGCATGGCCCAGCGCCAGCAGATCGAGCGGCAGATCGAGGAGACACTGGGCATTCCGGCCAGCCGCACGCTCGAAGCGTCCGGCATCCGCCCCGAACAGGCTTTGCCCGCCGAGCCGGCCATCGAGCAGAAGCTCGACCGGCTGAGGGCCGAGCGCGAGCGGCTGGGCGGGGTCAATCTGGGTGCCGAGAAGGAAGCCGAGGAGGTCCAGGCCCGGCTCGATACCATGGTGGCCGATCGCGACGACGTCATCGAGGCCATCGCCAAGCTGCGCGCCGGCATTTCAACGCTCAACCGCGAGGGCCGCGCCCGGCTCAACGAGGCGTTCGGCAAGGTGAATGCCTATTTTCAGGAATTGTTCACCACCCTGTTCGGCGGCGGCACGGCGGAGCTGAGCTTTGTGGAAAGCGAGGATCCGCTGGAAGCCGGGCTCGAGATCATCGCCCGCCCGCCTGGCAAGAAGCCGCAGACCATGACCCTGTTGTCGGGCGGCGAGCAGGCGCTCACCGCCATGAGCCTGATCTTTGCGGTCTTCCTCACCAATCCCGCCCCGATCTGCGTGCTCGACGAGGTCGATGCGCCCCTCGACGATGCCAATGTCGAGCGGTTCTGCAACCTCCTCGACAGCATGCGCCAGCGCACCAATACGCGCTTCATGGTCATCACGCACAATCCGATTACCATGAGCCGGATGGACCGGCTGTTCGGCGTGACCATGGCCGAGCGCGGCGTC
Source organism: Devosia chinhatensis (assembly GCF_000969445.1). Lineage (NCBI taxonomy): Bacteria > Pseudomonadati > Pseudomonadota > Alphaproteobacteria > Hyphomicrobiales > Devosiaceae > Devosia > Devosia chinhatensis. Next base: position 340,648 of record NZ_JZEY01000054.1, on the reverse strand, counting down.
AGCCAGCTCGTCTCGGTGGACCTGACGACTGCCGAAAGTTTTCGCGAAGCGGTCTATGTTCAGTGAAGCATAAGCTGCGCATGGAAGCATGAGATGAGTCAACCGGAAGCGTAAAATGCGATCCGAAGTACTCTAGAGTGGTCCCCTGCCCTGTGATGACCATGAAGCGCGTGTTGGTGCGCTGGCGCATCGAGTCGAGGAGGTTGCAGAAACGCTCGACATCGGCGTCGTCGAGGAAGGGTCTTGCCTGGAACGCAGATTGAACCGAGACGTCTAGGAGTTGACGATCGCTCTCAGCGATATCCGGTGAAGTCGCCTTAGCGCAAACCCTTGTGTCAATTCTCTATTGTCATCTGCCGACTGGTGGTTGGTGGTGATGGTGAAAACACCAAAGTTGTGCTTTAACAACCAATGTTCTGCACTGACCACCAATCGGTAATCATTGTTCACGCCTAACGAAAGACCCGGACGGAAGCGGTATCGGTCTGGTTTTCGGGTGTTTCAGCTCTTTTTTGCTCACTTCTTGGTCCAGTGAGTTCGCCTTCGAGCCGGTCCAGCGCTCTGACATCGAGGCCAACCGATTTCATGCGTTGGTAGAGCTCGACAAGACGAAGCCGTCGCCTGATCGTCTCGTCCATGGCATCTCCGCGCATTCTGCGCTGGAGCGCCCAGCCCAATGCGGCCAACACCGTTCCAGTCGCCGTTGCCAATATCTGCAGCATCTGCTTCCTCCTGATGGACAAAGCATAAGCCTTTGGCCGACGCCGGGGATAAACTGCACCACTGAATTGAGAGGCACCTGGCATGAGCAACGCCAACCTGACAGTGATCGACCATAGGCACTGGTTCGTCGGTGATACGCACTTCGGTCATACCGGGATCCTCGATATGGCGGCACGGCCCTACCCTGGCATCAAGGCGCACGATCGTGACCTTGTCCGCAAATGGAACGACCTGGTTCAGCCTCGGGATACGGTTTGGCACCTGGGTGACGTAGCCGGAGACGATGTACCATTCGATGAGGTAGCGACGAACTTCAAACGCCTCCACGGGATCAAGAGGCTGATCGTGGGCAACCATGATGGGGAGGAAGTGCGCACAAAGCTGGACTGGGCAAGCGTCGACGACATCCGCACCCTCGTGGCGCGCGACTGCAAGGTCGTCCTCTGCCACTACCCGCTTATGGAGTGGGAAGGCTACTTCTCGGGTGACCTGCACTTCCATGGGCATACCCATGACCGGATCCCCTCCACGCGCCGCCGGTGGGACTGTGGCGTTGATCACCAGTCGTTCCTGCCGATGACGTTCAGCCAGATTACGAAGCGCATGGCGATGTTGCAGGATGTTTAGGACATCTACGGGAGAGCAAATTGAGTAAGATGGTGGTGCTTAAGCCGATCGTGTGGAACTCGAACGGCTATCTCTTTCCAACCGGAGATGCCACGTCGAGCGGGTATGCAGGGGATCACGGCTATGGGCACGAGGAGTGGAACGGCAGATCCGATTGGGTTTGGAAAGGTTGGAAGGTATTCCATACCCAAGGCAAGGGTCAGATGTTCCAATATGCCGAGGACGGTGACCTTGGGATCGTGATGACCACGATGCTGGAGGGGCGGTTCTATGCCGTTGGGGTAGCTTGCGCTGTATACACCAACACGGATGAAGACCGAGATGCGATAGCGCGGGATCTCAAGTTACGTGCCTACGGCGCCGAGCTTTGGAAGCTTGAGGGGATAAGACAGCGAAAGTCCAGCAAGTCGGAGTTCGACAGGCATTGGAAAGGTGCGCACAAGTGGGTGCAGTGGCGTTGCCCGCAGACGCATTACGCTTGGTTCAGCAAACCTGTGCCGATAATCCCCGACGACCTCATTCCGTCCTCAGATCCCGCGAAGCCCCGTCAGGCGATCGTAAAGATGCACGGCAGCTACCAGGCTGTCAGGCCCGACCAGGCGCTTTCCATCATCGCCGACGCACTGCCGTCTTCCCACCCAATTATCGGTTGGCTTTCGACAGACGACTTCGACGAAGTCTCTGCGCCGCACGTGCGGAACGCGCCGCCCCCACGCGGCGGTTCTGGCCGTAGTGCCGCGACCGCAAGCGATCCCTATACGCGCTACCTACAGGAGAACGAGTTCCAGATTACCCCGAAGCACCACCACTTGCAGACGGCCTTCGAGGACTTCCTGGAGGCTTCTGGTGCAACGGGCATACTACCTAACCTTGAGCGCGTGGACCTGAGGTACGAGGATGCCGAGATCGGGACCGTGCTGGTTGAGGTGAAGCCGAGCGACCCTGCTACGGTGCGGTTCGCGATACGAACTGCTATCGGGCAACTTCTGGATTACCGACAGAAACAGGCTGGCGACCCGAAGCTCCTCATCGTCGTGGGCTGCAAACCCTGCGCGCACGACTTGGCGCTTGCAAATGAAAATGGGTTCGGCTTGGCCTGGCAAGCCGATGATGGCTTCGAGACGAGCTGGCCTGCTGTCGGAGTACGAACGCGCCGGCGGCCCCGTCATCTGTAATGCTCCGGCAGGACAGGTGCCCTTCGCTGGCCATCAATAGCCACTGCTGTCAACCGCATCAGCTCAAATAGTGTTCTTGTTTTGTTCGTAGCCATCGCTCATCCTGAAAGGAATCGACGACGGAGACGATATGGACCTCACCACCGCCATCGCTGACCACCGCATGCCGGTGCCCGTGTCCTCGCTGATCCAGCTGAGCGTGCCCCTCGTCGGTCAAACCGTCCACGCCGGCTTCCCCTCGCCGGCAGACGACTTCATCGAGGACATGATCGACCTGAACCAGGTGCTAGTTCAGAACCCGACCGCGACCTTCCTGTGGCGGGTCGTCGGCGACTGCATGATCGACGTGAAGATATTCCCCGGCGATGTCGTCATCGTCGACCGTTCGTTGGCGCCCAAGCATCGGTCCATCGTTCTCGCGATCATCGACGGCGAACCAACACTCAAGCGCCTCCATCGTCGTGGCGGCGTCTTCGTGCTGCAGAACGAGAACGCCAAGCTGCCGCCCTTCCTGATCTCGGAAGGGACAGAAGTATCTGTGTGGGGCGTGGTGACGGCGACCATCCGCGATCTCAAGAAATGACTGCCTTCGCGCTGGTCGACGGCAACAGCTTCTACTGCTCCTGCGAGCGCGTGTTCGATCCGCGGCTCGAGAAGCGTCCCGTCATCGTCCTCAGCAACAACGACGGCTGTGCCGTGGCGCGCACCAACGAGGCAAAAGCCCTCGGCATCCGCATGGGCCACCCGTACTTCCAGATCAAGGACCTGTGCCGGCGCGAAGGCGTGGTGGCGCTGTCCAGCAATTATGCTCTCTATGGCGACATGAGCCGGCGCCTGAACCAGATCTACGACCGCTTCAGCCCGGACGTAGAGATTTATTCGATCGATGAAAGCTTCATCGACGTCAGCCGGCTGCCGGTGAAGGACCGCACCACCTGGGCGAAGGACCTGCGGTCGACGGTCAAGCAGTGGTCGGGCATCCCGACTTGCGTCGGTATCGGCCCAACCAAGACCCTTGCCAAGCTCGCCAACAAGGTGGCCAAGAAGCTGGCCGATGGCGTCCTTGATCTCAGCGGCTCCACCGAACGAGAGCGAGTAATGGCCGACTTCCCGATCGGCGACGTCTGGGGCATTGGGCCCGCCAACCAAGCCAAGCTCGCCGCCATGGGCATTCAGTTCGCCGGTCAGGTGCGAGACCTGGAGCCGCGGCAAGCCCGGCAGCTCATGACCGTCGTCGGCGAGCGGCTAGTGCATGAACTCAATGGTCGATCGTGCCTGCCGCTTGAGACCGTACCGCCGGTGCGCCAAGGATGTGCCGTCACTCGGTCGTTCGGGCAACGCGTCACCCGCAAGCCGGAGATGGAGCAAGCCGTAGCCGGCTACGCCACTCGTCTTGGCGAGAAGCTCAGGCGCCATGGCCTCGCCACCGACCAGGTCACCGTCTTCATGCACACCAGCCGGTTCGACGACGATGAACCGCAGCGCAGCGTATCGATGACCGTGGATCTGCCCGAGGCCACCAACGACACTCTGACGTTGATCAAGGCCAGCCGGCGCGCCGTCGACCAGCTCTGGAAGTCGGGATACCGCTACGCCAAGGCCGGCATCGTCACGCAGGACCTGGTGCCGCCATCAGGATCGCAGCAAGCCTTGTTCGATGGTCTCGACCATGAGCGAGCCGCACGGGTCATGCAGGCGCTCGATGAAGCCAACAAGCGGTGGGGGCGGGCCACCGTCTTCCCGGCGGCGATGGGGATCAAGCGCGAGGCGTTCTCAACCAAGTTCGAGATGCGCACGCCGCGGTACACGACGCGGTGGGACGAACTGCCGGAATGCCGGTGAGGTTGTACCCTCTATCCTTACCGCAGCCCTCTGGACTTGCGATCAGAACCCCATGAATGTGCGTGCTGTCAGCAGCTTAGATCGAGTTTGAAATGCCCATCAGCATTGGCGCCAATACCGTCGGCGGGATATTCGCCACCAACTGTTTCCGCGTTCCCCATTACCAGCGGGCCTACGCCTGGGAGAGCGATCCTCAGCTGCAGGATTTTCTAAACGATCTGGTATCGCATCCAACGTCCGCCAGCCGCCCGTATTATCTGGGCACGGTTCTACTCACGCGATCCGAGTCCCAGCCGTATGCGCGACTGACGCAGTACGACGTCGTGGACGGGCAACAACGACTTACGACGATCTCAATCTTCACACGTTGCCTGCTGGATAGGCTGTCGAAGAACCCGGAACAGACCGAGACCGTCACCGAATTCACTTACGGGCTACTGTTCTCGATGGGCAAGCTGAGGTTGTTTCGGACGGTGGAGGAGGACGATGCGTTCTTTGAGCGCTTCGTGACTGGAGACGATCACGCAACCGACAGCGACTGTAACTCGCCCTCTCAGCACAGGCTCACATCAGCCAAACGCTTCTTCGATCACCAGCTCGAGCAGTTCAGCGACGCTCGGCTTGTTGAATTGTTGAACACTCTCTTCAACAGCACGATCCTGATCTACGCTGTAGACAGCCCGATCGAGGCAACCCAGATTTTCGAGTTCCAGAACGACCGAGGCAAGCGTCTCACCAATTTGGAAGCCTTGAAGAGCTTCCTGATGCACGGGCTTTATCTTCATTCCGATGAGAACACGGAGAACAATCTCCGGTATGTGCAGCAGCAGTTCGCCCGGCTGTATCGCACTGCTGAAGCGATCGAAGGTGAACCGCTGGCGCCAGGTGAGGATCAGCTTCTTGGCTACTACTGCGCCGCTTACCTGCCGCCAGTGTTCTTTGGTGATGAAGAAGGCTGGCGTAAGCCGAAGGAGCTGGTGCGGCACCTCCTCCAGACGCCAAAATACCTCAAGAACGGCGACCGCAGTGAGTTGATCAAACGCTTCTCTGCCGAGTTGGCGGACGCATTCGGTGATGCTCTGCAGATCCTGAGATCGCGCGCAGGAGCCAATCCGGTGGCCAGTCTCTCCGTACTAGGGCGGACCGCTATCTTTTGGCCGCTCCTCATCAAGACCTGGCGGCACTCACAGCTTCATCGGCCAAGTGAGTTCAGCCGTGTCACCGCCGAAATGGAGCGCTTCGCCAGTGCCAGTTCGCTCGCCGGTGTAAGAGCCGACACGGGCGAGAGTGCTGTCCGGCGGCTGGCCAACGAATTCTCAGGCAACCTCGACGCCGTCATAGCAGAATTGGTCGCAATGCGAGCCAAGCACAGGATCCCTGACAGGGTGCTTGCCACCATAGATGATCGCGAGTTCTATCAACTGGGTCGTACCGCTCGTTATGTTCTCTGGAAATACGAGAATCACCTGCGGTCGTTGCCTGGGTGCAGGGAGCAGCTACTCAGCTGGAAAGAGCTCGTCCAGAGTTCCAACACCGCCGAGCAATATGGGGTTGATCACATAACCCCCCAGGATTCCAGCGACGCGATGTTGGATGCCATGACCCGTTGGGATCCCACCAGCCTCGATGAGGTAGAGGGCCCTTTTCGTGACGTGTTCCTTCATCGATTGGGGAACCTCGTTCTAGATACACGTTCCACCGGTGCAGCGAAGGGGAAGAAGTCGTTCAGCGATCGGGTAGCCAACTATTCGAAATCGACGTTCGTCTCTCAAAACGAGTTACTGACCAAGTATGCCTCCAAATCAGTGGATGGTGATCTACTCTGGGACGCAGACTCCATCCGAACTCGACACAAGGACCTGAAGCAGTTTATCACCCAGCATCTTTGAGGCATGGATGAAAGCAAACGGAAACCCTTGGCGTATAGTCTTCGGCCATGTCGGTCATTCGTTTCAAACCTAAGCGTCGTCCTACAAGGCATCAGCAGAAGTCCGGTGACCACCTGACGACGGCGCTAGCCGTTGCGGCGTTGTTGAGCGTCTGCACCTTGGGATGGATCGCCGCCGACACCTTTCTGCCTGGCGGCGGACAGGCAGTCGTCGCATCCGAGATGCGTGTGCAGTTCCGCATGTATGGATCCGGTCAGCGCCACACATGCGTCGTTGATGGCGACACTGTCTGGCTCGACGGCATGAACCTCCGGCTGCAGGCTTATGACACGCCCGAGCCGTACAACGACATCTGCGGTGGAGCACAGGAGGTGGCCTTGGCCAATCGTGCCAGCGCCCGCCTGCTCGACCTGCTGAACAGCAACAGTTTCAGCGTCGAGACTTTCGGCACCGACCGTTACGATCGCACCCTTGCCACCATCCGAATTGGCGGCACCGATGTCGGCGATATCTTGATTTCGGAAGGCCTCGCCCGTCGCTGGCCCGATGGCAACGAGTTCTGGTGCTGATGCGCGTCCCCGTCGTCGATCCCAGGCGCGACAAGTTGATCCGCCATTTCGAGAAGAAGCTCGCCTACTTCCGAGGCATCCCCGCACACCGGCGCACCGATGAAGCCGCAGATGAAGGCGAAGCCACCTGCCGGTCGATGCTGGCCGGGCTGCGTGCTCCCAAGAGTGGGGATCGTGACGATGCCACCGGTGCGCTGACGCTGGACGCGTGGCTCGACGCGATCGAGAAGGAGAACGGCAGTGACCAGGGATGAGGTTATCGCCTCCGCTGCTACGGCGATCTTCGGCAAGCCGCTAGTGACCAACGTCTACCGGTCCGTGATCGTCGAAGCCATAATCGCCGGCGCGCTGACGGACTGGACCTGGTGCAGCGCGGACTATGCTGAGCACGACTTCATCAACGCCGATGGCATGAGGCTCGAGGTCAAGCAGTCGGCGATGAAGCAGACGTGGGTCACCAAGGGCGAGCCCAAGCCCTCCTGGGACATCGCTCCACGCAAGCAGGTCTGGCGGGATGACAGGTGGGTGGATGCGCCCGGACGGAACGCGGACATCTACGTTCTGGCCCTTCATGCCGTCATAAACGACACCGCGGACCACAGGGAGCCCTCGCAGTGGTCCTTCTTCGTGATCCCTGCCTACCGCCTGCCAGCATCGAAGCGGTTGAGCCTTCCTGCGGCTAAGTTGCTGGTGGAGCCGGTTGCGATCGACGAGCTGCCTCGGGCCGTGGGCGAAGCCGTTGCGCAGGCTTCTGCAGCGGAGCGGTTCACATGGAAACCTGGTGACCTACAGGTCACGATGAGATAGCTGGGGAAATCGCTCATCCAGCCAGGTAGTTAGCACTCCTTTGAATACGACTCGGCGACCTCGCGTCCTCCAATATTCCGGAGGACGCCAATGCCGAGAACCCGATCCCTCACGCCCAAGATGATCACGGACTTCTGCCGCCTGCGTCTCAAAGGTGTGCTGGACGAGCAGGAGGTGGCTGCGGTCTCCACCTACCTCAACGGCCTGCTCGAGCTGATGGCGTTCCCGCCTTATAGGGGCAAGTGGATCGACTGGGCCGAGGTCTCTGGCACAGCCGGTGTCGACGAGACCCGACTGCGCGCCGCACGGTATCAGCTGCAGCCCATCTTCGATGCGCTGTCGCGGAACGTGGCGCTGGAGGACGCCTCGGAGCCGGTGCGACCGCCCAAGACCAGGCTGGAACCCCGGACCTCAAATACTCTGGTGGAACCCAAGCGTTCGCGGCGCGGTCCAGCTCCGAAGCCGATCGTGGAGCACCCGGAGCCGTTCACTACAGAGTTCGACGACCTGCCCGGCTTCGGCGAGGCTTTGAACATGCACATGCGTCGGCACGGCGATACCGTGCGTCACCTCTACCTGGCGCTGGCGTCGCGAGGTGAGGCGCAGGACCAGCGCACATTGATGAAGTGGTGCACCGGTCAGTTGCTCCCGATGACCGCACGTAGCTTCGTCGTCCTCAACAACATTGAGCGGCGGTACCGCCTGCCGCTGGGCTACTTCAAGGCCAAGCTGCCGCACCAGGCGCGGGCGATCCGTGGCGTCACCCTCTCCGGGCTGCCGGCTGCCGAGCGACGCCGCCTCGCATGGCACCTGCCCGACGACTTCCTCACCCGACCGAAGGCGGAGCAGGAGGAAATACTGGAGTGGGTGCGACGGGTCATCATCTCGGGCTCAACCGACTACCGAGTATTCCAAGCCGCAGCCATGCGGCAACGCTACGCCGTGCGCTTTACCGCCTTCCAGAATGCTCCGCGCCCACCAGCACCCAAGCCGGAGGATGAGGTCAGCGATCTCGATGCCGAACTCGAATCCGCCGTGGTGGACGCGCCGGCGGCGCTTGACGCCGAGATGAACGCCTTGCTCCGCTTCAAGACGGCCACGCTCACGGCGTTCGGCTTCCAGCGCAACGGCGTCTGGAACGAGGAGACGGCCAGTCAGAAGGTGGAGCACCTGGGGTTGATGTTCGGCGCCCTGGCATCGGACCCGCGCAGCACGGTCAAGGGCGCTGGTGTGCCGCTCGATAGCGTCTGCTTCGCCATGCTGATCTTTCCCGCGGTCTGGGACTGGTACCTGCAGTGGCGCGAGCGCCGGCGTGGCTTCTACACCAAGTGGGAGGTCGACATGCTCAGCGTCGTGCTGAGCATGACCCGTGCCGAGACCGGCTGGATGCGCCAGACGCCGGCGCTTGCCGACCGGCTGAAGCCTGTCGCCAATATGATTGAGCAGGACGAGATCGACCGGGTTCGTGCCGATTGGGATGCCGCCTGCGACGCCTTCTACAAGCACGCGCGTCACCGCATCCGGGAGATCGAGCGCGTCGCACGCATCCATCGCGATCCTTTCGAACCGATCATGCCAGTGCTCGAGGCTGCCAGCCCGGTCGGTGAATACCGCAAGATCACCGAGGAGATCATGCGCCTCATGCCGGACGAGCGTCGCTATCCCAAGCCGGCTGCCGAGGCCGTGCGCTCCTTCCTTATGCTTCGCTTCGGCATGCACACTGGCTTGCGCCAGCGCAACCTGCGTGAGCTCCTGGTCTGCCCTCGGGGACGGACGCCGACGTCCGAGCGACACCTCGAGGACAAGAAGCGCGGCGAACTGCGGTGGAGCGAGCGCGACCAGGGTTGGGAGGTGCTGATCCCATCCGTCGCCTTCAAGAACTCGACGTCCTCGTTCTTCGGCTCGAAGCCGTTCCGCCTGGTGCTGCCAGACCTCGCCGGGCTTTACGACGCCATCGAGGCCTACATCGATCGTCATCGAGCACGTCTCATCGATAATGCCGCGGACCCTGGCACCTTCTTCGTGAAGTCGGTCAAGCGCACCAGCGCCGACGCGAGCTACAACCAGAACACGTTCTACGAGGCCTGGCGGCTCACCATCCAGCGCTATGGGATCTACAATCCCTGGACGGGTCGTGGTGCGATCAAGGGCCTGCTACCACACGGCCCGCACAACGTTCGCGATGTCCTCGCTACGCACATCCTCAAGCAGACCGGCTCCTATGAGCAGGCATCGTATGCCATCCAGGACACGCCGGCGATGGTCCAGCAGCACTACGGCCGGTTCCTGCCCCAGGACAAGGCGGCCATCGCCGCCAAGATCCTGAACCGGGTGTGGGAGGCGGCCTAGCTACATCCCCTGCCGAGCATGAGCGGCTCTGCCTCGGGTTCCGGCTCCGGCCACTGATAGCCGGCCGCGAAACGGGCGGCGAAAGCGTGTTGCTGGCCGTCCACCAGCTTGGCCGCGTAGGAGCCGTTCAGCTTGAGGCGCTCTTGCATGATCGCAAGACAGGCCACCGTGAAGGTCGGAATGATGGGATCTGCTGTGGAGCCGTTCCGACCATAGTTGGCCGAGGGCGCCATCTGGAACGGCCGCGGCTTGATGAGCAACGTGTCCGGTTGCGCAAAACGATCGTCGCGCATGATCATGCTGTAGAACGGGAATACTCCAGTTCGGGTGGTCGTGATGAAGACCGACAGGTCCTCCGACCCGAACCACCGGCGATCGTGGTGCATGTAACGCTTGCCATCAGGCGAATTTTGCAGACCGCCTCCATCACCTCGCGCTCGACGTCGCGCGAGAAATGAGGCGCTTCCTTGAAGCCCTTGCTGATCAGCAGCTCGTTGATCTTCGTGCCGGCGGGGTGGCCGGCACTGTCGAGCGCCGTGGCGAAGATCTGCGCCTCGGCAGCACTCATGCACTGCGCGATCCTCGTCTCGACTGCGATGCCATCAGACGTCCAGTGGGTCAAGTTCAGGCCTACCCGGTCCTCGAAGTACGATGACGTGATCGTCCATCGACGGTTGTGCGATCCCTCGCGAACGACCCACCCGTTTCTCTTCTCCAGCCAGTGCATCCGTCTTCTCCATCGTTGATGGGACGGTGCGGGATGGACATGCATAGAACCAGAGGTTGCCTGCCGCGGGATCAGTCTGCCAGCGCATTGCTCCGAAGAACCGGAAGTCGGATCAAGTATTTCCAGGCCTTGCAATGAGTTCGTGATGACCTCATGCTGATCTCACCTGAGGGGGGACGGAGAATGAGCAAGGGTGCTGCTCGCAACATGCAGCGAATTTCGCTGAAGATTGCCGCGGGAACCGCGCCGCCTCAGAACCCTGACGTGAAGCAGGCTCCAGTCTACAAGCAGGTGCGTGCGCTCGAACTGCGTCGACTTGCCCGTATCCGGCATGTCTTCGAGATCGAGGAAGAGATCGCCAAGAAGCATGCCGCCGGCGAGAGCGTGGGCCTGCTCCGCGAGAAGCTGCTCGGCGTTAAGAACGGTACGATCGAGCCGCCGCACTATCGAGATATCCGACCGACCAGCGACACCCAGCGCCATCGCTCGATGACGTCCAGCAAACCCCAGCGCGATCAGCAGAAGAGCGATGGACGTGTTCGGCACCACCGGCTGTATCGCAGCGATCGTGAGGTGATCTCGGATCTGAACGATCTCAGCAAGGGCAAGCTCACTCCCACCGGCATGGCGACGATCAAGGGCCTGCTCGATCGCTTCGACGAGGAGACGGTGATCGGCGCTCTGGAGCTGAAGGCAGACTTTGTACGCAAGGTCGCGGCCAGCGCATTGTTCGCCATGGTTCCGGCCATGTCGCCGGCGGACGGGATATTGCTGGCAAGTGTTCTGGAGGCCCGTCTTCCTCCGCTTCCCCAAGAAGGCCGTCGCGAGGAGCGCCAGCCGGAAGAGATTGCCCCAGCACAAGGCCCTGCCGTCAAAGCCATCAGCGTCGACGCGATCGCTGGGGCCGAGTATATGGAACTCCGGAGCAAGGGGTGGACGATCTCGGGTAGTTGGATGCTGCCGCCCGGCTCCAAGCAAGCGCCCCCTCCTGCTCCTAATCCTGTTCCTGCCAAGAAGGAGGTCGAGCCGCTTCCGGCCAAGCGACCGCGCACAGCGGTCGCACCAGCGTCTGCCAAGCCCGATAAAGAAAAAAAGAAGAAGGGGCGCGGCAGGAAGGCCACCAAGCCTGTTCATCAACCTCGGCACGTGCCCTTATCGGCAGAGGCCCTCGCTCGGCTGCGGAGCAACGAGGCGTTCCGGACCAGTTCAGCCGAACCGCCGCGAAAGATCGGAACGATTACCTTGCCGCCTTCGACGAGGGCTGGCTTCGTCGCTCCACCGGCCAGCCCGAAGATCAACTGGAGGGACGAGTCGGAAGATGGGTCGATGTGGGATCGGTAGAGTTGGCGAGGCCAGGACTACAAATTTAGCGGCCACACTTGAACGCAGTCACGCTCCGATTAGGTCTGCCAAACAGCCGTAGCATAGCGGCAACATGAAGAAGACGTATCGATGCGTCTCTGTTCGCGCGGCCATCTTGAGCAGGCCCAGGTGCACCTTTCGATTATTCCTAGGGTTCACGGCGGCAAAGGTCTCAGCGCCGACAAACCCATGCACAGCGGCATGCGCGCGCCAGTCTGCCATCGCTTACAAGATCCTGAACCGGGCGTGGGAGGCGGCGTGATGTGTCGCGAACCATAGCAACTTCGGTACAAGTGCTCACGTGTTAACAGGAAGAGGTTGTTGTAACACGTCAAGCACCCGGCGGGACTGGAGGCATTGGCAGAACCGACAACAGTCGGGCCGGAATCGACGCGGAGCCGCACATGCGATCAAGCTGTTTGCCCACGGCTGTGGTGTTCAAAGCTGCGGCCAGCAGTTTTGCTGGTACTGGGTCATCACGGTTTGGAACCAGTAAGATCACATGATTTTCCGCAACAATACCGCCATGCCGAGAGACGAAATCTTCCGGAATTTCGGCCGCCGTTATTCGACGCTTTTGATTGCGCGCGGAGGTACGCTGAATGGCGACACACCCTGTCTCGATGAGATAACTGGCGTCAGGTAGCACGTCCACCCAACCATGTTTTCGGAATAGGGCACCGCGTCCAAAGTCAAAGGTGCCATCCTGACCGATGGCCTTGGCCCAGATGAGCGGTACGCGGCCTGGGGCAGGCCCCTCATGTATCCGGTCCTGCTGGCGATTCGCGACAAGATAGCCGATCCGAGGGGTGTAACCCCACTCAGACAGCGTGGAGGGGAGGTTCTCAGCTTGTCCCGGCAACACCCATGGACCATCACCGGGCGGCAGGCTAATTGCGCCCTCCGAAAGAACCTGACCGGCTCCGGATACGTAGTTGGATAGTGCTGTGTCAGCTTCTACGGTGTCGATGTCGGACCCACGGCGCCGCAGTACTAGCACACAGGTGTCCTGCACCACATCGGTGAAGACAGTTTGCCTACCTTCGATCATGTCGACAGCCATCACCTCCGCCAACTGACGAATGCGCAGTCGAAAACGCCGGAACTCGGGACCACCAATGAATGAAGCCGGTATAATATAGGCGAGGATCCCGCCAGGGGGCAGCGCGGCGAGACCACGACGTACGAACACGGAGTATAGATTCAGTCTCCCGGCGACGATGTCGTCAAATCTGGATGCTTCAGGGGGCGCGTCCTTGGCCGCCAATCGCAGAAATGGTGGATTGCCGATTTCATGATCGGCTTTGTCGTCGACGCCAGCCGCCAGGCTGTCGCCAGTGGCAATAAGTTCAAGGCTGGCGGCCAAATCGGGGGACATACCGTATTCGACCGTCAAGCACCGATGCAGCAGGGCGTTGGCAAGCTTGGCAAGGTCAGGATCAATCTCTCGTCCCATCAAATGGGACGAGAGCAGTGCAATGACTTCGCGATCGCTCTTGCCGGCGTCGCGCCAGCGCTTAACCATCTCACGGGCGATAGGAACGATGAAAGCAGCCCCACCAGCCGCAGGATCCCGAATGCGTTCACTCGCGATGTCGACACCGAAATCGGCGGCGCGACCCAGCAAATAGCGGACCAGGCCCGGCGGAGTAAAATAGGCACCGAGCCTTTTTCGACGCTCTTTACCCATAAGCGCCGCGTAGACGCTGGCGGCAGCGTAGTCCACCCACGCCGCATCGAGCCCCAACAGGAGTTCTGCAGCCTCAACAGAGCAGGTCTGGTGCACAATCGACAAGCTGGCAGATAGAGCAGTGCTACCATTGGCACGACGGTGCAGATTCATGATGCGGGTGACACGTTCTTCAAGTGCCATCCCTACGGCGCGTGAATGGAGCATTAAGGCATCCCCGCAGGAATAGAAATCCGCTGCACGCTGCGCACAAGCGCCGCCACGGCATGGGCTGCCTTGCCCTTCACGATGATGCCGAGCTCCATCGAATGCCGGTTGTACATCGTCATGTTTGCGCTGCCTACATAAGCAAGATCACCGTCGGCGATTACGACCTTAGCGTGGAAGGTCTCATAACCTTCACCGGCCGGGATGAAATAATCTAGGACGCGGATGCCCCGCTGTCCCATTTCTGTCAACAAAGGCCGGACGACATGACCCGTCTTGCCTGCCAGCCTGGTGATCAACGTCTTGTCTTTCGCCTGGCTCTGATCGAAGACGCGCATCGCGAAATCGGCGCCCTCCCTGTTCACGAAGGGGCTCATGATCGTAATTGAAGTCACGGCAGATTTGGCTATCCGGGTGATTTCATTGTCGGTGGCTTCCATGCTCGCATGGACCGGCCCTTCAATGGGCAGGACTTGCGTCAATCGGCTCGGCGCCCCCGGCAAAGTCACAACGGCCACCGAAGCCGTCTCTGACAATGCTTGGACGCGCATTTCCGCAGCGCCGGCAAGAAAGCTTGCCAGCCCTTTTGGGATGGCCATTTGTGTCAGTCGCCAGGCCGAACCATCTTTGACCAGCCAACCTCTGCTCTCAAAATTTCGGGCGACCCGCTCGACGGATGCTGCCGAGAATCGGCCGACGAGCGAGGCGGCAGTAATTGACTGAACGCCCTGCTCAAGCCGTTCAGCCAGTGCGGCTCCAGTAGCGCAGTCTTGCCCCAAGGTCGCGATGAGAGATCGGCCAACATCAAGACCCAACGCAGTTTTCCCGCTCATGGTCTACCGGCAGCGATGTCGAGATAGCCGACCAAGTGCCCCTGCGTGCTGTCAAAGCGTGGCTTGCCGCGGCCAACCAGAACCGAGCGAGACAGCAGCTCGTTGCGGGTAACGCAGGCATTTTCCGGGATCAGCACGCAATCGGGGCATGCGCCACCCCGGTGGTTGCAAACGCTTTCCGATCCACAGCGCAAGCTTGAGGGATTGAGCATGTGTTCAAGCACATGATTGCCCACGTCCGGGTCGCCTTGGTCGCGCCACATCGAAGATAGGTTACCCAGATCCATAGTGGTGCCGCGACGGTACACCAGAAAGGACAAGTCCGGCACAAACAGGTGTTCACCAAACGAGCCAAGGTCGAGGCCCGACATCGACGAGCAGGTATCGATCAGGTGATGCGCCATGGTGTGCAGCAGGGTGTAGACGTATGGATAGGCTTGGCGTGGCAAGGCGCCCTCACGCCGATACTCATCCAGAAACCTAGTGAAACGGGTGTTGCGGTCGCTTTGCAGGGCGTGGAAGTTCTCGATGAGCTGGCCGCCGAGCCGCACGCTGCTCGCTGCCGGTGGCAGCGGTATGTTGTTGGCATCCAGCCATTGTCGAACAAGATCCTCGTCAAGCTTGACGTAAAAACCTTCGTTCTGTTGGACCGAACAGAGGATCGGATGTTTTGAATCGTCCGAAACTTCAACCTTATCGAAGAGCCGGAGGCGCACCGGCATTTCTGCATCTCCGGCCTTGTCACGCATGACGAAGGGCGAAGCAGAAGTGCGGCTATAGGCGAAGCTGTATTCACAAATGCCTATCCCGCGCAGTAGACGCATCTCGGCTATCCCGAGGCCGGCCAAGCGCTGCCGCGACGCGGTCTCCTGGCGGCGCAGGTCGGCCTCGCTCAGACCGTCAGGACGCAGGAAGGCATCGAGAATGGCGACGTCCACCGAGACGGCCTTGCCATCGGCCATCTCGCCCCCGCGAAGCTTCTCTTCCTGGAGCGTGAGGTGCTCGACGGCCATCCGCAGGGGATCGTGCTTGCGAACGTAATCACGCCGTCCGCGACAGGCCGCCGTAATCGACTCTGGTGCCTGGGCGTAGGACTTGAAGATCGATCCGGCCCATTCTTCATCCTGCTTTGCAATTTGCCCGCGCTGAGCTTCCAGCATCTCTGCTGTGACGCCTGGCATCATCTCGACAGTTCGCAGTAAGCTTCGCAGCTGCTCGTAGCTCTCCCACTCTTTACTGCGCCCGGCCTCTCGCAGGATGCGCTCACGATCGGTGTCATCAAGGGAAGCGATCGGGTAGCCATATTGGGTCGAAATGATGCGCTCTAGATCGGCGGTCTGCCTGTCGTTAAGCTGGGCGAGGTATTTATCGTCCTGGAATACCAGAAGACGATCGCCGTGGACGTAATACGCAGCGGACGCTCGGTACGAGACCGGCTCCATATTGACTTCGGCCCAGATCGCCAGCTTGGCGTCGATAAGCGGACCAAGAGTTTTGAGCGTTTCGCGGTCGCGTTGCAGAATCTGCCGTGGTTGCTGGCAGGAAACGCACTCGAAATACCAATTGCCCAATGGCCCTGGCGGGCGCCGGAGCTTGAAGCGATCATTGCCGCAGTTGCTGCAATTGTTGATCGACTGGATCTCTTGCCGGCCAGAATGCCAATGCCTGTACTCAGGCGTTATGGGCTCAACTGCGCCTGACCAATGCGCCAGAACGACGTCGAGCTGTTCCCAATCGTCAGCACAGTTGCGTGCACCACCATCCGGGCACGCCGATCTGAAGCGCTCGGCGTCACGCTGGAGTGTGTTCGCATCGCGGCTGTTTCGGTAGAGGCCGCACCGACCGCACACGAAAGCCAAGGGGAACGGCTTGTATTCAGCGCGATCCGGAATTTGAAACTCAAATTCACCGATCGCGACCCTTACGGCTCCGTCGACGATGACGCGCTTGTCGACAGCGAGCTCCAAAGGCACGTCATGCGAAAGATTATCGCCCTTGGTGGCACGATCGGCCCATGTGCTGAAATATTCCTGTATTTGCTCGCCAATTGTGTGGGCCGTCACGTTGGACAGCACCTGGCGCATGTTGTGACCGGTGGGCAAGGCCATGCAGGCGCCCCGCCCACCCTCGAACGTGAAAAGACTGTGGGGTGCATATGCAGTCGCGATTTGTCCGCGCGACCTTTGCATGACTGGAGCCTTGGCCATTTTAGTTCTCCCGGTCCAGTTCATTGCCAGCAGGGCGACCAACCCCACGGTTACGCACGAAGGCCATTGCGTCGGCCAAAGTCTCTTTGTCGATGTATTGGTGCGGTTCGATCAGGCCGGCTGCATCTACATCGCGCAGGCTCGACATAGGTTTTTTTAGACCTGTCAGCCTGTTGTCCCAGAACCTATCCAACTGACCTGTAAATCGCCCCGACGAAGCTTCGTTCAGGATTCGCCGAAGCTCCTCTCGGATCAGATTTTGATAGTAATCCGGGTTCAGCGCCCATCCCTCAAGCGCATGAATGCCAATCGCTTCCTGAATAAAGGCCGTGCAGTCACGAAGCGCGCTCGGATCGGACAGAACGCGGTCCAATTGCTCCACACTTCCGGGAAATGCCACCGAGGCTTTGGCCTGCGGTGCGCTCGCCGCAAATCGGTTCTGGAAGTGGACCCCGGCTAACCAGGTTTGGAGAAGCGATGGCACCGTGCGCGCGATGGCACGATCGGCCCAACGCTCCACCGCTGGAGGAGAAATCATCCGCTCGAGCAGACGGTGGAAGGACTCATGAACCTCGACGACGAAGCGATCTCGCCGGGTCTGCGGGGTCGGTACCAGCAGAGAAAAGCCGACGTGTGTTCGGCCAACCCGCGAAGACGCCTGGATATACTCGGCGATGTCCGAGGGCATGCCGGCGAAGGACATCGAATTGAATGCCTCAACGTCGACACCGTGCGAGATCGCACTTGTAGCGACGATAATTCGGAGCGCATGAGAAATGTCTTCAGTCAAAGGATCGAAGGGCGCTTCGGCCGTGCGAATGACGCGCTGGATGCCACCAATATCAACCCCGCCCGAGATCAGCTCGGTAAAGAAGCTGGAGATTTCATACTCCGGTCCCATCGCCGCATGGGCCTCTAGGGCCTCGGCATTGAGTGCGGACAGAATTTGGTCACCGCCCTTTTTATTGGTTACGTAAGTCAATTCGATGCGGTGCAAGTCGATTAGCGCTGCCAGGCGCCTGACATCAGCTTGCCCTGCTGCGCGCACTGCTGCGCGTCGACCGGTCGCGTAGGGAGCATCGGAAATGCAGTCCTCGATCTCATCGACAGCGCGCTGACGTCGTGCTTGGTCTGTCGAGGCGAGGTCTCTCTCCCAACGCGTGATCGTGGCCGCGTGGGCGGCGAGAACGGAGATGGTCGTGACCGTGTGCAGACGTCCATTGGTCATGATGCTCGCATAGAGCCTTGCCCAAGGCGCCGCCATTTCCTTATCTCGGGCCTCGCTCGCTGGGTCGCCCAGTACGCGGGCACGATCCCCACCGGCACCATCGGCATCGAAGCCAGCCATCCCACTATAGAAGGTGGAGTAAAGTGAGGGCCCCGGGTGAGGAAACTGGCACACTCTGCGTTGATAGAGGGCCCGCGCGTGCTTGGCCGCGTCGGAAACCGTTGCCGTCGCACCAATGACGTGCGGCAATCGCGGCAATTCAGGTGCACCGGGAATATGGGCTGCTCGAGTGCCAAGCAATACAGCGAGCCTTTTGAGCCAAGCGAATAGCCCGGTCTCGAAGATGCCGCCGAACGTACCTAGGCTTTCTTCTAGCAGGTGCATTTCGTCCTGGATGATCAGGCTCGGAAAGGGGTCGACGAACAGCTCTCGCCCACCGGAATAAGCCGGGGCCACGGCCTGAAGGGCACCACTGTCGATGGCGGCGAGCGCCGTGCCAGAAGGGCGGTCGAGCAACTGAGCGCCGGTGGTTTCGACCGCTCTGGCCAGCCCGAACATACCAGCGATGGCATCGATGGTATGAGGGTTCTGCCCAATCAATGCCAGCTTATCGATCGTACCCAGCAAGATCGACGGCGCCCGCCGATAGATATCGGCGTCCGTCAGCAGGAACGGCAATGCAACCGGTCGCCCCGCAGAACGGTGCAACATATTCCAATCGCATTGTGGGTTGAGACAGACAATACCAAGCCGGTGATGCTCATCTGGAAAGAGACGTAGGGCAGTCGGCGTATCGGAGCGGCAGAAGGGGCAAGTCGGCAGCTTGTTCCAGGCGGCATTGGCCGCGCGATAGCCGCTGACCCCAGGCGCCGAACCGTCGAGGAGTGCCTGTTCATCGGCACCACGTGCCGAGTTCCAAGCTGGGATCATGGCGATATCATCGAGGACGCCACCGCCTGGTTTCTCTACTCTATTGGGCGTATTGCCACCACCAACCCAGAAGCCGATCTCGAATGGCGAGCCAGGCACGTTCTCCCGCACGCGGACCATCTCGGCCTGCGCGAGGAGTCTGGCAAGTCGCTGGGCTTGCTGCACCGTCAGTAGGCGAAGCGGATAATGCATCATGGCCGTCACGCCGCGATGTTTGCCGCGAAGTCGGTCGAGAAACAGTCCAAAAACGACAGTGCCGAAGAAGGCCTCGGTCTTGCCGCCACCGGTCGACATGTAGAGAAGACTGACCGCCTCTTCGTCGAAGTCAGCGCGGAACATGTCATGGAATTCCGGGAGCCTGGATGCCAGCGTCGGAATGTGCGCCAAAATGAAGGCCAGTTGGAACAGTCGCCAGCCTGGCTGCTGTTCGCCTTCCCTCAGGGGATTAGCCGTATTGAACGTCTCGTTCAACAACAACCAGGCGGCGTATGGGATCGCCTCACGAGAGGCAGGGCTACTCAACCAGACGTGCTGCGATCGCTCCAGCATGTCGATGCCAAGTTCGACACGCCGAGCCTCATAGTCCCAAGCACCGAGATCGGTCTGGAACTGCTCTCTTTGACGCAGTTCATCATTGGCATCGCCTTCGTCAGGGCGAAGTGACAGGTTCGTCGACGCCGTCACCTGGGCGCGCCAAGCGTCCATCTCGCTCACCAGTCCACGTAGATCGCCGACCTGCAGAAGAGGATCGGCGAGACGGGCGTAGGCTGTCGGTACGGAAGGTATGGCTCGAGCCAGCATCCTTGGTAGTACATAACGCGGTGACCAGGTCGTTCGCAGGCTGCGGATGCCCCCAATCTGCCCCAAGTCTTCGACCCCACCATTTACACCAATGGCCGGCATGTTCATGAAGCCGTTCAAGTGATAGCTGCGCTTGACGCGTTCCAGCCTCATCGTCGCCAAAGCGCTGTCGGGCAGCCGGACAACCAAACCTACGGTGAACAATCCGCTTTCGAGCTTGGGATCCGTCTCACGAAGATTTTCGAGTGCAATGCGGAGCGAATGGCAGCCTGGGGCTGTCACATCTGGAAGCGCCTGTACGAGCAGACCGACCTGAATTGGCGGGATAAGATCGGCCGGCACCGCCGCGTCGGCGCGGACACGTGCGAGGAAGGCATCCCATGCGTCTGGGGCCCAAAAATCTTCTGACTCTGGACGGCGTTTGCGCCATGCCCAATCCTGTCCTTCGCCGCTGGCGATGAAATCCATGCAGGCTTGACGGATGGCGGCGGTCAGTCGCGCACTGTATGCATCAGCAGATCGTTCCCAAGCTAAGCGATCGACCGGGAGGTCGAGGACAAGAGGTTCGACCGGGACGTCGATACGACGCCACTTGGTGGGCGCTTCATACTGCCGCGAGAGCCGGTTCGGAATTCGGATTCGGGCTCGAACGGGGGCCCCTGGTGGAACCTCCTGTCCTTGCTCGGAGGCATCATCGATGTCCTCGTCACTGCCTTGTGGTATGAGCGCTCCGGTTGGCACAACGATGCCCATGGCTTGGTAGACTTCCGCCGCCATCGCCGTTTTCATTTCTGCTCGAGCACGCCCAGATGGCAGCTCTGGCACATTGCTCATGCGCTGTTTGATCTGTTCCTTTACCATGAGCTCAGCCTCTTTAGAGAGCTCAGCCCTGGGCAGCTGCCGACCGTCACGCTCGAAGAGGTCATCGGCGGTGGGAAATATCCGGATATAGACCGACAGGGTTGGCGCGATTTCGATTTGCCCAGCGTCTCCACGGACGCGCAAATCCAGGCCGTGAGCCGGCAAGCGGATGTCGCTGGACTCGTCGTCACCGTTCTGGTCGTGACGCGGTAGGATAAACCCGCTGCTGAGAACCCTGGAGGGCTTCGATCCGAGGATATAACGGCCTTGCTCGCCCGCACCTGAAACAACGCGACGAGTTCGCTCGACAATGGCGTCGCACACCGCTTCTTTGAGGATCTGCCGATCATCCGGGGACATGCTGCGCAGCGGCAATGGCTCAGCCATGGCGGGGGTCCTCTTTCAAAATTTCGATGTTCTCGACCTCATCGACAGCGTCCTGGAGCGAAAGCCACAGCTGTCTCAGGCCGACTGTGTTAGCTTTGGCGCCATGAGTGCTTTCCGGATCAAGCACGAACTGAACAACGCGTTGATTGAATTGGAAGCCCTCTTGAACCCGATAGGAACGCGTGGGCACGATTGCGAAATCCCAGAATGTTTTCGCCAGTAGCTCGTTGACCTCATTGGCTTCCATAAACAACTTGAAGCGGGGCCAGTCACGCGCGGCACCAGGCTGTCTTGTACCTTCGCCTGTCGCTGGAGCAGTGTCCGCGGTCAGCCAGCGGTGGACATTATGGATTTCGCTGTCCACCACATCGGGATCGATATCGCGCATGCGGCGCAGAACAGCGCGAGCTTTGTCCAAATTTCTCGCACCAGGGATCTGCTCGCGCAGCCGCGCAATGGCCTGATGATAGTTAGCCAACTGCTCCAAACTCTTGTGAGACGTGGCCAAAGATGCGCGGATCCGGTTTCGGGTGGATTCATCCAGAACCAGAATGTAATCGCCACGTTCGATCTCACGCGCGGGCAACTTTTCAAACAGTCGTGCCTCCCCAGACGTGAACACCAGCACGTCACTGCTCGGACGATAGACGATCCGGTGCGCTGAGGTGTGAAGGCTGACGCGCTCACCAGAATAGCGTTCGCCCTCACGGCTCAAATCGATGTCCTTCGATCCCGCTGCGGGAGAAATGCGGAACTCGGCCTCCCCAAGGTTAAGCTTTTCGTCGAGCCCACCACGTTTGAGCGCAGCCTGTAGCCCAGACGCTCGCTCTGCCACCGCTGAGAAACCATCCAGTCGGGTCAGCGGGAGAAGTTCTCCTGCCAACAATCCCGCGCCAGAGGCGTCGCCCAGCAGCACCACGTCGGGGGGTGTACTCTCACTGACCAAAATGGTGCGAAGTGCCTTCGAGGTCGGGCCGGTGACAATGAGCTGGTCGTAGTAGGATCGGTCCAATACCGTTGCTAGTTCGTGATGGTCGCAGACTGCACAGTCCCATCCGATCGCCCTATCCGATCCCAGCGCAATCTCCGCAATTCGACGGTCGGGGACGGAGAGAAGAATGCGCTGTGGCTTATTCTGCGGAGACAGCAATTCGTTGAGCTTGGCGGATACCGGGGTTTCATCCTGCCATTCTGCCACGAGCTGCTCGATGCGGTGCATAATGGGCCGCGCCCGACCATTGTCAGCACCGCTTGATTCAATCGCGGCCAGATCGGCTAGGGCCATACCTTCAAGGAACATGGCGCGGATCCCGCTATCCACATCATCATCGGCATCGAATAAGATGCCGGAAGCGATGCGCGCCTCATTAAGGCCAAGGGGAAGGCAGGCTATTCGACGGACAAACGACAGCGCGGTCGCGACAGCCCGGAGACCTTCGAGGTTGCCTGCCTCCTTGAATCTCCTGAGAAGATCGAGCAAGTCATTGCGCAAGCTCTTAAGCGACGCATCTTTGATGTCAGCGTGAAAGACAACTTTAGGCAGCTGGTCAGGTAGATCTGGCGATGAGCTGAGCAGTCCGCGGTCGGCTAGGTACAGGCCAATCTCAGTGGGAATCGCGCGCTTGGGCTTTATCTTGGCGTTATGCGAACGGATGAGGCGACTGGAGGACTTGAGCGTGAACGGGTCGTCGCAGATCGCAACGATCGCAGGACGCCTTCGCTCAAGGGTATCCAGCGTCTCGAGCAGAATTTCCAAGCGCTTTTCCCAGTTCTCGCCAAGATCAGTCCTTGAAGCCCTGGTCAAGTCCACAACAATCAGCTCGATTGGGCGCTCTTCCAAGAGATGATGATTGAGATAGCGACTAAGTCTTTTTGTTGATCGTTCGCCTGGCACTCCCAAGACGGCGAAAGGCGTGGTCTTCGGATTGCCAATCGATGCTCGTGCGCTGGTGAGACTGGCACCCGCTTCGTTGAGGTGGGTGTGTTGACTCACCCTGCGCAAAGTGTGCTCGGCGTCTGGCGAGTAGCCAGCAGCAGATGGTGGAAAGACAGCGGTCGTTTCGAGAAGGGTCGGATTCTTCACCACAACCTCAATGCGCGGACGCCCGCGAAGTCGACGTCGAGGCGCATTCTCGGGAAGCAGATCCCGCAAACGCATCTCCAGCATGCACAACTCGATATGCGCGAGACCATCGCTGTTCATCCAAGCTGCACCAGCACGGTGATCGTTCATTGCATGCTTTGCCGTATCGGCGATGTCTTGCGGATGAACGAGGATCGATCGAGCAGCTCGCGTCAGACCATTGCGCCACGGCCAGACCGCAACCGTCGCAGATGCAAGCCGACCAGAGGAGCGAGCCTCGCGCATTGCCAAAGCAGCCAAGGTAAAACCGTTCCCTGGCTTCTCTGGCCAGGCAAGGACAATGCGATCCTTGCCATCTTCAATAGAGTCGAGCACGGCTCCCACGGCGGGTCGGCCTGCAGAGATTGTCAACCAAGCATCAGGAAATGCAGTGGTTGCGTAACGCGTAGCAGTGGATGTCGTAACGCCTGGGCGAGAAATGCGAACATCTTGCGACGCAGACAGGCGACGAGAATCTCCGAGTAGAGCGCGAATGCGCTCCCCCTTGGACTTTTCTCCCTTCGCTAGTCTCTCGCTCCAGCCACCTGCAGACCAGTCGCGCCCCGAACCCTTACCCAAATATACTGCCCCCCGAACGGCATTATTGGTTCTCCGGCAAAGAAAATCGAGCCTGGATTACGATTTTTGAAGGTCATTTGAGGGTGCCACTGCTTCGCCCGAGCTAGCCACCCTACCTTCGGTGAAGTATCGTGTATATGAAAAGGTTTAACAAGTCTTTCCTTTGGACAAGGATTTGCGCTCAGTGGATCATGGATCCAGCATCAAGGATAGGAGCGTCGAAACTTGGTCAGCGCTTATGGGTGACGTCTCAGAAATCAGGGAGCCAATGACACCTGCAGTACACCACTGAACGACACGAGTGCGGGCATCACCGACATTTGCATCAAATGTGCTTGCTACCCAAGCTTTCCAAATTTCGTCGAGACAAGCCTCTTGCCAAGGAATTTCTGATTGAAAATAGGCCGATGTCACAGGTAGGCACTTTATGATGACCGCGCTCCTGGCATTCGCACCGTCTGCATCACTCAGCTGACGTTTGAGATCATTTAGATGGCGAGAAAAGCGCCATCGCAAAACGTCGGCATCTTGGCGCTCATCCTCTGTCACTACGTTGCTCCGATATCGCGGTTAATGGATTTACATGTATATGATACCGATGGATTGAATTTGCACCACTGTCAAAGATCGTCGATCTTCGTTCTGGTAGGGTCATATCGTGGAACTGATGCGCGCCGATCATCTGCGTCCGCGAGCGAATGTCTCGTCAGTAGTCTAGTCAAACTACCGGCTCTTATTGTCGTGCATCCCAAAGTTTTGAGCTTTGGCAGTTGCTGAGCCGTTCTCAAACGCATGGTCGTTGACGACTCAGTCGTAAGCCGCCCATTTGGTCGCATGGGTCGACCGAAACTCTTCACCGAACGAATACAGCTGCCGCTTGCCGATGGCACCACTGCACGAATTGATGCCGTGCTGTCAGAGGGCGAGTATCGCCTAGATTTTGTTAGAACTGCTATTGAAGCCGAGATTGCAAAGCGATCGGCTAGGATCGCCAAGAACCGTAGCGCTACTGGTTTTCGATCTGACCAATAGCAATCGGAGCTGTGCTTATCCGAGTAAGCGAAAGACCCGGCCACCGAAATGGCCGGGCAAGTTGGCCCTGATGGGCCGTGCAACAACACAGAAAGATGCGGTCTTCCCCGCCGCCAGCCTTCACCCCGACCCGGGAAGAGGTCATGCGCCGGCGAAGTAGTCGACGAGTTGCTGCGCCTCGCTTCGGTTGCGCGGGTAGAAGCGCATCAGCGGCTTGCCCTTGAGCTCGGGCACGTTGAGGTGGTGATTGCGGGGGCGTTCCGAAGGATAGAGCTCACGATCCACGGCGGGCGCCAGCGTTCCAGGCGACAACCGTGCCAGCGCCCAGATGGCGGACTTGCCGCCTGAGCCAAGGTCGAGCGCGATGACGTCACCCCGTCCGTTCACGAAGGTGGAGATGTACTTGGTGCCGCCGGCGCGGCGGTCCTGGTGCGGCGTCCAGCGCGGATCCCGCAGCATGCTGGCGTTGAGCGATTCGATGATGTTCGGCATGGGTCGGTCCTCAGGGTCAGATGCGGGCAGTGACGCCGCCGCAACGGGCCACGAGGTCGGTGTAGAATTCGGGGTCGACGCCGGCGGCCTCGGCAATGGCGGCGGCGTCTTCGGTGGTGGTGAGTTCGCCACGCGTCCAGCCGGCGATCAGTTCAACCGGCAGGCTGGATCGATCCGCCAGCATCTCGGTGGTGATGCGGTTGGTCCAGGCATAGATGCCGATCATCGCGCCGGTCTGCTCGGGGGTCTCAACGCGATCGGCGACCTGGTGCAGCCAATCACTGCTGAGCGGGCCCGGGTTAAAGTTGCGGCGTCCGGCGAGCCACTGAAGGGTGTCGAGCGGCTGCCCATAGACACCGGTGCTATCCTTACTCGGCATTGAGCGGATGGGCTTGTTGCCTGCGGGGCCGATGAAGTTGCGAACCGATGCGATGTTCATGCCGGCCATGGCCGCAATCTCGTAAGGCGCGAAGCCGATGCCGTGCTCGAGCTCGCCTGGGAAGGACTGCAGGAACTCGACGAGATTAGCCTTGGCCGATGCCGCCAAGTGAAGGCCGGGCAGCGGGAACTCCCCTCCCTTGTCGGCATGCTCAATGAAGCGGCTGGAATGTACACCCAGCTGGGTGGCATACTCGTCGTGCGGGATGGCTGACAGGAAGTAGGTCATCCAGTTGAGCGTGTCGCTCTGCAGATCGCCGACGTCGAGCTGATCAAGCGGAGTGCGATCGTTGACGAAGTCGAAGCAGAGGCGAGCAACCTGGTGGAAGTGCGTGGTGGTGACGTCGAAGTCGAGCACGTCCTCGATCTCGTCGGCCTGGGCCATCGCCGGCTCGTCCTCCCTCAGGCCGGCTCCAAGTGCCGCCTTGCCGAATGCCTTGGCTGGCTTGCTGCGGTCTCCGATCAGGGACTGTGCCGCCACCGTGATCAGGAAGACGCCCAGCTTCAGGTCGCGCTCAATCTCGTCCCAACTCGATATCTGCATTCTACTGCCTCTATTTGTGATGTTGGAGGTATCATAATCTCATCGGCATCCGCAACGAAAGAATGATGTTGACAGTATCATATTTTGGCGTTTACCACGTTTGGAGTGATCTGTGATCTCGCTTGACAGACTGTCAAAGGGTTCACTATTCGTTCACACCTGAACCGAGGAAGTCGCCATGTCGCTCTCTGCGCACATCGCCGATTTGAGCCCCTGCCGCAGCATTGCCGCTGGCCGGCTCCCTCGCGCGTTCGCCGTTTCCGCATCGATATGTGGCCAGGACATACGGCGCTCCTAAGCGCCTTCATCCAAACCTGAGACAGCAGCCCCAAGGGCTTGAAGGCCAGCAACCACCGAGTGCTCGAACGCGCTCGTCTGCCGGCAGCGGAGACCATCAATGGACAACGACAGCACTTATGACGCCGCTTGGGACGCCGTCATCATCGAGGACAAGGGCAGGATCAAGCCTCCGAAGCGCAAGCCGATTGGCAAGGAACACCTCATCGACGCGCACATTGCACTTCCGAAATTGATGCTGGAGAGCGCGCTCAGCAAATCGGAGCGCAACGAGATCAGCGATCACGACGCTTATTCCCTTGTCGTGCAGGTGCCCGGCGCGGATTACGTCAAACCGATTTATGCGGCGGTGAAAAACCTTGCCGATTGGGACGATGGCGTCGCTCCCACCGAAGCGGCACGCTTCAAAACGGGCGACAATGACGGAAACAAGTTGATGCGCCTGCTCGTCGAAGGCGGGCGTATCTTCGCGGTTACTCAGCAGGCGAGCTACCTCTCGCCTGCCCTGCTCACGACTGCCGATCGCACGGTGATGTTGCCGCCGCCTTCGCCGGAACTCCTGGCGAAAGTCATCAAGTTGGTCACGGGAAAGCTGCCGATCGACGTGCCGGCGCGACTGGGTGCTGGCCTGACCTTCGACGAGATCACGTCCTGCATGCGTCGCGGCTCCACCGCCGCCGAATGCGTTCATCGCTTGAAGGGTGCCATGGAAGCCAAGCTCGGTTCGGTCGCATCGGACGTTCCAAGCCTGGAAGAGCTCCACGGCTATGGCAAGGCCATGGAGTGGGCTAAGAATCTAGTCAACGACCTCGGCCAATGGCGCCGTGGTGAAATTCCATGGTCGTCCCTTTCCGCCGCCGTCGTTTTGACCAGTGCTCCTGGGCTCGGCAAGACATCGATGATGCGCTCCCTGGCGAAGTCCGCTGGTGTGCCGTTGATCGCCACTTCGGTCGGCGGATGGTTTGCCGAGGCCAGCGGTTATCTCGACGCTATCGTCAAGCGCGTGGACACTATCTTTGCGGAAGCGCGTGCCCAGGCACCTTGCATCCTGTTCCTTGACGAGATCGACGCCCTGCCCTCGCGTCAAAACCTCGATTCTCGCAACGCGGATTACTGGAACGTGCTGATTGCGCGGATCCTGACCCTCCTCGATGGCGCCGTGGCCGGTCAGACCGAAGGCATCATCCTGGTGGGAGCTACCAACCACAGTGCTCGACTTGATCCTGCTTTAGTACGTCCCGGCCGCTTCGGTACGATTGTCAACATCGATCCTCCCAACGAAGCTGATCTCGCTGGCATTCTTCGTCAGCACTTGCGCCAGGACCTCGCTGGACAGGACCTGACGGGGGCGGCTCGTCTCGCTCTTGGCTCAAGCGGCGCCATGGTCGTTGACTACGTCAAGAACGCACGCCGTTCCGCGCGGCAGCAGAAGCGTCCCATGCAGATGCGCGACTTGGTCAATGCCATTGCGCCGCCGGAGGAACGCGATGCCGGGCTCGTTGAAAGAATTGCTACTCACGAAGCCGGCCATGCTGTGCTCTCTCATGTGCTTGGACTTGGCGAGGTAGCAGCGATTAGCATCGTGCAGCGTGGCAACACCGGCGGCTACGTCATGACGGAGTTCAGCAACTACTCGCCGCGTCGCCAGGACATTGAGAAGATTGTCCTGAGAACCCTTGCCGGTCGTGCTGCCGAGGAGGTCATTCTCGGCGATCCCAGCATGGGCGCAGGTGGCAGCGATGACAGCGACCTGGCCGTGGCCACGCGCTACGTCGGCATGCTCCACGTCAGTGGTGGCCTTGGAGAGCGCTTCCTCTATCAAGGCGGAACCTCGGAACTGCCACACGTGCTGGCCATCAACCCGCGCTTGGCAGCGGCCGTGGAGGCAGAACTGCGTCAGCTCTATGCACGGACGATGCATTTGGTCCGCCAGCATGCCGACAGGATCGTGGCCGTGGCCGAAGAACTCATGGCGCACCGCCAGCTCAATGGAGCGCAGTTCCTGGCTGCAATTACCAGTATCAAGGCGCCACGAGAATGGCCGGCCGCTTCGGAGGGCGCGCAGAATGGATGATCTTCTGATCCGCGTGCTGACGCGCCTCGTGCGCGTTCACGACGAGCTAGGCGAGGAGAGCTTCGAGCATGCGGCCAACCGCGCGCTCGTCTCGATCGCCCGCTCGGTCCAGCTCGATGCCGAGCGCCAGGTCCGCCTCGAACGTCCTGCATTCGATGAAGGCGTGATCCCGTTCCCGGATGGCGGCAACCGACAGAACTTCAACCTGCCGCGGCTGTAGGCAATTTGAATCAAACCGGAGCATCGCCGTTCATGGACGGCGATCGCTTCTGCTCTATGGAGACCGCATGAGCCAGATTCTCCTCATATCGCCCCTTGGCGCGCGGCAGGACCGCGGTGCAGCAGTGCACGCTTCGGGGCAGGATCTCGCCCGGGCGTAGCGCCGCCCTCACCCTTCCCAGCCGCACCCTTCAATCAGCCCACGGTCACCCGACCGCTGGGCCGCTACGTCCTTGCGTCGCAGGCTGCTGGCCTGCCCCGCACAACCATCAAGGTGAAAACAATGAACTCCGACCGTCAGGCACAGACCTTCCACGCCTCCATACCCGCAGAACGCTCTCGCTCGCGGACGCCATTCCTATGGCCAGCCGCACCCAGTGATCTGCGGCTCTCGTCCTATTCAGCAACAGGGCCGCCATCCAACCCGATGGAGCTCGCTCATGCCTACAGCCGTTTCAAAGCCGCGCGTTGTGCGCGCGAACACCCCCAGCGACAATGGCCGACATCAGCCTTTTGGCGGCCGGGGCAGTCGCGCATCCCATCAAGGTTGGTTCTACTCCTCGAAGCTTCGCCAAAACGTAGCCTATGAGGGTCTCGATTCCTTCCACTTCCTCTGCTTGGCGGAAGTCCATCCATCGGTTGCCTACGTCTCGAAGGAGGCCGAACCTCTTCCTTGGTTCGATGGCTTCGCGCGGAGGAATTACCAGCCGAGATACGCCCTTGCCTTGCGTGGACATAGATCTGAGGCGCATCGCATCGTGGACATCGAGGTGCTTACGAGCCTGCAGAAGGCTGCCTCCCATCATCGTTTGCGACGCTTGAAAAACGAGGCACGAGAAGCCGGGCGTCACCTGCTGATCTTCACCGAGAGGACGATCAACATCGAACCTCGGCTGACCAACGCCAAGCTCATCGTTCATCAAGCCGGAGAGGGTTTGGTAACCGAAGAAGAACGAAGTCTTGTCGCCCAGATCGCAGACGGCACCAAGCAGTTCACCCTTAACGAAATTGTCGGCACTGCAGTGCTTACCTATCCTCGCGCCTACGCCACCGTCCTGAACATGGTGGCGACAGGCGAGCTGCAGTTCTCCCTCGGACGATTGTTCGATGGAGACACCATTCTCTGGCGGAACGTCCGATGAATTACATGGGCAACCAGCCTTCGCAGCGTGAGGAGGATGACAACGACGTCTACCTCCGCACCGGCGACGCGATCGAGCTGCACGGCAAACGCCTCATTTGCGAAGGCGGCTCTCGCAAGCCAGTCGGCTTCATCTTCTCGGACCCGGACGCGCCGGACGCCCTGCACAAGATCTCCAGCGCCGACATCAAGGCCTGGTGGCAGGCCGAAAAACTGTTCTTCGTCTCCCGTGACGAGTTCGGTCTTCCTATCGGCATCCAGCAGTCGCTGCGCAGGTCGCTGAGGGCGTTCAACGCTTCCGAACGACGCGAGATGCTGCGGCGCCTTCGCTACTGCAAGGCCATCGATGATCTTGGTCCGGAATTCAGCCGCTCACAGGCAAGATTGCAGCCCGTTTGCGACTCCGTTGCGGCAGCTCATTCCGACACCGGATCGCATTCCTGGAGCACTGTCTACCGCTGGTGGAAGGATTGGGCTCGAGCTGGCCGCGACATTCGCGCTCTCAATCCATCCTCTCGTCGGAAGGGCAACAGAACCGACCGGCTTGCCGAGTACATGAAGACGGCGATCGAGAAAGGCAAGACGCGGTGGCTCCAACTCGACAGGCCAACCAAGGCAACTGCCTACAAGGTGGCGGTTGCGCACTGCGTCAAGTATCTCGGAGGGCGAGATGCTGTGGAGGCCTTGCTGGAGGAGGATCCAGAGGCCCAGCTTTGGCCTACCTACAGAACGTTCTGCACGGCCTGCAGCAACGTCAACCGAGCAGAGCGCCTGCTGAGGCGGCACGGGAAGGCTGTCACGCGCCAGGAGATGTACCCGGTCGGCACAGGGCCCGAACCAACGTTCCCCTTCGAGCGAGTGGAAGCGGATTTCAAGTATCTGAGATTGATGGTGGTCGATGACAAAACCGGGCTTCCCCTCGGCACGCCGTACCTAATGGCAGCCATCGACTGCTACTCCGGGGTCATTGCTGGCTTCGACATCGGTTTCGATCCGCCATCGTACGTGGCGGCGGCGCGATGCTTGAAGCACGTCATCGAGATGAAGGACCTGGACTGGGTCCCTGATGACGAGGACGGTCGAAGGGTGGTTCGCAACGACTACCCGGTCAACGGGGTGCCCTTCCAATTCTTCATCGACAACGATGCCGCTTTCCATGCTCGCTCCTTCGAGGAGTCCGCGAAGGCACTTGGCTGCAACGTGGACTACATCCCGCCCGGCGAGCCTTGGAAGAAGGGCAAGATCGAACGCTTCTGGGGAACGGTGCAGACTTCGTTTCTGGACATGTTTCCCGGCAAGGTTCTTCGCATGGGCGACAACGTCCGCGATTACGATCCGGAGAAGGATGCCGCTCTCACCTTGTCCGCGATGAAGCTGATCGTGACAAAGGCCATCGTCGATATCCATCATCAGGATTTTGAGCCTCACACGGATCAGTTGCGGATCAACCTTTGGAGAGAGGGCGTGGCGATCCGTCCACCGCGCCTCGTGCGGCAGCACTCCAGCCTCATCGAACTGGTCGGCGCCTATGAGGAGCGACTCGCAGAGCGACGCGGCATCGCGTTGTTCGGGCTCCGGTACAACTCGCCGGAATTGGCGCTGTATCGTTCGGGATTCGACAAGGACCCGCGCGTCGTCATTCGGTACGACCCTCAGGACATCGGGCATGTGTGGATCGTTGACGACGATCGCGGCATCAGTTTCTCGGTTCCGTGCACCAGGTTCGACTATGCCGAGGGCTTGTCTAAGCATCAGCACTACGTCATCCGCCGACATGCCTCGCGAAACGTGCCTGGCGGCCGTCGCCTGCACTTCAAACACCTCTTGCTGGCCAAGGTCGAGCTGTTCGAGTTGGGTGAGAAGCTGATCGGATCACGCAAGAACAAGCGAGCCAACCTGGCGGTGGCCCGTTATCTCGGCAAGGGCAAGAACATTATCGAGGACCTGCGCAAAGCCATCGTTGATCAGAACGAGGACGGTCACCTCGACCTCACTCTTCATGACGAGGAGGATGAGGACGCAGCCAAGCAAGATGAGGCAGCGACCGACGCCCTGATCGAAGAAAGAAAGCGGCGCAAGAAGCGCAACACTGGCAGGCAGCACACTGAGAATCCCTTTCCATCGAAAGCGGACGAGCAGGTCTCCGTTGCCGAGTCCGACGATGAAAAGGGCGAGGAACAAGGCTCCAGCGTTCCAGAAGAGGAGCCGAAATCAGCTACTGGCAAACCCGAGGAACCTGTTCAGGCGGTGCCTGCCAGTCGCCGAGGGCGGCGCGAGAGAAGACCACTGAGGTTCATCAATGCTGAATCTTGAGCTGCTGAAGAATATCGATGGCATGTATCCCGATGACATCGCGAAGATCCTGACGACGCAGGACCCTGAAAAGAAGCGCATCCTCACGGTCATCGGCACGAAGGTGATCGAATATTCCCAGTACAACGAAGCCTGGGACTGGCTGGAGGACGTGTTGAACGAGGCGGGCACGGGCATGGAGGCGACGGCAGGGCTGCTGTATGGACCGTCCGGTGTTGGCAAGACCACCGTCCTGCGTCAGTTCGTCGGTCATTATGGCGGGCCGTTCAAGACGCCGAGCGGGATCAAGCGACCCGTGGTCCGCGTATCGACGCCGGCGAACCCTACCCTGCCCAACATGCTGAAGGCCATGGTTCTGGCGCTCGGCGCGGAAGAGGCCAGCAGTGACAACGTCACGGACCTGAAGTCGGTGCTTCTTCGGCAGATGTCGCAACAACAAGTCAAACTGCTGATCTTCGATGAGTTCACCCACGTGGTGGAGGACAGGACCGAGCGGTTCGCCAGCAAGGCGGTCCGCGGTCTCAAGGAATTGCTGGGGGAGAATATCTGTCAATGCGTGTTCGCCGGCACCGAGCAGCTCGCAAGCCTGCACGACATCTACAAGCAGTTCCGGCGCCGGAGCGGCGGTGATCTCCCCATGCTTCCGTTCGACTGGAACGATGCCGGCGACAAAAAGGAATGGACCGAGATCATGGAGGGTCTTCAGGGCGAACTTCCGCTCCCCTGCGCCTCCCCCTTGGGTGATGCCGCTATGGCCAAGAAGATGCATCTCGCCACGGACGGATTGCTCGACCACGTCATGAAGCTGCTCTTCCGAGCGACTTCCTACGCCTATGACGATGGGAAGGAGGCAGTTGACGATCCAAGCTTGTCGTCCGCATTCGAGGTTCTTCGTCGTGGTGATAGGAGGCGAGCCAATCCATTCGGTCCAAGTTCTCGGCGTCGGCGCGAGCTCACCTTTCGGAAAGATGTGGCCGCCACCGACGTCCACCCCCACGCAGATGATGTCACCAACCTGCGTTCGGCCAAGCAGAAGTTGCCGGACTTCGCCAAATGACCGGGGTCGACACGACATCAAGACGGCCCTTTCCCCTACAGGTGGCTCATCAAGCCGATGAGCCGGCGCACGCGCTTCTGTTGCGGACTGTCGCCCATAATGGCTCATCCAGCTTCCGTCGAGTGCTGCGCAACTGTGGCGTGCCGTCGAACCACTCGGTAGCGAAGGCCGACCTGATGCTAGTGGCTCACCTTTGCGGAGCCGATGAGGAGATGCTTCGGCATGCGACGGCACAGCGGCTCGATGAAGGCGTCGAACTACTGGGGCAATGGCTGCGATCCGAGTACTTCAGCGAGATGTGGCGGCGTTGGTGTCCGGCTTGTCTTGCCGAGGAACCATATCACCGGGTGTGGTGGGATGTGACCACCGTGACCGCTTGCCCGTTCCATGGTGTCGAGCTCGTCAATCGATGCGGTTGCGACAAGCCATTGCGCCATGGCGAGCACGCCATGACCCATTGCCGATTGACGCACGACCTTCGAGAGGTCGAAGCATGCTCCGTGTCGGCTGTGGATGCCGAGGTGGACAGCTACGTCGTGCACCGGCTGCTGGGCACCGGTCAGCACCCTCATCCTCTGCTCGACAGCACGAGTCTGGGCAAGGCCCTGCATGTTATGGAGCGCCTTGGACGCAGCCTCCTTGCCGAGACGATGACCGTCGACCAGGCTCGTAGAGCGTTCGGCATCGGGCAACTGCTGCGGGCCGGATACCGTGCGCTTGCCGAATTTCCAGTCAACCTGGACCAATTGCTGGACGAACTGGTGAGCAGGCGCACGGAAGCCGATAGAACCAGCACGATTCGAACCTATGGAAGCCTGCTGCGCTGGCTGAGAAACGAGCCTGGCATCCGCTCGGACTGCCCGTTGGCATCTGCCATTAGGCAGGAGATCGATCGCCATGCCGAAAAGAATTTCATCGTCCCTCATCGCATCGTTGTTGATGGTGCGCCGGCGGTGGGAGTGCCAATGGGCGTCATCGCCTCGCAACTCGGAATGAACGTCGAGTTGTCGATGCGGCTTGCGAAGACGCTCGATTATCCTGTCGCATCGGATCATCCCATCGGCAACATGATGCCGCCGGCCGTTGTGGGACCCTACCTTGAGCGCGTGCGCAGCCTTGAGACCATGGATGCGGTGATGCAAATCCTTGGCGTTCGTCGGCAGATCGCCATCGAACTGGCCGACCTGGGTCACCTCGCCTACGTGTGCCGCCCATTCGACAGGAATAAGCCAGCGAAGGGCAAGCGAGGCGACAAGCGCGATCGGCGGCTTCGCGATGCGCAGTGGAACAACTGGTACTTCGAGCCCGGAACGGCAAGCGCGTTCCTTGACGGTCTTCGCTCCTTGGTGAGGCCTGACGTGTCGGTCGCGCCGGAGGATCTGGTCAACATGTACTGGCCAACGAAGATGTTCGCGACGCGGGCCGAGGTGCTGCGGTTAGTGCTGGACGGCACGCTGCCTCTCAGGGCTATCGATCAGCAAGCATCCGGCATGTCGGGACTGATGGTGTCTCGAAGCGAGGCCCAGCGCATCATGAAGCTGGAGAG